>NC_008048.1:1266666-1583333 GCF_000013985.1 Sphingopyxis alaskensis RB2256 | reverse complement strand
TCCACAGCTTTGCCGTCGATCCCGAGCGCGGCACCTTTCTGCTCGTGCTGATGGCGATCTATATCGGCGGCGCGCTGACCCTTTTTGCCCTGCGCGCCGGGTCGGTTGCCGAAGGAAAGAAATTTGCGCTGCTGAGCCGCGAAGGCTCGCTCGTGATCAACAACCTGCTGCTTACGACGATCCTCGCGCTCGTCCTTCTCGGCACGCTCTATCCGATCGTCGCCGAGGCGATGGGCGAGAAGATTTCCGTCGGTCCGCCCTATTATAACAAGGTGGCGGGGCCGCTCGCGCTGATCCTCTGCCTCGTGATGGTTGCCGGGCCGTTGCTCAGCTGGCGCAAGGACGACGGCAAACGGCTGTGGTCGCGCCTGCCTGTCGCGATCTTCGCCGGGGCGGCGATACTGTTCGCGTTGATCCTGTTCGGCGGCAAGGTCGGTATCCTGCCGCTGCTCGGCATGACCGTCGCGGGCATCGTCGCGGTCGCGAGCCTGGCGCCCTTGTGGGGCCGCAACCTCCGCCGCGTGCCTTTGCCGACCTGGGGCATGGTCGTCGCGCATTTCGGCGTCGGTGTGTGCCTCGCCGGCATGGGAGCAGAGAGCGCGTTCATCAAGGAAAGGCTGGTCGCCGCCGCGCCCGGCGAGACGATCCGCATCGCCGATTTTTCGGTGAAGTTCGTCGGCGTGAAGCCCCTGGCCGGGCCGAACTATACTGCCATTGAGGGCGCGCTGGTCGCGACCACCCCATCGGGCAGCAGCTTTACGATGAAACCCGAAGCGCGAACCTTTCCGGGGCTGATGGGCACGGCACCGACCGAAACGAACGAGGCGGCATTGCTGACGCGGCCGGGCGGGCAGCTTTATGCAGTGCTCGGCCAGCCGGTGACGGGCGAGGATGGCCGCGCCGACCGCTACCAGATTCGCCTGTGGTGGAAACCGTTGGTGTGGTGGATATGGCTTGGCGGCGGCCTGATCGCGCTCGGCGCCACTTTGTCGCTGCTTGGACGCGCGCAGCTGCTCGCCATGTGGCGCGCGCGCCGGCACCGCAAATCACAGGAGCGTTTTGCGCCATGACGAACCGCTGGGTCTTGTTTGTGCCGCTGGCGATCATGGGGCTGTTGTTCGGCGCCTTCATCTACCGACTGGTGACGCCCGCCGAAACGCTGATCCAGTCGCAGTGGATCGACAAGCCGATGCCGCTGTTCGACCTGCCGCCCGCCACCGCGGGCGTGCCGGGACTGAAGAGCAGCGACCTTGCCGACGGGCGGCCGCGGCTGGTCAATATATTCGCAAGCTGGTGCATCCCGTGCCGCGCCGAGGCGCCGCAGCTTGAGGCGCTGAAGGCCGCAGGCGTGCCGATCGACGGTATTGCGATCCGCGACCGGCCCGAGGATGTCGCGGCGTTCCTGAACGAATATGGCAATCCCTTCGACCGCATCGGCGCCGACATGCAGAGCAGCGTCCAGATCGCCCTTGGGTCGTCGGGAGTGCCCGAAACCTTCCTCGTCGACGGCAAGGGCGTCATCCGCGAGCAGATACAGGGCGTGATCCTCGCCGATCAGGTACCCGAAATCGTTGCGAAGATCGAGGCGATGAAATGAGCGTGCGGGTGGCTCTCCTTTGCCTGCTCGGCGCGCTGGTCTTGCCGGTAGCGGCGCAGGACCGGCTGCCGCCCGCGCCCTATGCCTATCAGCAGCTTAATGACCCTGCGAAGGAAGCGCGTGCCAAGGCTTTGATGGAAGAACTGCGCTGTCTGGTCTGTCAGGGCCAGTCGATTGCCGATTCTGATGCGCCGCTGGCGGGCGACATGCGGCACGAGGTGCGCAGCAAGATCGCGGCGGGCGAAAGCCCGGACGAGATCAAGGCGTGGCTCGTCGCGCGTTATGGAAATTGGGTGACTTATGATCCGCCGTTCGACGGTGCGACAGCGCTGTTGTGGCTGGGGCCGCTGTTGTTCCTCGCGATCGGCGGCTGGCTGGCGTTCGGCCGCTTTCGCCGCGGCGGTGACGAGGAGGAGGACAAGACGTGACGTGGTTCTGGGTCATGGTCGCCGCCGCGCTGACGATCGGCGGTATTTTCTGGTTGGGTCGCTTGCCCGCCGCCGCCCGGCCGCTGGCCGGTGCCGCGGTGATGCTGGGGCTGGCGGGCTATGCGCTTCAGGGCAGCCCGTCGCTGCCGGGCAAGCCCGTCGCGCCGGCGCCGGAACCCGACGGCTTTGGCGAGGCGTTGACCGACGAGCGGCAGGGGATGGCCGAACGCTTTGGTCCGGCGGCCCAATGGCTCGGCATGTCCGACGGTTTTGCGCGCACGGGCAAGACCGAACTGGCGGCGAAGACGCTCGAAAAGGGGCTGGAAAAATATCCCGACAATGTCGACCTGTGGGTGGGGCTGGGCAATGCGCTCGCGGCGCATGGCGGCGGCATGATGTCGCCCGCCGCCGCGCTCGCCTTCGACGAAGCGGCGCGGCGCGATCCGTCGCACCCGGCGCCGCCCTTCTTCGCGGGCCTCGCGCTCGCGCAGGGCGGTGACCTTAAAGGCGCCGAAGCGGTGTGGAGCGAACTGCTCGCGCGCAGCCCCGCCGATGCGCCCTGGCGCGCCGACCTCGAAATGCGGCTCGCGCAGCTTCGGCAGGCGCTGGGGCCGACGCCAGCGGCACCTGCGGGCCCGGCCGACGAAACCGTAGCGAGCGTCCCGAATTGAAACCTGTTCCAAAATCGCAGGCTCGTCTAAAGGCGCGCGATGACTGCTGAGTCGCAACGGGCGGCCGAGGGCGTGGCAACCGCCATCGAAGCCGCCGCCGAAACCGGCCATCACGGCCATGGCCCTCATGGTGACGGCAAGCTGAAGCTTGCCGTCGGTGCGGTCGGCGTCGTCTTCGGCGACATCGGTACCAGCCCGCTCTATGCGTTCCGCGAAACCTTTGCGGGGCATCATCCGATCGAGCCCGACCGGCTGCATATCTATGGTGTGCTGAGCCTCGTTTTCTGGTCGATGATGCTCGTCGTCACCTTCAAATATGTGATGACGATCATGCGCGCCGACAACAAGGGCGAGGGGGGCAGCCTCGCGCTGCTCGCGCTGATCAGCCGCTCGTCGGAAGGCAAGCGCTGGACCTGGCCGATCGTCCTTCTGGGCGTGTTTGCCACCGCCCTCTTCTATGGCGACAGCATGATTACCCCGGCGATGTCGGTGCTTTCGGCGACCGAAGGCCTGTCCTATGTCGACAAGGGATTCGAACCCTATATCGTGCCGATCGCCCTGGGCATACTCATCGGCCTGTTCGCGATCCAGGCGCGCGGGACGGCGAAGGTCGGCGCGCTGTTCGGCCCGATCATGCTGCTCTATTTCCTGATGCTTGCAGGGCTTGGTATCCTGCATATCGGCAATAATCCGTGGATCATCGTCGAGACGCTCAACCCGGTCAACGCCCTACGATTCTTTTACCTCGACGGTTTCACGGCCTTTATCGCGCTCGGCGCGGTCGTGCTCGCGGTGACCGGCGCGGAGGCGCTTTATGCCGACATGGGGCATTTCGGTCGCGGGCCGATCGGCCTCTCGTGGCTGAGTTTCGTGCTGCCCGCGTTGATGCTCAACTATATGGGACAGGGCGCGATGGTCCTTGCGGCCGAAGCGGGGCCGCGCACCGAACTGATTGCCGATCCCTTTTTCCAGATGATGCCGCAGTTTCTCGAACTGCCCGTCGTCATCCTCGCGCTGCTTGCGACGATCATCGCCAGCCAGGCGGTGATCTCGGGCGCCTTCTCGCTGACCCAGCAGGCGATCCAGCTCGGCTTCATGCCGCGCCTGCGGGTCGAGCACACCAGCGCGTCGGCGGCGGGGCAGATATACATTCCCATTGTCAACTGGGGGCTGATGGTCATGGTGATTCTGCTCGTCCTCGGCTTCGGCTCGTCGAGCAACCTTGCCGCGGCCTATGGCATTGCCGTGACCGGGGCGATGTTCATCGATACCTGTTTGATGAGCGTCGTGCTCTTCACATTATGGAAATGGCCGGCATGGAAGGCGCTGCCGGTGCTCGCGGTCTTCTTCATCGTCGACATCGCCTATTTCGGCGCCAACCTGATCAAGGTGCCCGACGGCGGCTGGGTGCCGCTGGTGATCGGGCTCACCATCTTCACGCTGCTCACCACCTGGTCGCGCGGGCGCAAGCTGATGCAGGAGGAAATGGCCGAGGGTGCGATGCCGATCCCGATTTTCGTGAAGTCGGCTGCGAACAGCGCGACGCGCGTGCCTGGCACCGCGGTCTTCATGACATCGAGCAGCGACGGCGTGCCGCACGCGCTGCTCCACAACCTCAAGCACAACAAGGTGCTGCACGAGCGCATCATCCTGCTGACGATCAAGATTGCCGACGTGCCGTTCGTCCCCGAAAGCAAGCTTTGCCAGCTCGAAGATCTGGGGCAGGGATTCCACCGGTTGGTGCTCAACTATGGTTTCATGCAGCCGATCGACGTGCCCGAGGCGCTGATGCGGGTGACGAGCTGTGGCGGTGAGTTCAAGATGCTGGAAACCAGCTTTTTCCTGTCGCGCCAGACCCTGATTGCGGCGAAGAAACCGGGGATGCCGATCTGGCGCGAAAAGCTTTTCGCGTGGATGCTGCGCAATTCGGAAAGCGCGATGGAATATTTCCGTCTGCCAAGTAATCGGGTGGTCGAACTGGGTAGCCAGGTCGCGATCTGACCGGCGCGATCGATTTTCGGGCAGCAGGCGGTCGCAGTGGTGGAGAGCAGCCAACAAACGCGCCTGATATCCTCATCATGATGTCGCCGCAGTGATGGTCCGCCCGGCGTTCCCCACTCAACGCGGATCTGACCCCAGGGCCGCATCGACATTCAGCTCTGGCGGCCCGCAAATGGCGGCTTTCGGTGCTTCCGCTCCTCAGTGGCCTCTTGCACATTGCATTCCGGGTCGCGAAAACCATCATTTTCGGCGCGCCATCTCCTGAATGTCGATCCAGCCCGCTCCTCTTGATTTTGACAAATCTTTGTGACACTTGAAATGAGAACGTTCACAAGAGTGAAGGGAGAGACGATGCGGCGGAAATCTATAGGGGTGGCACTTGCGCTCTCGCTTGCCGGGGCTGCTGGCACGGCCGTGGCGATGGACGAGGGGGGGACGCCGGTGCATCCCGAAATCTGGCCTGTTGCGCGTAGCCCCCAGGCAATCAGTGACCCCGCAACCGAACGCCGCATCGACGCCCTTCTCGAGCGGATGACGGTCGAGCAAAAGGTCGGACAGTTGATTCAGGCCGACATCAGCGCGATCACGCCCAAGGATCTCGAAACCTACCCCCTGGGTTCGATTCTTGCGGGTGGAAACAGCGGTCCATACGGCAATGAACGTTCGACTGCTGCCGACTGGGCGCGACTCGTTCGAGAGTTTCGCGAAGCATCGCTGCGACCGGGTGTGAACGGTGTCGCGGTTCCGATCATCTTCGGCATCGATGCCGTCCACGGGCACAACAATGTTCCAGGCGCGACAATTTTTCCGCACAATATCGGGCTCGGCGCCGCACGCGACCCCGGCCTGATCCGCCGTATCGGCGAAATCACGGCCGCCGAAATCGCCGCGAGCGGTATCGAATGGACGTTCGCACCGACGCTCGCGGTGCCGCGCGATCTTCGCTGGGGCCGCTCCTATGAGGGCTATGCCGCCGATCCGCAGCTTGTTGCGCAATATGCGAAAGCAATGACGCTGGGGCTGCAGGGCGAACTCATACCGGGGCAAGCCATCGCGAAGGACCGCGTCGCCGCGACGGCAAAGCATTTTCTGGCCGATGGCGGAACCGAGCATGGCAAGGATCAGGGCGACGCCAGGATCAGCGAGGCCGAGCTCATCGCGGTCCATGCGCAAGGCTATCCCGCCGCGATTGACGCGGGGGCGCTAACCGTCATGGCCAGTTTCTCAAGCTGGAACGGGACCAAGCATCACGGCAACAAAGCGCTGCTGACCACGATCCTGAAAGAACGGATGGGGTTCGAGGGTTTCGTTGTCGGTGACTGGAACGGTCATGGTCAGGTTCCGGGGTGCAGCGTCACCGATTGTCCCCAATCGATCCTGGCCGGACTGGACATGTTCATGGCGCCGGACAGCTGGAAGGGGCTTTACGCATCGACGCTCGAACAGGCGAAGTCGGGGATCATTCCCGCCGCGCGGCTCGATGATGCGGTCCGCCGGATTCTGCGCGTAAAGTTCAAGCTGGGTCTTTTCGACGGCGTCCGGGCTGACCGGGCCGATCCGTCGATCATCGGGGCGCCGGATCATCTGGCCGTCGCGCGCGAGGCGGTCGCCAAATCGCTCGTCCTGCTCAAGAATAATGGCGGTCTGCTGCCCATCCGCCCCGGCGCGCGCGTGCTGGTGGCCGGTCCGGCGGCGCACAGCATGGCGATGCAATCCGGCGGGTGGACCGTCAGCTGGCAGGGCAGCGACGTCACCCGCGACGATTTTCCGAACGGTCAGACGATCTGGGAAGGGATTGAAGAGGCGGTCCGCGCGGCGGGCGGCGCGGCGACGCTTTCAGCCGACGGCAGCTTTACAACAAAACCCGATGTCGCGATCTTTATATTTGGTGAGGAGCCTTATGCTGAGTTTCAGGGCGACGTTCCGACGCTCGATTACCAGCCGGTCAATCCTGCCGACCTCGCCCGGCTCAAGCGGCTGAAGGAAGCAGGGATTCCCGTTGTCGCAGTCTTTCTCTCCGGTCGGCCGTTGTTCACCAATCCCGAGATCAACGCCGCGGACGCCTTCGTCGCTGCGTGGCTGCCCGGTTCACAGGGCGCCGGCGTCGCGGACGTCCTTGTTGCCCGTCGCGACGGCAGGCCGATCCGCGATTTCAGCGGAACACTGCCCTTCGCCTGGCCCGCCACGGCAGCGTCGCCCATCGCCGCGCCGCTGTTTCCGATCGGCTATGGTCTTCGCTACGACAAGCCGCAGATTGTGCCGCTGCTCCCCGAAGATCCCGGAATCGACCTCGCCGCGGCGCTCAATCTCGAAAATTTCTTCGCCGGCGGCCGTGCGCGCGCGCCCTGGTCGATGAGCGTCGGCGATGATGGCGGCGTGCGGCCCGTCGAATCGGCCGCCGTCGTCAGTCCCAACGGGATGCTTTCCGTGAAATCGGTCGATGTAAAGGCGCAGGAGGATGGCAAGCAGTTTCGATGGGCCGGGATGGGATCGGTCCAGATTTCCGGACCGAATGCCGACCTCATGCGTCATCTTGGCCAGGACATGGCCTTGCGCCTCGACGTCCGCGTCGACGCTGTCGGCGAAGGACGCGTCAGCATCGCTTTCGGAAATGCCGCTCTCGACGTGACCGACTGGATCGGCGCGGCGCCGATAGGAAAATTGTCGAAGCTCCAGATTCGACTGCGCTGCTTTGCCGACCGTGGCGCCGATCTGCAGCGCGTTGGAAATCCGCTCAGCCTCACGGGGCATGAGGGGCTCGGGCTGACGCTGCTCGCGGCAAGAATTGAGTCCTCACCGGATGCGCCCCCTTGTCCTTCGAACGCGGAATAGAGTTCGACCGCTCCAGGCGCCGTTGCGCCTCGACCGCTGGCGACGGCGCTTCCCTAGATCGCCTTGCCGACCGGTAAAAGGAGAGCGGGCGATCGCGAATGATCGGGCTCGGGTGCCTGCGACCGGGCGACCGCCTTTCTGTGCCTCGTGGCAGGGACGACCTTGCGTCCAGACCGGGGCGATATGTCGTCCGGTCGCCGATTTCCGTCGACCGCAATCTTTCAGAGCCCGGCCTTGTCGAAGACATGTCCCTCCGGGTCGAGATCGCGCAGGTCGCTCCCTCGCGTTTCGCGGCCGTAACGGGCGAGCAGAACGAGCGATGCCGCCATCACGGGCATAATCGTCAATATGCTTGCCGCCAGCGACGGGACGATGGCGAATATGGCGAGTCCCTGCGCACATACGCCGCCCAGTTTGCTGGATGCCGCGACCCATCCGGTGTTGCGACCGCGAACCCTCAGCGGAAAACTCTCGGCGCTGTAGGGAAGCAGCATCGCAATGATGGCGTTGCTGCCGATGATGAGCAGCGCCGCGGGCAGGAATGGCGAAGCGTTTTCGGCCAGCGCGAACCAGAGCATCCCGCCAAGGCCCGCAAGCGTTGCAAGCGATGCTGCAAACAGCGACAATTTCGTGCTCCAGGCGTGATAAATCCAGGCGACGAAAACGACGGTGGGAAGGGCGACAAGCGCGGAATCGGCAAGCAGGCGGCTCGACGATGTCATGCTGTATCCGCGCGCCACAAGTTCGGCTGGCAGCCAAAGCAACAAGCCGAAATTCACGAGACTCCATGCGATGGCCGTCAGGTTCAGCGCCATCATGCTGCCAGCAAGGTCGGGTCGCTGAAGCGAATCCCGGCGCGGGCGGGGCGGTCCCCGGTCAGCCATATGCAAGCTCGAACCGAAGCGCGCCATGATCCGCCGGGCTTCTTCGTGCCGACCGCGCGCCACGAGAAACTTGGCCGACTCGGGAATGAAGACGCCGAGCGCGACAAGGATAAGACCGCTCGGCAAATTGACGAGCCAAAGAATTCGCCAGCTCAGCAGCGGCTCCAGCCATGCGGCAACCAGGCTGGCAGCGACGTAGCCACCGGCCGCGCCCAGCCCGCCCACGAGCACCAGGCTCCAGCCCCGGTGGCGACTGGGCATCATCTCCGCAAGAAGGGCATAGGTAACCGGCAGCATCCCGCCTGCGGCAGCCCCCATCATGAAACACATGACGATGTTCCAAGCCAATGACGGCATTGTGCCGCAAACCGAAGTGCCCACGAACATTACGGCCGACAACAATATGGTCGCCTTGCGGCCGTAAACATCGGCAACGGCGCCCCAGACGATCGATCCCGTCACCGTTCCCGCCAGCGCCGCGAAGGGAACGAGCGAAACGGTTTCGCGCGACAGGCCATATTCATCCATCATTCCGGGAATCACGAAACCGAGGCTCGCGGGTTTCATGATGTCGATGATGAGCGCGACAACCAGGGCTGCCATCAATCGCCAATGCGCTGCGGACAGGGGAGCATCCTCGGGCGCCGAGACCGACAGGCGGTCAGCGGCAGCGACCTGTTGGGCGAGGTTTGCCGGAAGCAAGCCCCATGCGGCCACGCCGATCCCCGCGACGATGAGCGCCATACCGGCGATCATCATGCCGTCCATCGGCATTCCGGCCATGCGGAAACCGATATCGCGCCCCATCCAGAACATCGGCATATGGGCCACCACGCCGATTGTTACCGCTGTTACCCCGATCAGGAAGAGCCAGGGGCTGCGTCCATTATCTACCATATCGTCCCGGGAAAATTGAGGGCCAGCACCATGCCTGAATCACCGTGTCATTATGGCGCGCCCACGTCGACAGGGAACTCGCGACACGCCTCCTTTTTCTTCATCGGCTGACGTCAGGGCCTGGTCTGAACGCTCCCTGCCACCCGATCCCGGACCGGGCAGATCAGCGGTGCCTGCCATGCGTCAGAGAGCCGTCCCCCGTCTCGCTTTTGAAGCTGCTCCGCGGGGCTCAGGCTCAATCGATCGTGCGTGCAAGTTCGCGGTTGAGCCACAGCGCGACGAGCGTAACGATCGCGCCCGACAGCAGATAGGCACCCGCGGCGATCAGCCCGAATTCGCTCGACAGCCAGAGCGCCACCATCGGTGCGAAACCAGCACCGAACAGCCAGGCGAGGTCGGCGGTGAAGGCCGACCCGGTGTAGCGGTGGCGCGGCGTGAAGTTCGATGAGAGCGCGCCCGACGATTGCCCGAACGACAGGCCGAGCAGGAGGAAGCCGAGGATCATGAAGCTCGCCTCACCCGCCTGGCCCGCGTCGAGCAATTGCGGGGCAAAGCCGCTGAACGCCGCGATCGCCGCCGCCGTCGCGGCAAGCACGGTGCGGCGCCCGAAGCGGTCGGCAAGATAGCCCGAGGCGATGATCGCGATCACGCCGCCGACCGCAGCGATCGCCTCGATCATCAGGAAGCGTGCGGGGGTTTCGTCGGTGAACAGGAACACCCACGACAGCGGATAGACAGTGACCATGTGGAACATCGCGAAGCTGGCGAGCGGGGCGAAGGCGCCGGTGACGATGGTTTTCCATTCCGACCGTACCGTTTCGAGGAGCGGCGCGGGCTGAAGCGCGCGGTTTTCGAACAGCTCGGCATAGTCGGGGGTCACGACGATGCGCAGCCGCGCGAACAGCGCGACGACGTTGATCGCAAAGGCGACGAAGAAAGGATAGCGCCAACCCCAGGCGAGAAAGTCTTCGGCCGGGAGCGCGGAGATCAGGAACATGAAGAGCAGGCTGGCGACGATGAGGCCAAGCGGCGCGCCGAGCTGCGGGATCATCGCATACCAGCCGCGTTTCGATTCGGGGGCGTTCAATGCGAGCAGCGAGGCGAGGCCGTCCCATGAGCCGCCGAGCGCGACGCCCTGGCCCATGCGGAACAGCGCGAGCAGCAGCGCGGCGCCGATGCCGATCGATTCATAGCCGGGCAGGAAGGCGATCGCCGCGGTCGATCCGCCAAGCAGGAACAGCGCAATGGTGAGCTTGGCGCCACGGCCATAACCGCGGTCGATCGCGGTGAAGATGACCGTTCCGACCGGGCGCGCGACAAAGGCGAGGGCAAAGATCGCGAAGGACCAGAGTGTGCCCGCCAGCGGATCGAGGTGCGGAAAGACGAGCTTGGGAAATACCAGCACCGAAGCGATCGCATAGACGAAGAAGTCGAAAAACTCTGAGGTCCGGCCGATGATGACGCCGATGGCGATTTCGGCGGGGTCGATGCGGTGGCCGTCATGGTCGTGGAGGGCGCGAGCGTCGCGTTCGGCCTCGGTCGTCGGGACGGTGTCGGCAGCCATGGTATCGATCCTTGAGCTGGCGCCCGCGCCACGTGGGGACGCGCGGGCACGAGTCGGTCATAGGGCAAAAGCGCCCCCAATGAAAACGCCCCTGCGCGATCACAGCCGATCGCGGGATTGGACAAAATGTCCTATGTGCAGTGCAACACAGGAGGCTTAGGCGCGCGTCATGCCGAGTTATCGCCCACTCTTATCGTCGTATAAAGCCCCTCCCCTTCAGGGGAGGGGTTGGGGGTGGGGGCCATCGGCCTTGCGCAAGGCTTCGAGCCCCCACCCCAACCCCTCCCCTGAAGGGGAGGGGCTTGCATTCTCTTCGGCATTGAAGATTCGCTGGCGCTTCGTGCCGCTGCTCGCCGCGCTGCCGCTCCTGTCGGGGTGCGGCATGGTCGTGCTCGATCCCGCCGGCGATGTCGCGCGCCAGCAAGGCGACCTGATCGTCCTGTCGACGGTGCTGATGCTGCTGATCATCGTGCCGGTGATGGCGCTGACGATCTTTTTCGCATGGAAGTATCGCGCGTCGAACCGGGATGCGACCTACAAGCCCGACTGGGACCATTCGACGCAGCTCGAACTCGTCATCTGGTCGGCGCCGCTGCTCATCATCATCTGCCTCGGCGCGGTGACATGGGTGGCGACGCATCTGCTCGACCCCTATCGCCCGCTGGCGCGGACGGGGCCGGGCAAGCCCGTCGCGGCCGAGGTCAAGCCGCTCGATGTCCAGGTCGTCGCGCTCGACTGGAAATGGCTGTTCATCTATCCCGAACAGGGGGTGGCGACGGTCAACGAACTGGCGGTGCCGGTCGATCGGCCGCTGCGGTTCCGCATCTCCTCCTCCTCGGTCATGAACAGCTTTTACGTGCCCGCGCTCGCGGGTCAGATTTACGCGATGCCGGGGATGGAGACCAAGCTTCACGGCGTGTTCGACAAGACCGGCGAGTATACGGGCTTTTCGGCCAATTATTCGGGCTGGGGCTTTTCCAACATGCGCTTCCGCGTCAAGAGCCTGCCCGCGGGCGAGTTCGACCAATGGGTCGCCGCGACGCGCGCGTCGGCCGAAGGCGACCTCAGCCGCAACGCCTATCTGAAGCTCGAAACGCCGTCGCAGAAGGAACCGGTGCGCCGCTTCGTCGCGAGCGACCCGCAGCTGTTCGACGCAGTGGTCAACATGTGCGTCGAGCCCGGCAAGATGTGCATGCACGACATGATGTCGCTCGATGCCGCGGGCGGCGCGGGGATTGCGGGCATCGGCAATGTCCGGCAGGTCACCTATGACAAGTTCGCCGCGCGCGGCACCGTCGATGCCGCCCGCTGGTCGATGCGCTATGTCGCCGCCTGGTGCAGCGCGCCGGTGATGTCGAACGATCGCCCCGACGCCAAACCCGTGTCGCCCGAGAAGCTGAAGGGCGAGGGGCTGCCGTTGCCGGGCAAGACCGCCCGCACCGCGCTGAACGCGCCCGCCGCTACGCGCCCGCTGTCCTGACCGTCTGCCGAGCTGAAACCCATGTCCGACGCCATCATCCCGCATCCCGCGCCCCCGACGCACCCGATCTTCGGCAAGCTGTCGGTCGACGCGATCCCGCTGCACGAGCCGATCCTGGTCGCGACCTTCATCGGCGTGGCGATCGGCGGTATCGCCGTGCTCGCGCTGCTCACCAGATATCGCCTGTGGGGCTATTTGTGGAAGGAGTGGTTCACCACGGTCGACCACAAGCGCATCGGGATCATGTACATGATCCTGGGGCTGATCATGTTCCTGCGCGGTTTTGCCGACGCGATCATGATGCGATTGCAGCAGGTGATGGCGTTCGGCGGGTCCGAGGGCTATCTCAACGCGCATCATTATGACCAGGTGTTCACCGCGCACGGCGTCATCATGATCTTTTTCGTCGCAATGCCGTTCATCACCGGCCTGATGAACTATATCGTGCCGCTCCAGATCGGCGCGCGCGACGTCAGCTTTCCCTTCCTCAACAATTTCAGCTTCTGGATGACGAGCGCGGGCGCGGCGCTGACGATGATCTCGCTGTTCGTCGGCGAATATGCGCAGACCGGCTGGCTGGCCTATCCGCCCTTGTCGGGCATCGCCTACAGCCCCAATGTCGGGGTCGATTATTATATCTGGGGGCTTCAGATCGCCGGGGTTGGCACCACGCTGTCGGGCATCAACCTGATCGTCACCATCCTGAAGCTGCGCGCGCCGGGCATGGGGCTGATGAAGATGCCGGTCTTTACCTGGACGTCGCTCTGCTCGAACATATTGATCGTCGCGAGTTTCCCGATCCTGACCGCGACGCTCGCGCTGCTCAGCCTCGATCGCTACGCGGGGACCAATTTCTTCACCAACGATCTCGGCGGATCGCCGATGATGTATGTGAACCTGATCTGGATCTGGGGGCACCCGGAGGTCTACATCCTCATCCTGCCGCTGTTCGGCGTCTTTTCCGAAGTCACCTCGACCTTCTCGGGTAAAAGGCTCTTCGGCTATACGTCGATGGTTTATGCGACGGTGTGCATCACGATCCTGTCGTACATCGTCTGGCTGCACCATTTCTTCACCATGGGGTCGGGCGCCAGCGTCAACAGCTTTTTCGGCATCACGACGATGGTGATTTCGATCCCGACGGGAGCCAAGCTCTTCAACTGGCTCTTCACCATGTACCGCGGCCGCATTCGCTATGAACTGCCGATGATGTGGACGATCGCCTTCATGCTGACCTTCGTCGTCGGCGGCATGACCGGGGTGTTGCTCGCGGTGCCGCCCGCCGACTTTGTGCTGCACAATTCGCTGTTTCTGATCGCGCATTTCCACAATGTCATCATCGGCGGCGTGTTGTTCGGTCTGTTCGCGGCGATCAATTACTGGTGGCCCAAGGCGTTCGGGTTCAAGCTCGATGTGTTCTGGGGCAAGGTCAGCTTCTGGTGCTGGGTCGTCGGTTTCTGGGTCGCCTTTACCCCGCTCTATATCCTCGGCCTGATGGGCGTCACGCGGCGGATGCGCGTGTTCGATGACCCCAGCCTGCAAATCTGGTTCGCGATCGCCGGGGTCGGCGCGCTGATCATCGCCGCGGGCATCGGCGCGATGCTCGTCCAGTTCGCGGTCAGCATCTGGCGCCGCAAGGAGCTCGCCGAGGAAAGCGGCGATCCGTGGGACGGGCGCACGCTCGAATGGGCGACCAGCTCGCCGCCGCCCGACTATAATTTCGCCTTCACGCCCGTCATTCACGACCTCGACGCCTGGTACGACATGAAGAAGCGCGGGGGGCAGCGGCCGGTTGGCGGGTTCCGCGACATTCACATGCCGAGCAATACGGGCGCGGGGATCATCCTGTCGGGCCTCTGCCTTGTCCTGGGGTTCGCGCTCGTCTGGCATATCTGGTGGCTGGTCGGGCTGAGCTTCGTCGCGGTGATCGCGGGGGCGATCATCCACACCTTCAACTACAAGCGCGATTTCGACATTCCGGCGGCGACCGTCGCGGCGATCGAGGGCGCGCGCACCCGCCAGCTGGCGGCCGGAGCCTGATGCGATGAGTGCTACGACCCTGACCGCCGACGAGCCTGTCCGCTTCTACGACCTCGACGAACATCCGCATCCCGAAGGGCACAGCACGATGCTGGGCTTCTGGATCTATCTGATGAGCGATTGCCTCATCTTCGCAATCCTCTTTGCCTGCTATGCGGTGCTCGGCGGCAGCTATGCCGCCGGGCCGGCGCCGAAGGATCTGTTCGACCTGAAACTGATCGCGCTCAACACCGCGATGCTGCTCTTCTCGTCGATCACCTATGGCTTTGCGGTGCTCCAGATGCAGCAGGGCAGGGTGAAGGGCGTCCAGCTGTGGCTCGCCGTCACCGGCCTGTTCGGGCTCGCCTTCCTCGGCATCGAGCTTTATGAGTTCCACCATCTGATCGAGATCGGCGCGACGCCGCAGCGCAGCGCCTTCCTCTCGGCCTTTTTCACCCTCGTCGGCACCCACGGGCTGCACGTCACTTTTGGTATCATCTGGCTGGTGACCTTGATGGTGCAATTGTCGAAGCACGGGCTGATCGCCGCGAACAAGCGCCGGGTGATGTGCCTTAGCATGTTCTGGCACTTCCTCGACGTCGTGTGGATCGGCGTCTTCACCTTTGTCTATCTGACGGGAGTGCTGCGATGAGCGCCGACCCCCACGCCGCGCACGGTCATGGCGAGATCGAGATGCCGCACGCGACGATGCGCGACTATGTCATCGGTTTTGTGCTGTCGGTGATCCTGACCGCCATCCCCTTCTGGCTGGTGATGACAATGCCGCTGAGCGCGGGCACGACCGGCGCGATCATCATGGCCTTTGCGGTGGTGCAGATCGTCGTCCACATGGTCTTTTTCCTGCATATGACGCCGAAGGCGGAGGGCGGCTGGTCGCTGACCTCGCTCGTCTTTACCGTCATCGTCGTCGTCATCATGCTCGCGGGGTCGCTGTGGGTGATGCACCACCTCAACACCAACATGATGCCGATGCCGCACGAACCGACGAGCCGGCTCGAGAGCCGGGCGCCGTGACGCGCGCCCGCCGCGCGGGTTTTGCCGCGGCGGCGCTGATCGCGGCCGTGCTTCTGGCGGGGCTCGGTGTGTGGCAGGTCGAGCGGCGCGCGTGGAAGCATGAGCTGGTCGCCGCGGTCGATGCGCGCATCCATGCCGCGCCGGTCGCCGCGCCGGGGCCGGATGCCTGGCCGCGGATCAACGCAAAGGATGACGCCTATCTCCGCGTTACCGCGACCGGCGTGTTCCGCCACGATCGCGAGACTTTGATTCAGGCAGTGACCGAGCGCGGCGCGGGATTCTGGGTGCTGACACCGCTCGAAACGCCGCGCTTCACGCTGCTTGTCAATCGCGGGTTTGTGCCGGCGAACCGGCGCGACGCCGCGACGCGGGCGGCGGGCAATGTCGCGGGACCGGTGAGGATAACCGGCCTGTTGCGCGTGAGCGAGCCCGACGGCGCCTTCCTGCGTGCAAATGATCCGGCTGCGGGTCGCTGGTACTCGCGCGATGTCGCGGCGATCGCCAAGGCGCGGGGGCTGGGACGGGTGGCCCCCTATTTCGTCGATGCCGATGCGGCGCCGAACCCCGGCGGCTATCCGGTCGGGGGACTGACGGTGGTGCGCTTTCGCGACAATCACCTCGTCTACGCACTGACCTGGTTCGCGCTCAGCGCACTCAGTCTCTTTTTTGCGTGGCGACTGTGGCATAGTCGCGACTGATGACCGACCTTTCGATCCTGCCGCCGGCGCCCAGCACGGCGCCCGCCGGCCGCCGCAACATGGCGCTGCTGATCCAGCTGCGCTGGCTCGCGGTGGGCGGGCAGCTGGCGACGATCGGCATCGTCAGCGGACCGATGGGCATTTCGCTCGAGCGTGCGCCGCTGCTCGGCGCGATCCTCGTGCTCATCGCGATCAACCTCGCCAGCGCCGCCCTGCTGCGCCGCGGCCGCGCGGTGACCAATGCCGAACTGACCGCGGCGCTGCTCTTCGATGTCGCCGCGCTTGGCTGGCAGCTCCACCATAGCGGCGGCCTCGCCAATCCCTTCGCGTCGCTGTTCCTGCTGCAAGTCGTGATCGGCGCGATCCTGCTCACCCCGCGCTCATCCTGGGCGATCGTGGTCGCCGCGTTGATTGCCCTCGCGGCGCTCCGCATCGACCCGACGCCGCTCGTGCTGCCGCCCGCCTATGCCGCTGATCCGATGGGACTGTATCTCAAGGGCAGCTTCGTCTGCTTCCTGCTGATTGCCGTCCTGCTCGTCGCCTTCGTCACGCGGATCAGCCGCAATCTGCGCGACAGCGACGCGGCGCTCGCGGCGAGCCGCCAGCGCGCGGCGGAGGAGGATCATATCGTGCGCATGGGGCTGCTCGCCTCGGGCGCGGCGCATGAGCTTGGCACGCCGCTCTCGACCCTGTCGGTGCTGATCGGCGACTGGAAAGCCGCGGCGCGGCTGGAGGACGACCGCGAATTGCAGGAGGATCTGGCCGATATGGACGCGGCGGTGCAGCGATGCAAGGCGATCGTCAGCGGCATTTTGATGTCAGCGGGCGAGGCGCGCGGCGAGGCGCCGCAACTTACCACGATGCGCGCGGCGTTCGGCGAGATCGTTGCCCACGCGCGCGCGGCGCGCCGCCCCGACACGCTGGAGTTTCACGACCGCTTTGGCGCCGATGTCGCCATCGTCTCCGACCCCGCGTTGCGGCAGGTGATCGGCAATGTGCTCGACAATGCCGCCGAAGTGTCGCCGGGCTGGACCAGCTTCACCGCGTCGCGCGATGGCGAGATGCTGGTGATCGAAATCGCCGACCGCGGCCCCGGTTTCAGCGACGAGATGATCGACGGGTTCGGCCAGCCCTATCGCTCGACCAAGGGGCGCCCCGGCGGCGGGCTGGGGTTGTTCCTGCTCGTCAATGTGCTGCGCAAGCTGGGCGGCGGGGCCACGGTCGCCAACCGCGACGAAGGCGGGGCGCTCGTGCGGATATGGCTGCCGATCGCGGCGCTCGCGCGGCTGGGTGGAGGAACGGCATGAGCGAGACGCGCCAATTGCTCATTGTCGAGGATGACGAGGCGTTCGCGCGGACGCTGAAACGCTCGTTCGAGCGGCGCGGCTATGAGGTGTTCGTGGCGGGCAGCTTCGAGGCGATGGACGCGGTGCTGAAGACGGTGCGGCCGGGCTATGCCGTCGTCGACCTGAAGCTCGGCAGCGCGTCGGGGCTCGCCTGCGTGCAGGCGCTGCGCGCGGCCGACCCGGTGATGCGGATCGTCGTGCTGACGGGCTTTGCGAGCATCGCCACCGCGGTCGAGGCGATCAAGCTCGGCGCCTCCTATTATCTCGCCAAGCCGTCGAACACCGACGACATCGAGGCGGCGTTCGAGCGCGCCGAGGGCAACCCCGACGCCGCGCTCGACGCGCGCCCCTCGTCGATCAAGACCGTCGAGTGGGAGCATATCCATCAGACGCTGGTCGAAACCGGCTTCAACATCTCCGAAACCGCGCGTCGGCTGGGGATGCACCGGCGCACACTCGCGCGCAAGCTGGAGAAACGGCAGGTCCGCTGAGCGGGACCGGGCCGGGACCCATCATCCTGTTCACCCGATCGTCCTCCCCCGGCCTTCGCCGGGATGACGACGCTGCTACTGCTCGATGACGAGCGTTCCGGGATGATGCTTGTCGAGATGTTTCTTGATGATCCTGAGGTTCCGCGTGTTCGAGCGGAAGAAAAAGTCGAAGGCATCGCCGACCAGCGGGACAGCGCCGAGCGCCGTGTCGATTCCCAGATTGCCGACCATGCGCCAGATCTTCCACTTCGGCATACCGAGGTTGCGCGCTTCCCAGATCAGATAGGCGCCCATCGTCGCGGCGATGACGTCGCCGACGACGGGGACCAGCCCGACGATCGCATCGAGGCCGACGGCGCGATTGATGCCTGGAATGACAAAGCCGCGTTCGAGCAGGATTTCGAGCATCTCGACGCGCTTGCGCAGCGCAGCGGGGTCGGTGCGGTCGGGAATCAGCGCGTCGAAGATTGCGTCGGGATTGCGGGACGAAGGGGCCATCGGGGTCCTTTAGAAGCACTCCAGTGCGAGCACCACTGTATTAGGGTCAGGACCCATTAATTCCCCGTTCGAGGCGTCGAAATGGCGAAGATATCGGGCCTTGGCGGGTGCAGCGGGTAGCATCGCTACCCGCAAGGCCGCGAAGGTCCGAGATTGAAGCCATTTCGGCGTCCCTTCGGGATTTGACCGATTTTGCCCATGGCAGCGTCGAAAAGTCTTGAAATATATTCATATTCCCGCGCCTTTCCTCCTCGCCCTGAGCAAAATCGCCTCAAACCTCGAACGGGTAATTAATGGGTCCTGACCCTAGTTGGGTATGGCAATCAGATGATTCAATGGGTGCTGCGCGCGGCCGTTGGCGCGCAGCCCGGTCAGGCGCTGCGACGCGACCGACCAGCGCAGCGGCGTCGCGAGCGGGATGAAGGGGGCGTAACGCGCGAGCACCGCCTCGGCGTCGCCGATCTGCCGGGCGCGCTGGCCCGCGTCGATATTGATCGTCGCCTGATCGATCAGATCCTGCGCCTCGCGGTTGCACAGCGTGTCGCGGCGACACGACAGGCGGCGCAGCGCCCAGAGCGGATCGTCGTTCGGCGCGACCTCGTCGATCAGTCGCAAATCGGCGTTCGACGACATTGAGACGCGGCGGCTGGGAACGCCGATCGCAGCCAGATCGGCGGCAACATAGGCGAAAAGGATGCGGCCGCCCGGCGAATCGGGGACGGCGATGCGCAGCGGTTCGATTTCGCGTCCGGCGCTGCGCCAGGCCTCGACGACGCGCCGCGCCTGCGCCAGCCGCGACGCCTCGTCATAATCCGCCCACGCGGGCAGCAGCGGCGCGGGGCCGCCGTCGCGCGTATAGAGCAACGGGCGCAGCGTGACCTGCGGCTGCCACTCGGTCAGCCCGAAGGCTTCGACCAGCCGCTCGCGCCGGATGGCGCGCACCAGCGCGTCACGATTGGTGTCGGTCGCCAGAAAACCTTCGGCGCGGACAAAGGCCAGCCCGAACAGGCCGGGCACGGGATCGACCACCAGCCGCGAGCGGCCGATGTTCGAGGCGACGAAATAGGGAAGGGTCGAAAAGCGCCCGCCGATCACCCCGTCGGCATAGCCGTTCTTGAAGCGCGCAAGCGCCCCTTGCGGCGACGTGCCGACCAGCTCGATCGACGCGGCGGGATCACTCGCCGCGGCTTCGGCCGCCTCCGGATCTTCGGCGAGCGGATCGGGGACCGGTGACAGCAGCATCGCCCGCCCGACCTTGCGCGCACGCATCGGTCCCCAGCCCATGCCCCGGTTGACGATCGCCATCGACGGTTGCGCGAGCAGTTCGAGCAGAGCGGGTTGCGGCACCGACAGGCGGATTTCGATGACCGTATCGGTCATCGCCTTGATCGTTTCGACCTCGGGAAAATCGTCCTTCAGCACATGGCGGCTCGCAGGCGCGAGGTAGGAGCGAAGGATAGAGGCCACCGTCTCGGCGGTCACCTTGCTGCCGTTGCTCCATTTCGCTTCGGTGATGCGGAAGATATAGCTGCGCCCGTCGGTGGTGACTGTCCAGCGGTCGGCCAGCCCGGTGTCGATCTGGCCCTCCCCGTCGTAACTGACCAGCCCTTGCGAGGTCGCGTCGAGCAGCGCCGCATTGGCGGTCGAAAGCTCGCCGCGCGCGGGGTTGGCCATCGGGTTGAGCTCACCGATCGCGGCGACGCGAACCGGGCCGCGCTCGCCAAAAAGGTCACAACCGGACAGCGCCAGCATCAGGCCCGTCGCGGCCGCCGTCGCCATCGCGCGGCGTGTGTTGCGGCCCATTGCTGTCATTCCGGAACGTCCCTCAAATCGTGTAAGCCAATCATAACCATGTGCTGCCAAAGCGGAATAGGGGTATATCGAATAATGGGCAGGAGATGACGGGCGGCGGAAGCGGAGAGGTCGGCGAGCGCGTCGCGCTGCGCATCGAAGTCGCGGGGCGGACGCTCGGCCATGTCCGGCGCGAGCTTGCCGTCGTCGCGCATGGGCTTGACGATATATGGGCGCCCGCGGCGCGCGCGATGCCACCCCCGGGGCGCGACGGCTGGCTGCTGCGATCCTTGCCGCGCGAACGCTTGCCCGCCCTGAGGGCGGAATTGACGGGTTGGCTGGTCGCCGAGCGTCAGGCCTATCCACGCCATTATGTGCCGATGGAGGGACAGGACTTCGACGACTGGTGGCAGGGCTTTTCGTCCAGGACCCGTTCCACCCTGTCGCGCAAGGCGCGGCGGCTCGCCGATCATTGCGGGGGCGGTGTCTCGGTGCGCTGCTATCGAACCGCCGACGAGATTGCCGAGTTCATGGGCATCGCCGCCGCACTGTCGGCGCAGACCTATCAGGCGCGGCTGATGCAGGCGGGGCTTCCCGCGGCCGAAGCCGATCGCGCATATGCGGTCGCAGCCGCGGCCGAAGACCGGGTTCGCGCCTTTCTGTTGTTCGCGGGGGAGCGCGCGATCGCCTATCTTTACCTGCCCGTCGAGCGCGACATATTGATCTATGCCCATCCGGGCTATGATCCCGCGTTTGCTGCGCTGTCGCCGGGAAGCGTGCTGCATGTCGAAGCGATGCGCGCGCTTTTCGCCGAGGGGCGGTTTCGCGCCTTCGACTTCACCGAGGGCGATGGCGCGCACAAGGCGCAATTCGGTCGCGCGTCGGTCGATTGCGCCGACATTCTGGTGCTGCGGCCGACGCTGCGTAACCGCGCGGCACTCGGACTGATGAAGGGGGTCGACCGGCTGGCTGGCGCTGGCAAATATCTGCTCGATCGCCTGGGTCTGCGCGCGAAAGCCAAGGCGCTGATTCGGAGATGATTCGGCCTCGATGGCCGGGATGTTGTGGTGCGGACGGCGGGACTTGAACCCGCATGACACCAGGGTCGGCAGATTTTAAGTCTGCTGCGTCTACCGATTTCGCCACGTCCGCACGCGCGGTGCCGGTCAAGCCGACCGACCGGGGGAGGTCAAGCAAGTTTCGCGCTTTGCGCTGGGCGCCGCGTCGGCTAGACCGCCTGCCATGACAGCCGTTCTCCAGCTCTCCGGCCTCGGAAAAACCTATAAAAGCGGTCACATAGCACTCAGCAATGTCGATCTCGAAATCAACAAGGGCGAAATTTTCGCGCTGCTCGGCCCCAATGGCGCGGGCAAGACGACGCTGATCAGCATCGTGTGTGGAATCGTCACGGCCAGCTCGGGAACTGTGCTGGTCGGGGGGCATGACCATGCCCGCGATTATCGCGCCGCGCGGTCGATGATCGGGCTGGTGCCGCAGGAACTGCACACCGACGCCTTTGAAACCGTGCTCGCGACGGTCAGCTTTTCGCGCGGGCTGTTCGGCAAGCCCAAAAACCCCGCCTATATCGAACAATTGCTCCGCGACCTGTCGCTGTGGGACAAGCGGAACAGCAAGATCATGGAACTGTCGGGCGGCATGAAGCGCCGCGTGATGATCGCCAAGGCGCTGAGTCACGAACCCGAAATCCTGTTCCTCGACGAACCGACCGCGGGGGTCGATGTCGAGCTGCGCCGCGACATGTGGGCGATGGTGCATGGGCTTCGCGAGCGCGGCGTGACGATCATCCTGACGACGCATTATATCGAGGAGGCCGAAGAAATGGCCGACCGCGTCGGCGTCATCAGCAAGGGACAGATCATCCTCGTCGAGGAAAAACATGCGCTGATCAAGAAACTCGGCCGCAAGACGCTGACGCTCAATCTTGCCGAGCCGCTGGACGCCGTGCCGCCCGAACTGGCGGACTGGAAGCTCGAACTGGCGGGCGACGGGCACGAACTTGTCTACGAGTTCGACAGTCAGGCCGAAGCGACGGGCGTACCCTCGCTGCTCCGCCGGATGTCCGACATCGGCGTCGGTTTCAAGGACCTGCATACAAAGCAAAGCTCGCTCGAGGATATTTTCGTCGGGCTGGTGCGAGAGGATAAGGGCGCGAGGGAGGCGACCGCATGATTTCCAACCTTCGCGGCATCCGCGCCATCTATCTGTTCGAAATGGCGCGCTTCGGGCGCACCTTCTGGACCAGCCTGATGCTGCCCGTCATCACGACGGCGCTCTATTTCGTCGTTTTCGGTTCGGCGATCGGCGGCCGCATGGCGGAGGTCGGCGGGGTGCCCTATGGTGCCTTCATCGTGCCGGGGCTGATGATGCTGACGATGTTCACCGAAAGCATCAGCAACGCCTCCTTCGGCATCTATATGCCCAAATGGACGGGCACGATCTATGAAATGCTGTCGGCGCCGCTGTCGCCGCTTGAAACGGTGATCGCCTATGTCGGCGCGGCGGCGACCAAATCGGTGATCATCGGATCGATCATATTCGCTACGGCGCACCTGTTCGTCGATGTTCAGGTCGCCCATCCGCTGCTCATGATCCTCTTCATGATCCTGATGGCGGTGACCTTCTGCCTCTTTGGCTTCATCATCGGCGTGTGGGCGCAAAGTTTCGAGCAGTTGCAGGTGATCCCGCTGCTCATTGTCTATCCGCTGACCTTTCTCGGCGGTGCCTTTTATTCGCTCGACATGCTGCCCGCCGCGTGGCGGACGGTGACGCTGTTCAACCCCGTCGTCTATCTGATCAGCGGCTTTCGCTGGACCTTTTTCGGCCAGGGCGACGTCGCGATCGAGGTGAGCATGGGAGCGGTGGCGCTTTTCTTCACGCTGTGCCTGGCGGTTATCTTCTGGATGTTCCGGACTGGCTACCGGCTCAAGAATTGAGGTTTCGATAGCGTCATTGCGAGCGCAGCGAAGCAATCTCCGGTTCGATAGCTGGAGATTGCTTCGCTGCGCTCGCAATGACGATGTTTGGGATAGCGCTCAGCTGTTCAGCCGCTCGCGCATTTCCTTTCCGGGTTTGAAATAGGGCACTTTCTTGGCCTTCACCTCGACCGCGGCGCCGGTGCGCGGATTGCGACCGGTGCGCGACTCGCGCGCGCGGGTCGAGAAAGCGCCAAAGCCGCGCAGTTCGACGCGGCCCCCCGTCGCGAGCTGATCGACGATGGAATCGAAAAAAGTGTCGACAATGCGTTCGACCTCTTCGACCCGCAAATCGCTGTTTTCGTTCGCGATCTTCTGAACCAGTTCTGACCGGATCATGTGCTTCCCCTATCTCGCATAGCCACGCTTCGCCCGCAAATGCAGACGCATCGATCGTTGCCGTCGATTGTACGTGAGACCCCTCCCAACGTGCGGACAGGGTATCATGAATCACTGTTTGGTCAAAATATATCACTGAAAGAAAAAGGCCCGCAGAGGGACACTCTGCGGGCCATTTCCATTGCCTCGCGGCGAGAGGGTGAAATTATCAGTCCTTCTTGCCCGCCTTTAGCGCTTCGCCGAGGATGTCGCCGAGCGACGCACCCGAATCCGACGAACCATATTGCGCAACCGCTTCCTTCTCTTCGGCGATCTGCATCGCCTTGACCGAGAAGTTCGGCTTTTTCGAGCGATCGAAGCCGACAACCATCGCGTCGAACTTCTGACCGACCTGATAACGCTCGGGACGCTGTTCGTCGCGGTCGCGGCCAAGATCGGCGCGCTTGATAAAGCCCGTGACGCCGCTTTCGCCGGCCTGTACTTCAAGGCCGTTGTCACGCACTTCGAGGACCGAGACGGTGACAACATCGTTCTTCTTCAGCGAACCCGCAGCGGCCATGCCGCCGCCGACGGCGGGCGCACCCTTTTCGAGCTGCTTGATACCGAGACTGATGCGTTCCTTCTCGACATCGACGTCGAGGACGACGACCTGCACCGTCTCGCCCTTGCGGTGGAGGTGCAGCGCCTCCTCGCCCGAGATGCCCCACGCGATGTCCGACATGTGGACCATGCCGTCAACGTCGCCCGGAAGACCGATGAACAGACCGAATTCGGTCGCATTCTTGACTTCGCCTTCGACGATCGAGCCGACCGGGTGCGCCTCGGCGAAGGCGCCCCAGGGGTTCGACTGCGCCTGTTTGAGCCCGAGGCTGATGCGACGCTTGTCGCTGTCGACTTCGAGCACGATGACCTCGACTTCCTGGCTCGTCGAAACGATCTTGCCGGGATGGACATTCTTCTTGACCCACGACATTTCGCTGACGTGGACGAGGCCCTCGATGCCGGGTTCGAGTTCGACGAACGCGCCGTAATCGGTAATGTTGGTGACGGTGCCCGACAGCTTCGCGCCGACGGGATATTTGGCGGCGACGCCTTCCCACGGATCGCTTTCAAGCTGCTTCATGCCCAGGCTGATACGCTGTGTGTCACGGTTGATGCGGATGATCTGCACCTTGACCGTATCGCCGATATTGATGATTTCGCTCGGGTGGTTGACGCGCTTGTAGCTCATGTCGGTGACATGAAGCAGGCCGTCGATGCCGCCAAGGTCGACAAAGGCGCCATAGTCGGTGATATTCTTGACCGCGCCTTCGATGATCTGGCCTTCTTCGAGGTTCTGGATCAGGCCCGAACGCTGTTCGGCGCGCGTTTCTTCGAGGATCGCGCGGCGCGAGACGACGATGTTGCCGCGGCGGCGATCCATCTTGAGGATCTGGAAGGGCTGCGGCAGGTCCATGAGCGGGCCGACGTCACGAACAGGGCGGATGTCGACCTGGCTGCCCGGCAGGAAGGCCACGGCGCCGCCGAGGTCGACGGTGAAGCCGCCCTTGACGCGGCCGAAGATGACGCCTTCGACGCGCGCTTCCTTGTTGAACTCTTCCTCAAGGCGGTCCCACGCGGCTTCGCGGCGAGCGCGGTCGCGCGACAACATGGTCTCGCCATTGGCGTTTTCGACGCGGTCGACATAAACTTCGACTTCGTCGCCGACCTTGAGGTCAGCCTTCTGGCCCGGCATCGCGAATTCGCGAAGCGGCACGCGCCCTTCGCTCTTCAGGCCAATGTCGATCACTGCCAGGTCATTTTCAATCGCGGTCACGGTGCCCTTGACGACACGGCCTTCAAAGCCGCCGTCGGCGCCGCCCAGCGATTCGTCGAGCATCGCGGCGAAATCGTCGCGCGTCGGAAAAGCCGTAGAGGCCATAGAATGTCTTCCTTACTTCATTGTTCCGGCCAAGCGGTTGGTTCCGCTGGTCTTGTGGCCGATCCGTCCTGCCCGCCGGATGCGGAGCAGGACATCGTCGAGGCGCATGGTTCGATCGGGACATGGGCAAAGCAAAAGGGGCGCGACGAGCCGATCCCGCCGCGCCCGACACTCGAAACGAGTGGCGGTTCGTCCATGCCGCGACCGGCAAGGCGCCTGTCGGACGCGATGCCCATAGGCGCGAGCCTGCGCGAAAGCAAGGCAAAAGGCGGTCAGCGACGTTCGCGCAGGCGGCGTTCGACAAAGGCGATTGCCGCCGCCAGCGCAGCCTCGCGGTCGATGTTCGTATTGTCGAGCAGCATCGCGTCGGCCGCGCGGCGCAGCGGGGCGTCGGCGCGCGCCGTATCGCGCGCGTCGCGGGCGTGGATATCGGCGAGCACCGCATCATAGGTGACGTCGATTCCGCGGCCGCGCATTTCGGCGTGACGCCGCCGCGCGCGCTCTTCGGGAGTCGCGGTCACGAATATCTTGGCGTCGGCGTGCGGCGCGATCACGGTGCCGATATCGCGCCCGTCGAGCACCGCGCCACCCGGCTGGTTCGCGAAATCGACCTGACGCTGGAACAGCGCGGCGCGAACCGCGGGATGCACCGAAACGCGGCTGGCGAGACCGCCCGTCGATTCATAGCGGAGCGCGGGGTCGTCGAGCAGGCTGTCGGGGAAGTCGCAGGCCGCGACGGCGTCGGCGGCCCTGTCCGGATCACCGTGGTTGAGCTGCGTCTGATAGCCGACGGCGCGATACA
The DNA here is from genome assembly GCF_000013985.1 of Sphingopyxis alaskensis RB2256. Lineage (GTDB taxonomy): Bacteria > Pseudomonadota > Alphaproteobacteria > Sphingomonadales > Sphingomonadaceae > Sphingopyxis > Sphingopyxis alaskensis. The sequence continues at coordinate 1,557,046 of NC_008048.1, read as the reverse complement.
GGAGGCCGGTGTCGAGTACCGGCAGGCCGAAATGGTCTGCGAGCTGGCGAGCAAGCGTGCCCTTGCCCGATGCGGTGGGGCCATCGATGGCGATGATCATTGTTGCAAACCCGCAAGCAATGCCTCGAAATTGGGGAAGCTCGTTGCGACGGGGGCGATGTCGTCGACCGTCACCGGCGCCTTGCTGACAAGCCCCGCGATTGCGAAGCTCATGCAGATGCGATGATCGAGATGGCCGGCGATGGTCGCGCCGCCGGCTAGCGGATCGCCGCCGGTGCCATCAATGACAAGGCCGTCTTGGCTTTCCTCGACACGCGCGCCGATGGCCTTGAGCCCGGTCGCCATGACGGCAAGGCGGTCGCTTTCCTTGACGCGCAGTTCATCGAGCCCCGTGGTCACCGTGCGGCCTTCGGCGAGCGTCGCGGCAACGAAGAGGACTGGAAACTCATCGATCATGCTCGGCGCAACCGCCGGGTCGACCTCGATGCCTTTGAGCACGCTGTGGCGCACGCGCAGGTCGGCGACGGGTTCGCCGCCGATTTCGCGCCGGTCGAGCAGTTCGATGTCGCCGCCCATCGCCTTCAGAACCTCGACCAGCCCGGCGCGCGTCGGATTGAGACCGACGTTGGCGATGGTGACGTCCGAACCGGGCACGATGAGCGCCGCAACGATAAAGAAGGCGGCCGAGGAGGGATCACCGGGGACGATGATCGCCTGCGGCTTGAGATCGGCTTCGCCGCGGATACGGATATGGCGCGTGCCGCCCGCGTCGATGTCGACGGTCAGATCGGCGCCAAAGGCGCCGAGCATCCGCTCGCTGTGGTCGCGCGTGGGCACCGGCTCGATGACTTCGGTGACGCCGGGCGTATTGAGTCCGGCGAGAAGGATCGCGCTCTTCACCTGCGCCGACGCCATCGGCAGGCGGTAGGAGAGGGGAATGGCGGGCGCGAGGCCGCGGACCATCAGCGGCAGAGTTTTTGCCCCCCTGGCGCCCGGCGAGGCGCTGATGTCGGCGCCCATCTGGGTCAGCGGATCGATGACGCGCCCCATCGGGCGACCCGACAGGCTGGCGTCGCCGACGAAAGTGGCGGTGATCGGGTGGCTCGCGACGAGCCCCATCAGCAGACGTGTCGACGTGCCGCTGTTCCCCATGTCGAGCGCGCCCCGCGGCTGGAGCAAGCCGCCGACGCCGACGCCGTGGATGCGCCATTCGCCGTCGTCGCGGCGCGCGATATCGGCCCCCATGGCGCGCATCGCGGCGGCGGTCGCGAGGACATCATGCCCTTCGAGCAGGCCGGCGACGCGGCTTTCGCCGACGGCCAGCGCCGACAGCATCAGCGATCGGTGCGAGATGCTCTTGTCGCCCGGAATGGCGATCCTGCCCTTCAACGGAACGGAGGCAGAAAAGCTGCGCGGTGTGGCGGTTTGGTCGGTCATCGCGTGCGGCTTTTGACAGCGGCCTTGCAATCTGGCAAGGCGCACGCCGATTTGACGGATAGCTATTCAGGCGTCGTCGTTCTTCCGATATTTTTATCCTGTTTCCAAAGGATTATGAGGCTTTTATGATCAAGGCTGAATGGGGCACGAAACGCAGCTGCCCGAAATGCGCCACGCGATTCTATGATTTGACCAAGGATGATCCGGTCAGCTGCATCAACTGCGGCTATTCGTGGATTCCGGAATCGGTGCTGAAATCAAAGCAGCCGATGCCGTTCGAGGAAGCCGAGAAGCCGGGCAAGATCGCCAAGGACGATGTGGCGGCCGACGAGGATCTGGATCTGGATGTCGATGTTGACGAGGACAGCGATTCGCCCGACAATGACGTCGATCTTGGCGGCGACGACGATCTGGGCGTTGCGACCGGCGATGATGAAGACGACGAAAGCTGATCGCCTTTTTGCGGCGGCAAAAACTTCGTTGAAAGATGATTTCGCCTCTTGCATCGCCCGGCGGCGCTGCTAAAGGCGGCGTCCCGGTCGCGCCGCCCAGGCCGCGACGAAATGACACGGGGCCTTAGCTCAGCTGGGAGAGCGCCTGCATGGCATGCAGGAGGTCAGCGGTTCGATCCCGCTAGGCTCCACCATTTTTCTGGAAAGGCCCGCGATCGCGGGCCTTTTGCTATGCGGCGAGTGGAGGCTTTCAGGCCGCTGCTTCGGTCTCGAAAACGGGTTCGAGTTCGATCGGGTCGGCCAGCGTGATGCGGTCGAGGATCGATGCGGTCTCGTCGCGCACCTTCAACATCAGGCTGCGGAGTCGGCATTCGGCTTCGGGCAGGCAATTCTTGCAATGTTCGTGCGCGTTGCGTGCGGCGCAGGGGACGAGCGCCAGCGACCCGCGCGTCAGGCGGACGAGGTCGCCATAGCTGATGTCGACGGGAGGCAGCGCAAGCTGATAACCTCCGTCGCGGCCGCGCTGCGAAATCAACAGCCCCTCGCGCGCCATTTCGGACAGGATGACGGTCAGGAACTTGGGCGGGATATTCTGCGCCTCGGCGATGTCCGCAAGCTGGACCTGCCCCCTGCCCCAATGGTCGGCAAGATGCTGGAACGCGCGGATCGTATAGCGGGTCTTCTGCGAGAGCATGGCGGCTTAGTGTGACATAATCCGCCTTAATTCAACCTGTCAGGATGAGATAAGTTGCACGGTTGATGAAAATCACAGCGGGTGGCATGCTTCGGCGATAAAAGGGTCGCACGACTGCCCGGTTGCGGGCGCGGAACAGGTGAAACAGATCATGCGTAAAATCCTGGCGACCCCTGCGGTATTTGCGACCTGCCTTCTCGCGATCACTCCGGCAGAGGCGCAATTCGGCAGCCTGCTGCGCAAGGTGACCACGCCGGCGCCCGCGCCGAGCGAAAACGACAATGGCGGTTGTCCCAAAGGCAAGAAGGGCAGCAGCATCGGACGCAACATCCTGGGCAATGTCATCAGCGATGCCGTCGGCGACGCGGCGAGCAAGGCGGGGGTCTATTCTTATGTCCCGATCGCGGAGGTGAGCGGGACGCTGACCGATGCCATCGCCTGCCGTCTTGATCCCGCCGAGCAGGTTCAGGCCGCGGCGGCGACCGAGGAAGTCACGCGCGGCGAAGAGGTCGGCGCGACCGCCAACTGGACGAGCGAAACCCGTCCCAATGTCAGCGGATCGTCGACCGTGGCGTCGATCAACGACGAGCGCGGCGGGCGCAAATGCATGAACGTCAACGACTTCATCATTGTCGAGGGCGAGGAAACGCGCGTCACCAAACGGATGTGCAAGGGGCCGGGCGAGTCGCGCTATGTCCTGGCAGCGTAAGGCGGCACGCCTGGGCTTTGCGGTTCTGGCTATCGGGGGGTTGACCGGGGCGACCGGGATGGATCCGGTCAATCCGACATGTCCGCTGAATCCCAATTGGTCGAACAACCCGACGATGACGCTGACGATCGAGAAGCGCGGCGGCATCAAGGTGATGCTGGCAGAGGGGCGCGTCGATCCCGGCCTGCCCGACCGTCTGGCTGCCGCGCTCAAGGCAAACCCCGATGTGGGCGAAATCTGGCTACGCTCGCCTGGCGGCGATGCGCGCGCCGGCAATGCCGCGGGGCGAATAATCCGGTCGAACATGGGGCTGACGACGCGTATTCCGAGCGGTTGGGCCTGTTTCAGCGCGTGCAATTTCGTGTTCATGGGCGGGCAGCCACGCGTGATCGATCCCGGTGGCGTCTTCATGGTTCATATGTTCACGCGGACAGGCGATCGGGCGGCGATCGACATGAGCGTCGCGCTCGGCACCGATGCGACGCGCGAACTGATCGGCGACATCGAACAGGATTCGGCGCTGCTCGCCAGCGAGGATAATGATTTCCTGATCCGTATGGGAATCTCGCGAAAATTGCTGACCGAGATCATGTATCGCCAGCAAGCGGTTGCGACCGGGGAAAACAAGTCGACGCGCCGGTGCCTGACGCTCGACGAGGCTCTGAAATATGGTGTGACCTACGCGCCCGAGTGATGCGCTTTGCATAGCGTTGCAAACCGAAACGAATAACGTAGACTGGCGGCCAACAAGGAGAGGCTGCCATGACCGATATCACGCGTGACCATGCGCGTTTCCGCTCGATGATCGACGGGACGCAGGAAGACTGGGACATCATCGCGCGCGAGCAGAAAGCCTTTGCGCCGCAGAATGGCAGACGCATTCTCGACCATCTGAAGCTGCTCGGCGGCGATTATGGCGGCTTTCCGGTGGACCGGCTGGAACATTGTCTGCAAACCGCGACGCGCGCGCATCGGGACGGCCGCGACGAGGAATATGTCGTGATGGCGCTGCTCCACGATATCGGCGACACGCTGGGCGCGTTCAATCACCCCGACGTCGCGGCGGCGATCCTGAAGCCCTTTCTGACCGAGGAAAATCTGTGGATCGTCCAGCACCACGGCATCTTCCAGGGCCATTATTTCTTCCACTATCTCGGGCTCGACCGCGACATGCGCGACCAGTTCAAGGATAGCCCTTATTACGATGCGTGCGCCGAGTTCTGCGAGAAATATGACGCGCCGGCGTTCGACCCCGATTACGACAGCGAGCCGCTCGAGTTCTTCGAGCCGATGGTGATGCGGATCTGCTCCTATCCGAAAAGCAGCATCTACAAGAAGGTGATGACCGCGGAAGCGGCGGAGTAGTTCAGGTAAAGTGCGGCAACAGGAACCTGCTCGCATCGAGCGCATCGAGCGAGGTCGAGATGCCAATCGGCTTTGCGCTTGCCTTCGGGGTGTCTCGACTTCGCCCGACACGAACGGGATCGGGCGGTGCGGGGCTATTTCCCTCTGAACTCGGTCTTGCGCTTCTGCTGAAAGGCCATGATGCCCTCCATCGCGTCGGCGCTGTCGCCCGCGATGAACTGGCCCCTGGCTTCGGCGTCGAGCGTGGTCGCGAAATCCTGCGACAGTCCATCGCGCAACAGCTTGCGCATCGTGCCGAGTGCGATCGTCGGACCATTGGCGAGGCGTGCGGCCAGCGTCTTGGCCTCGGCCATCAACGCGGCATCGTCGACGCATTTGTAGATCATGCCCCAGTCGGCGGCCTGATCGGCGCCGATCTTTTCGCCCAGCATCATCATCTGCAACGCCCGCGGCACACCGACCAGGCGCGGCAGCAGCCACGACGAACCGCCATCGGGGACAAGGCCGATGTTCACGAATGCCTGGAGGAAATAGGCGCTCTTGCCCGCGATGGTGAAATCGCCCGACAGCGCGAAACTGCACCCGACGCCCGCCGCCGGGCCATTGACCGCGACGACGACGGGAATGTCGAGGTTGGCAAGCGCGAGCAACATCGGGTTGTAATGGCCGCGCAGCGCATTGCGGCTGCGTGCGCCACCGCCGACGGCGCCGCCCGAACGGTCGCCCGCGAGGTCGGCGCCCGAACAAAAGCCGCGACCTTCGCCCGTGATGAGCAGCGCGCGCGCGCCGAGGGCGGGCAGGTGATCGAGCGCGGCGCGGATCTCGTCGGCCATTTCCGGCGGCATCGAATTGAGCCGGTCGGGGCGGTTGAGCGTGATCGTCGCGACGGCATCGGCGAAGTCGAGCCTGATCGTGTCGAAAGCGGGCAGGTCGGTCATGGGGAAATATCCTCTCGCTGGGGCTTTACCTTTACGTTCACGTAAAGTTGTGACGCATTTGCTGGAGGAGTGCAAGGGGGCGCGGCGTTGACTCGGCGTGTGTCAAATCCTATATGCCGGTCACTCCCCATCGTCCGAGATAGGGCCTGACTTTGCGCGGCAGGCTGTACGGATAGGGCGGCGGGGATTTCGAGATGCGTCAAGAAGCTGCGGTAAACCGGCAACGGTTGCCTGCGGCCTTTTTGCGTCTCTATCGCGTCCGCGAGTTATTTTATCAAGGCGAGACAATCACTTATGGCGACCAAGGCGAAGTCGGTGGGCCAGGCCCTCGAAGCAACCGCGACCAAGCGAATCCGCAAGCTGTTCGGCAATATCCACGAAGCGGTGGAAATGCCCAACCTGATTGAGGTGCAGCGCGAATCCTATGAGCAGTTCCTGCGCTCGGACCCCTCGATCGGTTATGTTTCGGGTCTTGAAAAGACGCTGCGCAGCGTTTTTCCGATCCGCGATTTCGCCGGCACCGCCGAGCTCGACTTCGTTCATTACGAACTTGAAGCGCCCAAATATGACGTCGAGGAATGCCGTCAGCGCGGCATCACCTATGCGGCGCCGATGAAGGTAACGCTGCGCCTGATCGTCTTTGAAGTCGACAGCGAAACCGACACGCGCAGCGTCCTCGATATCAAGGAACAGGACGTTTACATGGGCGACATGCCGCTCATGACCGAGAACGGCACCTTCTTCGTCAACGGCACCGAGCGCGTCATCGTGTCGCAGATGCACCGTTCGCCGGGTGTGCTCTTCGACCATGACCGCGGCAAGACCCATTCGTCGGGCAAGTTCCTTTTCGCCGCGCGCGTGATCCCGTACCGCGGTTCGTGGCTCGATTTCGAGTTCGACGCCAAGGACATTGTCAATGTCCGTATCGACCGCAAGCGCAAGCTGCCGGTCACCAGCCTGCTCTATGCGCTGGGCATGACGGGCGAGGAGATTCTCAACCATTTCTATGACCGCCTCGTCTTCGAGCGCGCCGAGAATGGCTGGAAAGTACCGTTCATGGTCGAAAACTGGCGCGGTTCGAAGCCCGCGTTCGACGTCGTGGACGCCAAGACCGGCGAAGTCGTCTTTGCCGCCGGGCACAAGATCAGCCCGCGCCTTGCCAACAAGGCGGCGAAGGACGGTCTCGACACGCTGCTGATCCCGACCGAGGAAATCTTCGGCCGCTATTCGGCTTACGACCTCATCAACGAATCGACCGGCGAGATTTACATCGAGGCCGGCGACGAAGTGTCGGCCGAGAATCTGGAGAAGCTCGACGCCGCGGGTATCGACAAGCTGGTTCTGCTCGACATCGACCACAACAACACCGGCCCGTGGATTCGCAACACGCTGAAGGCCGACAAGGCCGAGGATCGCGACCAGGCGCTGTCGGACATCTACCGCGTCATGCGCCCTGGTGAACCGCCGACGCGCGAAACCGCGGAAGCGCTGTTCGCAGGCCTGTTCTTCGACCCCGAGCGTTACGATCTGTCGGCTGTCGGCCGCGTCAAGCTCAACATGCGCCTGGGCCTCGATGCCGAGGACACGGTCACCACGCTGCGCAGCGAGGACATTCTCGCCGTGGTCAAGGAGCTGGTGAACCTGAAAGACGGCAAGGGCGAAATCGACGACATCGACAATCTGGGCAACCGCCGCGTCCGTTCGGTCGGCGAGCTGCTCGAAAACCAGTATCGCGTCGGCCTGCTGCGCATGGAGCGCGCGGTCAAGGAGCGCATGAGCTCGGTCGACGTGTCGACGGTGATGCCGAATGACCTGATCAACGCGAAGCCCGCGGTCGCCGCGGTGCGCGAATTCTTCGGCTCGTCGCAGCTTTCGCAGTTCATGGACCAGACCAATCCCTTGTCGGAAGTCACCCACAAGCGCCGCGTGTCGGCGCTTGGGCCGGGTGGTCTGACGCGTGAGCGTGCGGGCTTTGAAGTCCGCGACGTTCATCCGACCCACTATGGCCGCATCTGCCCGATTGAAACGCCCGAAGGCCCGAACATCGGTCTGATCAACAGCCTCGCGACCTTTGCGCGCGTCAACAAATATGGCTTCATCGAAACGCCATACCGCCGCGTCGTCGACGGCAAGGTGACGAACGAGGTCGTTTACCTCTCGGCGATGGAGGAATCGAAGCACACGGTTGCGCAGGCGAACGCTGATCTGAATCCCGACGGCAGCTTCATCGACGAACTGATTTCCGCGCGCGAAGCAGGCGAGTTCCTGATGGCGCCGCGCGAGCAGATCACGCTGATGGACGTGTCGCCGAAGCAGCTCGTTTCGGTTGCCGCGTCGCTGATTCCGTTCCTCGAAAACGATGACGCCAACCGCGCGCTGATGGGGTCGAACATGCAGCGTCAGGCGGTGCCTTTGCTCCGCGCCGAGGCGCCGGTCGTCGGCACGGGCATGGAAGAAACCGTTGCCCGCGACTCGGGCGCCGCGATCGCGGCGCGCCGCGGCGGCGTGATCGACCAGGTCGACGCGACGCGTATCGTGATCCGTGCGACCGACATGGTCGAACCCGGCAAGTCGGGCGTCGACATCTATCGCCTGCAGAAGTTCCAGCGGTCGAACCAGAACACCTGCATCAACCAGCGTCCGCTGGTGAAGGTGGGCGACGTGGTCCGCGCCGGCGATATCATCGCCGACGGCCCGTCGACCGAGCTTGGCGAACTGGCGCTCGGCAAGAATGTGCTCGTCGCCTTCATGCCGTGGAACGGCTACAATTATGAGGACTCGATCCTCATTTCCGAACGCATCGTGAAGGACGACGTCTTCACCTCGATCCACATCGAGGAGTTTGAGGTCACCGCGCGCGACACGCGCCTTGGCCCCGAAGACATCACGCGCGACATTCCGAACGTCGGCGAGGAAGCGCTGCGCAACCTCGACGAAGCGGGCATCGTCTATATCGGCGCCGAGGTCGGCCCCGGCGACATCCTGGCCGGCAAGATCACCCCGAAGGGTGAATCGCCGATGACGCCGGAAGAAAAGCTGCTGCGCGCGATTTTCGGCGAAAAGGCCAGCGACGTGCGCGACACCTCGCTCCGCCTGCCGCCCGGCGTGTCGGGCACGGTCGTCGAAGTCCGCGTCTTCAACCGTCACGGCATCGACAAGGACGAGCGCGCGATCGCGATCGAACGCGAGGAAATCGAGCGCCTGAAGCAGGACGCCGACGACGAGCGCGCGATCCTCAACCGCGCGACCTTCTCCAGCCTCAAGGACCTGCTGGTCGGTCAGGCGACCAGCGCCGTGCCGAAGGGGTTGAAAAAGGGTGACATCGTCACCGAAGAGATGCTGGTCGGACTCGACCGTGCCGACTGGTGGAAGCTCGCGGTGGTCGACGACAAGGCGCAGACCGCGCTGGAAGCGATCAAGGCGCAGTATGACGATGCGATCAAGCGGATCAACGCGAAATATGAAGATCGCGTCGAAAAGCTGCAGCGCGGCGACGAACTCGCCCCCGGCGTGCTCAAGATGGTCAAGGTCTTCGTCGCGGTGAAGCGCAAGCTGCAACCGGGCGACAAGATGGCCGGTCGTCACGGCAACAAGGGCGTCATCAGCCGCATCCTGCCCGTCGAGGACATGCCGTTCCTCGAGGACGGCACGCCGGTCGATATCGTGCTGAATCCGCTGGGCGTGCCGTCGCGCATGAATGTCGGACAGATCCTCGAAACACATCTTGGCTGGGCGTCGCGCGGGCTGGGGCAACAGGTCACGAGGGCGCTGGAGGAATGGCGCGACGCCAATCCCGATGCGACGGGTGGCGAAATGCCCGAGGCGGTGCGCGAAAAGCTGGAGCATGTTTATGGCGCTGAATATGTCGAAGACATCCGTTCGCGCGATGCCGAAGGCATTATCGAGCTGGCGTCGAACCTGAAGGTCGGCGTGCCCTTCGCGACGCCGGTGTTCGACGGCGCGAAGGAAGCCGATGTGTCGAACATGCTGACGCTGGCGGGACTTGATGAATCGGGTCAGTCGGACCTGTATGACGGCCGCACCGGCGACAAGTTCGACCGCAAGGTGACCGTGGGCTACATCTATATGCTGAAGCTCCATCACCTTGTCGACGACAAGATCCACGCGCGTTCGATCGGGCCGTACAGCCTCGTCACCCAGCAGCCGCTGGGCGGTAAGGCGCAGTTCGGCGGCCAGCGCTTCGGTGAAATGGAAGTGTGGGCGCTGCAAGCCTATGGCGCGGCATACACGCTCCAGGAAATGCTGACGGTGAAGTCCGACGACGTGATCGGCCGCACCAAGGTTTACGAAGCGATCGTCAAGGGCGACGATACGTTCGAGGCCGGCATTCCCGAAAGCTTCAACGTGCTCGTCAAGGAAATGCGCTCGCTGGGCCTCAACGTCGAACTGTCTTCCTATGCGGAAGAAGATCCCGACGAAGGTCCCGAAGCCCTTCCCGAAGCCGCCGAATAAGATTTTTCCTCACCCCTCTCGCCCCGGCGCGAGAGGGGAAGATGGAGCAGACAAATGAACCAGCTTACCAACTTCATGAACCCGGTCGCGAAGCCCGAAACCTTCGACATGATCAAGATCGGCATCGCGAGCCCCGAGCGCATCCGCTCGTGGTCGTTTGGCGAGATCAAGAAGCCCGAAACGATCAACTACCGCACGTTCAAGCCTGAACGTGACGGGCTGTTCTGCGCGCGCATTTTCGGTCCGATCAAGGATTATGAATGCCTGTGCGGCAAGTACAAGCGTATGAAATACAAGGGCATCGTCTGCGAAAAATGCGGTGTCGAAGTCACGGTCACGAAAGTGCGCCGCGAGCGCATGGGCCATATCGAGCTTGCCGCACCCGTCGCGCACATCTGGTTCCTGAAGTCGCTGCCGTCGCGCATCGGCCTGCTGCTCGACATGCAGCTCAAGCAGCTCGAGCGCGTCCTCTATTTCGAAGCCTATATCGTCCTTGAGCCCGGCCTGACCCCGCTCGAGAAGTTCCAGCTGCTGACCGAAGACGAACTGCTCGACGCGCAGGACGAGTATGGCGAAGATGCTTTTTCGGCCGGTATCGGCGCCGAGGCGATCCGCACTCTGCTCGAAAATCTCGACCTCGAGCAGGAACGCACCGACCTGATGGAAGAGCTGGCGACGACCAAGTCGGAGCTCAAGCCCAAGAAGATCATCAAGCGCCTGAAAGTCGTGGAATCCTTCATCGAATCGGGCAACCGCCCCGAATGGATGATCCTGGAGGTCGTTCCGGTCATCCCGCCCGAACTGCGCCCGCTGGTGCCGCTCGACGGCGGCCGCTTCGCGACGTCGGACCTCAACGACCTCTATCGCCGCGTCATCAACCGCAACAACCGTCTGAAGCGCCTGATGGAACTGCGTGCGCCGGACATCATCGTCCGCAACGAGAAGCGCATGTTGCAGGAAGCCGTCGACGCGCTGTTCGACAACGGCCGCCGCGGTCGCACGATCACCGGCGCCAACAAGCGTCCGCTGAAGTCGCTGTCCGACATGCTCAAGGGCAAGCAGGGCCGCTTCCGCCAGAACCTGCTCGGCAAGCGCGTCGACTATTCGGGCCGTTCGGTGATCGTCACCGGTCCCGAACTCAAGCTGCACCAGTGCGGCCTGCCCAAGAAGATGGCGCTCGAGCTTTTCAAGCCGTTCATCTATGCGCGCCTCGACGCCAAGGGTCTGTCGATGACCCTCAAGCAGGCGAAGAAGTGGGTCGAGAAGGAGCGCAAGGAAGTCTGGGACATCCTCGACGAGGTTATTCGCGAGCACCCGGTCCTCCTGAACCGTGCCCCGACGCTCCACCGCCTCGGCATCCAGGCGTTCGAGCCGGTGCTGATCGAGGGCAAGGCGATCCAGCTGCACCCGCTGGTCTGCGCCGCGTTCAACGCCGACTTCGACGGCGACCAGATGGCGGTCCACGTCCCGCTCTCGCTGGAAGCCCAGCTGGAAGCGCGCGTGCTGATGATGTCGACCAACAACATCCTCAGCCCCGCAAACGGCAAGCCGATCATCGTGCCGTCGCAGGACATGGTTCTCGGCCTCTATTATCTCTCGCTGGAGCGCGAAGGCGAGCCGGGCGAAGGCATGTTGCTCGCCGATATGGCCGAAGTCCATCAGGCGCTGCATATCGGCGCGGTCACGCTGCACTCGAAAATCATCAGCCGCGTTCCGCAGACCGACGAGAAGGGCAATGAATATCTGAAGCGCTTTGAAACCACGCCGGGCCGTATGCTGATCGGCGAATGCCTGCCGAAGTCGCACACTGTGCCCTTTGACGTCGTCAACCGCCTTCTGACCAAGAAGGAAATCGGCGACGTGATCGACCAGGTCTATCGCCATACCGGCCAGAAGGAGACGGTGCTGTTCGCCGACGCCATCATGGCGCTGGGTTTCCGTCATGCTTTCAAGGCGGGCATCTCGTTCGGCAAGGACGACATGATCATTCCGGCTTCGAAGGAGCAGCTGGTCGACGAAACCCGCTCGCTGGTGAAGGATTTCGAGCAGCAGTATCAGGACGGCCTGATCACGCAGCAGGAAAAATATAACAAGGCGATCGATGCCTGGTCGCAGTGCGGCGACAAGGTCGCGAACGCGATGATGGACGAAATCCGCGCTACGCCGAAGCTGCCCGACGGCCGTCTGGCCCCGATCAACTCCATCTATATGATGGCGCATTCGGGTGCCCGCGGCTCGCAGGCACAGATGAAGCAGCTCGCCGGCATGCGCGGCCTGATGGCCAAGCCGTCGGGCGAGATCATCGAAACGCCGATCATCTCGAACTTCAAGGAAGGCCTGACCGTTCTCGAGTATTTCAACTCGACCCACGGTGCGCGCAAGGGTCTGGCCGATACGGCGCTCAAGACGGCAAACTCGGGTTATCTGACCCGCCGTCTGGTCGACGTGTCGCAGGATTGCGTCGTGATCGAGGAAGATTGCGGCACCACCCGCGGCATGGAAATGCGCGCGATCATCCAGGGCGGCTCGACGATCGCCTCGCTCGGCGAGCGCATCCTCGGTCGCACGACGCTGGAAGACGTCGTCGACAAGGACGGCAATGTCATCGCGCCCGTCGGCACCTTGCTTGACGAAGCGACAACGCAGCGGATCGAAGAGGCCGAGGTCCAGTCGGTCAAGATTCGCTCGCCGCTCGTTTGCGAAGCGACGCTGGGCGTTTGCGGCAAATGCTATGGCCGCGACCTGGCCCGCGGCACGCCGGTCAATATCGGCGAAGCGGTGGGGGTTATCGCTGCGCAGTCGATCGGCGAACCCGGCACCCAGCTGACCATGCGCACCTTCCACATTGGCGGGGCGGCGCAGGTCAACGAACAGTCGAACGTCGAGGCGATTTCGGACGGTACGATCGAATATCGCGACATGGCGACGATCGTCGACCAGCGCGGCCGCCGCCTGGCGCTGTCGCGTTCGGGCGAGATCGCGATCATCGACAGCGAAGGCCGCGAACGCGCGTCGCACAAGCTGCCCTATGGTGCGCAGATCATGCACAAGGACGGCGAAAAGGTGAAGAAGGGCGACCGGATTGCCGAATGGGATCCGTTCACCATGCCGCTGATCACCGAAAAGCAGGGCGTTGTGAAATATCAGGATCTGATCGACGGCAAGACGCTGACCGAACAGGTCGACGAAGCGACGGGCATCGCCCAGCGCGTGGTGATCGAATATCGCGCCGCCGGACGCAGCAAGAAGGAAGACCTTCAGCCGCGCATCACCCTGCTCGACGACGCATCGGGCGAAGCTGCACGCTATCTGCTCGCGGTCGGCACGATGATCTCAGTCGAGGACGGGCAGACGGTGCAGGCGGGCGACGTACTGGCGCGTGTGAGCCGCGAAGCGTCGAAGACGCGCGACATCACCGGCGGTCTGCCGCGGGTTGCCGAGCTGTTCGAAGCGCGCATTCCGAAGGATAACAGCGTCATCGCGAAGATCAGCGGCCGCATTGAGTTCGTCAAGGACTACAAGGCGAAGCGCAAGATCGCGATCGTTCCGGAAGAAGGCGATCCGATCGAATATCTGATCCCCAAGTCGAAGGTGCTGGAAGTGCAGGAAGGCGACATGGTCAAGCGCGGCGATGCGCTGATCTCCGGCTCGCCGAACCCGCATGACATCCTCGACGTCATGGGCGTCGAGGCGCTGGCCGAATATCTGGTCGCGGAGATCCAGGAAGTCTATCGACTCCAGGGCGTGAAGATCAACGACAAGCACATCGAGGTGATCGTTCGCCAGATGCTGCAGAAGGTCGAGATCACCGATGGCGGCGACACCACGCTGCTGCCGGGCGAACAGCTCGATTATCTGGAGATGATGGAATATAACGCCAAACTGCCCAAGAACGGCAAACCGGCCGAGGGCCGCCCGGTCCTCCTCGGCATCACCAAGGCGAGCCTGCAAACGCGCAGCTTCGTTTCGGCGGCGTCCTTCCAGGAAACGACCCGCGTTCTCACCGAAGCGTCGGTGCAGGGCAAGGTCGACTCGCTGCAGGGGCTCAAGGAAAATGTCATCGTCGGCCGCCTCATCCCGGCGGGTACCGGCGCTGCCATGAACCGTGTCCGCGTCACCGCCTCGTCGAAGGATGCCGCGCTGCGCGCCGCGATGCGTGTTGCGAACCAGGAGCATCTCATTGCGCCGCGGACCGCAGCCGAGGAGCATGCGGCCGAACTCGCGCAGGGCCCCGAAGCGGCGATCGGCGACGATCCGCTGGGCAAGGTGCAGGGTGAGGATTTCACGACCGACGATGTGATGGTCGAGGAACGCCCCGAAGGCGCCAGCGAGGAATAAGCCGCTTGCGCTCTTGGCCATGAAAAAAGCCCCGCCGGAACGATCCGGCGGGGCTTTTTTTGGCCGCCGATAATGGCGGGATCGCCACCCGGCAGGGGGAGCCGCAACGGCGGGTCGACCGCACGATGTCTATCCGACAGGTAATCGCCGTGGAGACAATAACCGGTGATAAGCACGCCCGACGCGCCGCGGATTTATTCGACTGTCGATTCTGACCGGGTTCGTTCGTCGTCAGCATGAGAGGCCGTTGTTGGCCTCGGTAACAAGGAGATGGCAAATGCGTGTGATGGTGTTCGTGAAGGCGACCGAGGACAGCGAAAAGGGTCTGCCGCCAACCGAGGAAATGACCGCGATGTTCGAGGCGATGGGCAAGTTCAACGAGGAACTCGTCAACGCCGGGGTGATGGTCGCGGGCGACGGGCTGAAGCCCTCCTCGTTCGGCAAGCGCATTCATTTCGACGGTCCGAACCGCACGGTGACCGACGGTCCTTTCGCCGAAGCGCGCGAACTGGTCGCCGGTTACTGGATCTGGGAAGTCAAGGACATGGACGAAGCGGTCGCCTGGGCCAAACGCTGCCCCAACCCGATGATGGGACCGAGCGATCTGGAAATTCGGCCCTTCTATGAAATGGAGGATTTCGGCGACGCGGTGACCCCCGAGATCGCGGCGCGCGAAGAACGGCTGCGCGATCAACTGGCGAACGAATAAGCCGTTCAGCCCTCTGCCATGCTTGCCTCGTCGGTGAACTTCGCGGACAAGACGGACATGGCAATGGAAGACATCCATAGGGCAATCGAGGCGGTTTTCCGCATCGAGCGGGCGAGGTTGATTGCCGGTCTTGCCCGCCTGACCCGCGACGTCGACCGCGCCGAGGAACTGGCGCAGGATGCGCTGCTCGTCGCGCTGACCGAGTGGCCGAGGGGCGGCGTTCCGGACAATCCCGGCGCGTGGCTCATGACTGCGGCGAAGCGGCGCGCGATCGACGGCGTTCGCCACCATGCGATGCGGACGCGCAAACATGCCGAGATTGCCCGCGAACTGGACGAGGAGCGCGACATGAGCGCGGAGGCCGTCGAAGCGGCGCTGGACGATCCGCTGGGCGACGAACTGCTCGGGCTGATCTTTGCCGCCTGCCACCCCGTGATTTCGCCCGACGGACGCGCCGCGCTGACGCTACGGCTCGTTGGCGGGCTGACGGTCGAGGAGATTGCGCGGGCTTTCCTGTCGAACGAGGCGACGATCGCGGCGCGGATCACCCGCGCCAAGAAAGCGATCGCCAAGGCGGGCGTGGCGTTCGAGGTGCCGCGCGGCGCCGAGCTGGCGGCGCGCCTGCCGTCGGTGCTGGAAGTCGTCTATCTGATTTTCAACGAAGGCTATGCCGCCACCGCGGGACCGGCGCTGGTGCGGCCGCCGCTCTGCGCCGAGGCGCTGCGACTGGGGCGCATCCTCGCCGCGCTGATGCCCGATGAGCCGGAAGTGCTGGGCCTGTTGGCGCTGATGGAGATTCAGGCGTCGCGACTGGCGGCGCGCGCCGGGCCGGACGGCAGGTTCGTGCCGCTGACCGAACATAACCGGGCGCGCTGGGACCAACTGCTCATCCGCCGCGGGTTGAACGCGCTGGCGCGGGTCGAGGCGCTGGGAGGCGCGGGCGGACCCTATGCGTTGCAGGCGGCGCTCGCGGCCTGTCATGCCAGGGCGCGGCGCGCCGAGGACACCGACTGGCGGCGGATCGCCGCGCTTTATGATCGGTTGGGACAGGTGATGCCATCGCCGGTGGTCGAACTCAACCGGGCGATCGCGCACAGCATGGCGTTCGGTCCCGAAGCGGGGCTGGCGCTGGTTGATACGCTCGCCGACGCAGCGGTGCTCCGCAACTATGCCCCGCTACCCGCGGCGCGCGGCGATTTCCTGCTGCGCGCCGGTCGCAAAGCCGAGGCCAAAGGCGCGTTCGAGGCGGCGGCGGCGCTGTCGGCCAATGAGCGTGAGCGCGAATGGCTGCTCGCACGGGCGGCCGCCTGCGCCAACTAGGTTCAGGACCCTAGCCGATTGGATGCCCGATCATTCGGGCATGGCATCGGCAACGCGCACCTTTTCGGCGCGCAATTTTTCGGTGTGGAGCAGCTTGTCGGCCATCGCCTGCCACGCCGCAGCGGCGCGCAGATTGCGCTCGCGGACCCGGTCGAGCCCGGACGCGTCGGCCTCTGCGGTGCAACGCTGCGCCTGGGCGAGGTAGAATTCGGTGGTGGCCGACACGGGGCTTTGCTCCTGAAAATGGGGCCGGAAAACAGGCGGCGCGGATCAGTCGACCATATCGGCGATCAGGCGCCGCAATTCGCGCCGCGACAGCGTCGGGCGGCGGCGGCGCGGCGGGTTCGCCATCATGGCCTTTCCGGCGAGTGACAGCGCGGGCAGCGCGGGAATGATCGAGGGATTGCTTGGGAATAGATTCATCATCTTTATCTTTGATTTTTCGTTAGTTGAATAGAGCCGGTCAGCGCGAACGGCGCTGTCCGGGAGTGGCCGGCCCGCCGCCGCGTTCGCGGTAGACGAGGCGACCCTTGCTGAGGTCATAAGGCGTCATTTCGACGCGGACCGCGTCGCCCACTACCGTCCGGATGCGGAAACGCCGCATCCGGCCGGCCGTATAGACGACGACCCGATGACCATTTTCGAGCATGACGCCGAAGCGCCCGTCGGGCAGGACTTCATCGACCTGCCCTTCGAAGGTCATCAGTTCCTCTTTGGCCAAGATCAGGCCGACTGGAGGTTGATCGCCGAAACCTTACCGTTCTTGCCGGTTTCGAGTTCGTAGGAGACGCGCTGCTCCTTGTTCAGCGTATCCATGCCGGCGGCCTGGACCGCGGTGATGTGGACGAAGCTGTCGCCCGAGCCGTCTTCATTTTCGATGAAGCCGTAGCCCTTGTCATTGTTGAAGAATTTTACGGTGCCGATGGCCATGAGAGTGTTTCCTTTCACGAAAACAAAAAAATCCTCCGGCAAAAGCACCGGCGGAGCTGGTAGCATGTGAAGGGAAAAGTCTGCCCCAAAAGGCCGTCAAATTCCGTCGCAGGCGACGTTAGCGAAGCCCATATGAGGGATTCTTCCAGAAAAGTCAAGGTGCCACCCAAAATTGCGGCAGGATGACGCGGAATCGATGCGGCATTTTTCATGTGCGCGAGATGATGAATATGGAGCGGGCACAGCGATTTTATTTGGGTTGGATGCCGTGATAAAGGCAAATTATTTTCGCGGTCTGGGCAGTTTTTCATCGATCGGGGTCGGGGTGATTTTGGGGGCAGAGAGCGAGTGTTGGAAGCGCCGCGGCATCGTTCGCGGGATGTGGCAGGCCAAAGAAGGCGCGGCGCAGCTGCGCGACCTCGGCCTCGCGTGCGGCCTGAGCCGATAGACGGCGGACGGCGACATGCCGACGCGCGTTGCCGAAATCATCACCGGGCCCGTGGTGGCAAAGGGCGCCAGAAAGTCGCGGTGAAGCCGCGGCGTCCAGCGATGGCTGCCGGGAGCAGGGGGGCGGCCTCCATCGGTTCGGCCTTTCGGTTTGGTGAAACCTACCGAATGAACCATATGGGTTATGCAGGGAAAAGAGCCTTTTTGAGGGTGGAGTGGTTTTGCCGTCGAGAGCGCCGCTCCATGCTTGCAACGCGGGCGCCGCCGATGGCGGACATTCGGGCTGCCACAAGGCCGAGGCGGATGCTGTCAGCGGCCCAGTGCGCGCGCCAGCGCGACCCATTCGGCGACGCTGACCGTTTCGGCGCGCCGCGTCGGGTCGATTCCCAGCGCTTCGGCGGCGGCGACCGCGCCGTCGATCCCCTTCAGGCTCTGCCGCAACATCTTGCGGCGCTGGCCAAAGCCTTTTTCGGTCAGCCGAGACAGGATGCGCGGATCGACGCCTGGGGGTTGGTCGGCGGGCGTCAGCTGGACGATGGCCGACATGACCTTGGGCGGCGGGGTGAAGGCCGAGCGATGCACTTTCATCGCGATCCTCGCCCTGGCGCGCCACTGCGCGAGCACCGCGAGGCGGCCATAGGCACTCGTGCCGACCGGCGCGACGATGCGTTCGGCGACCTCGAGCTGGAACATCAGCGTCAGCGACAGCCAGCGCGGCGGCCACGCCGCGGGTTCGAGCCAGCGCGTGAACAGCGCCGTCCCGACATTATAGGGCAGGTTGGCGACGATATGATAAGGATCGCCGCCGGTCAGCGCATCGACATCGACCGCCATCGCATCGTCGGCGATCACCGTCAGCTGCCCCGGAAACGCCTCGGCGAGGTCGGCCAGCAGCGGCAGGCAGCGCTCGTCGCGCTCGACAGCGATCACCCTGGCCCCCGTGCGCAGAAGCGCGCGCGTCAGCCCGCCCGGACCGGGGCCGACCTCGAACACCGTTGCGCCATCAAGGTCACCGGGAATCGCGGCGATGCGATCGAGCAACTGTTCGTCGAAGAGAAAGTTCTGTCCCAGCGCCTTGCTCGCCGACAGACCGTGGACGCGCACCGTCTCGCGCAGTGGCGGCAACGGCGTCCTGGGCTGGATCGTCACTTTGCCGGCGCGCAGCTGCGTTCGCGCGCCGCGGCCATGCGCGCGGCCATCGCGATCGCGGCAATCGTCGGACCGGGATCGGCGCGGCCGGTGCCCGCGATATTGAACGCCGTGCCATGGTCGGGCGAAGTACGGACGATTGGCAGCCCCAACGTCAGATTGACGCCGTCGTGGAAATGCAGCGCCTTGAACGGCGCGAGCGCCTGATCGTGATAGGCGCAGAGCAGCGCGTCATAGCGGTCGCGGATTCCCGGCGCGAAAAGCGCGTCGGCGGCGACCGGACCGTCGACCGTGAGGCCCTGCTCTCTGAGCTGCGCGACGGCGGGTTGCATGACGCGGAGTTCCTCGTCGCCCAATTGGCCACTCTCCCCGGCATGGGGGTTGAGGCCGGCGAGCGCGATCCGCGGCGTTGCGATGCCGAAGTCGCGGCGCAACCCGCGCGCGACGATCCGCGCCTTGGCGACGATCAACTCGCTCGTCAGCCGTTCGGGCACTTCGGAAAGCGGGATATGCACGGTAAGCGGCACGACGCGCAGCGACGGTCCCGCGAGCATCATCACCGCATTGGTCGCGGTGACGCCGCAGCGTTCGGCGATGAACTCGGTCTGGCCGGGGTGCGTATAGCCGATGCCGTGCAGCGCATGTTTCGACACCGATCCGGTGACGAGCGCGGCGCTCGCCTGGTTGCGCGTCAATCCGATGCCCGTTTCGAGCGCGTGGAGCGCGCAGGTCGCGCCGGCGGGAGTCGGCGATCCGGGGGTCAGCGGGCCGCTGTCCTCGAGGTGCCAGACGGGCAGTGCGGCGGCAAAGGCGCGCCCGACTTCGGCCATGTCGCCGACTCGCGCGATCGGCCCGTCCCAGACGGCCTCGACCGCGGCGATGTCGCCGATGGCGACGAAGGGCGGCAGATCATGCTCGTGGCGTGCGGCCCAGGCGCGGGCGGTAACTTCGGGGCCAACGCCCGCCGGGTCGCCCATGGTGACCGCGATCGGACGCCGATGGTCGTCGGCTTGCATCAGCTATATTCGATCACCGCGTCGCGGCGCAGGTCGCGCAGATAACGCTGGGCGCGCTTGTTGACCTTTTCTTCCAGCAGCTTCTGCTCAATCTGTTCGAGATTGGGTGCGGTTGCCGTCTCGGGCATGTCGCGGCCGCACAGCACCAGCACGCTGATGCCTTCGTTCGCGGCGCCGAACGGCTGCGTCGTCTGCCCGACCTGCAGATCGACGAGCGTGGCCTGCAACGGTGCCGGCAACGCGCGCATCGCGATATTGTCGCGCGACACGACACTGGCCCCCAATTGTTCGGCGACGGCGTCGGCCGCACCACAACCGGCGATCGTGCGCGTCGCCTGCGCAAAGCGGCTCGCAAGTTGAGACGCCTGCGCCTCCGTCGTCCCGGCCGGGAAGTCGAGCGAAATCTGCTTCAGGCTGAGTATGGCGTCGCGCGGGTCGGCGGTCAGCACCTGTCGTCGGTCGATCAGCAGCATGATCGAAATGCCGCCGGGCACCTCGATCGGCCCGACCAGTTGGCCGGGCTGCATCTGCATCGCGGCTTCGGCCATCGAAGCCGGAAGCTGCGCGCCCTTCACCCAGCCAAGATCGCCCCCGACGACCGCCGTGGATGCTTCCGAAAACTGGCGCGCATAGGCGGCAAAGCTGCCCCCCGCCTGCAGCGCCTGAATGATCTTGCGCGCATTTTCGGTAACTGCGGCGATATTGTCGGGCGTCGCCGACAGATAGATTTCGCCGAGGTGAAACTCGTCCTGCCCCTTGGCGGCTTCCATCTGTTTGACGATAAGATCGACTTCTTCGGTCGACACATTGGTCGTCGACTGGATGTTGCGCGACAGCAGACGGTCCCAGGCAAACTCGCCGCGGATCTGCTGTTTCACCGCCGCCGCCGAGGACCCCTTTGACGCCAGATAGGCGGCGAATTGTTCGGGCGTCTGCTTGAAGCGGGCGGCGAGACGCGCGAACTGCTCGTTCACGACATTTTCGTCGATGGTGATGTCGGCGGCGCGCGCTTCCTGAATCTGCAGCTTTTCGTCGATCAGGTTGCTGAATACCTGATTGCGCAGGCGCTGCTCCTCTTCGGGCGGCAACTCGACATTGTTGTTGGCGATCCGGATCAGCGCCATGCGCTGTTCGATGTCGGTCGCAGTGATGATCTCGCCATTCACCGTCGCCGAGGGGCGATAGACATTGGGTTTATTGTCACCATAAAGCTGGACATTGCCCGGGATGTTCAGGCTGGTCGTGGGCACTTCGGCATCGGCAACGGTCTGTGCGAGCACCGGGGTTACACCGGCGGCCGCCAGCGCGATCAGGCCGGTCATGGTCGAAAATCTGGTCATCTTTACCCTATTCGAGAAAGTCCGGACGCTCCGTATCAGCGGACACGCCCGATGGTCCAGCGCAATCCGCCGTTGGAGCCATTTGTTGCCCGCCAATAGCGCCGCGACGCTGAACGCAGGCTGAGCGAGCCAGAATGTCAGATCGTGTCGAGCGAGTCCGCAATCGCCTCCCACACCTGGGCCAGTTCGGTGGCATCGGTGCAATAGGGCGGCATCACATAGACACTGTTGCCGAGCGGGCGGAGAAGGACGCCGCGCTCGCGGTAGAAGGCGGCGAGCCGGGGCGCGAGGTTCGACAGATAGCCCGAATCGGGGGTGGTCACGTCGAGCGCGGCGATCGTGCCGATCCGGCGAGGATTGGCGACGCGCGGATGGCGCGAGAGGAGCGCCAGATGCGCGGCCTGTGCCCCTGCGAGCGCGTCGATCCGCTGCTGTACCGGCTCGTCGCGCCAGATTTCCAGGTTCGCATTCGCCGCGGCGCACGCGATCGGGTTCGCCGTGTAGCTCGATGAATGATAAAAGGTCTTGCTGCGGTCGTGCGAATAATGCGCGTCGAAGACCGGCTCGATACACAGCGTCACCGCAAGCGGGATCGCGCCGCCCGTCAGCCCTTTCGAAAGGCACATGATGTCGGGGATGATTCCCGCCTGGTCGCAAGCGAAGCGTGTGCCCGTGCGGCCCCACCCGGTCATCACCTCGTCGGCGATAAAGAGGACGCCGTGGCGCGCGCAGATGCTTCGCATCTCGGCGAGTACCCACGCGGGATAGACGAGCATCCCGCCGGCGCCGAGGATGAGCGGTTCGACGATGAAAGCGGCGGGTTTTTCCGTGCACGCGGCATCGAGCGCGTCGAGCGTCGCCTGCTCCCCCCCTTCGTGCGGGAAGGGGATGGTGTCGACATCGAAGAGCAAAGGCTGCCAGGCGCGGTTATAGACGCCGCGCTCGCCGACCGACATCGTGCCGATCGTGTCGCCGTGATAGCTGTGTTCGAGGACAAGGATGCGGCTGCGCGCCTCGCCGATGTTGAACCAGTATCCGAGCGCCATCTTCAGCGCGACCTCCACGCTGGTCGAGCCCGAGTCCGAGAAGAAGACGCGGGTGAGCGGATCGGGGGTGATGCGCACCAGCGCGGCGGCGAGCGTTTCGGCGGGTTCGTGCGTCCAGCCGGCGAAGATGATCTGGTCAAGCTTTTCGGTCTGGGCGCGGATCGCAGCCATGATGCGCGGGTGCGCGTGGCCGTGGGTGGTGATCCACCAGCTCGAGATGGCGTCGATCCAGCTGTTGCCCGCGGCATCGTGGAGCCTGGCGCCGCTCGCGTGGCTGATCAGCGGGATCGGTTCGCCGAGACCGTGCTGGGTAAAGGGGTGCCAGACGGGGGAAGGGTTTTTGGCCATGTCGGGCGCGCCTTACATCCCTTCGTCATTCCAGCGAAAGCGGAAATGGCCAATTCAGCGGAAATCGGCGATGTCGAAGTTGGCGCCGAACGCCGCGGCGAGATTTTCGCTCGTCAGCGGGGCGACGACAGGCAAGCGGCCCAACCGGCGAACGCCCGAGACGTCCGCGATGATCGCCTCGCTGTCCTCGACCGCATCGCCGATGAATACGACGCCGTGGATCGGTACGTCCCGGCGTTTCAGCGCCTCGATCGTCAGCAGGCTGTGGTTGATCGTGCCGAGGCTGGTACGCGCGCAGACGATCACGGGCACTTGCCAGCGCGCGAAAAGCTCGGCGTAAAGCGTCCGGCGGGTGACGGGGACAAGCGCGCCACCCGCACCTTCGACGATCAATTCGCCCGGTGGTGGCGTCAGCCTTTCGATGTCAATGGCGACGCCGTCGATTTCGGCGGCGATGTGCGGTGAGGCCGGGGTGACGAGGCGATAGGCTTCGGGACGGACGGGAACCCCGGCGAGCCGCGCGACAATTTCGCTGTCGGTTTCCTCTTCGAGCCCCGACTGGACGGGTTTCCAGTAGGGTGTGCCCGTCGCCCGCGCCAGGCTCGCGGAGAAAATGGTTTTTCCGATGCCGGTGTCTGTCCCGGTGACGACGAAGCGCGTCATGCCGCGGCCATCGCGTCGGCGAGCGCGTCGGCCATATCGTCGATGTCGCTCTCGTCGATATTGAGCGTGATCGCGATGCGAAGGCGCGCCGTTCCCTCGGCCACCGTCGGCGGGCGGATACCGCGAATGTCGAAACCCGCCGCCTGCAAGCGCCGCGCGATGCGCATCGCACGGTCATTGTCGCCGATGATCACGGGAAGGATCTGCGTTCCGCTCGCCGGGATGCCGAGCGGAACGAGACGTTCGGCGGCGTGACGGACGAGCGCGTGGAGGCGCGCCTGGCGTTCCGGCTCGTTAGCGACGATTTCGATCGCCTGCCGGACGAGCCACGCCATCAGCGGCGATGGCGCCGTCGAAAAGATGAAGGGGCGCGCGCGGTTGACAAGGAAGTCGCGAACGATCGCGGGCGCGCAGAGCAGCGCCCCTTCGGCGCCCAATGCCTTGCCGCAGGTGTGCAGGGTGACGAGATTGTCGCGGCGCGTCAGACCGTGCGAGAGGCCCGCACCGCCGGGACCGAACACCCCGGTCGCATGGGCTTCATCGACGATGAATATGGCGTCGTGGCGGTCGGCGACTTCGGCAAGCTGGGCGAGCGGGGCGCGATCGCCGTCCATCGAGTAAAGGCTTTCGACCGCGATCCATGGCGTTCCCGCGCCGCCGCCGGCGCGCCAGCGGACAATGATGTCTTCGAACGCCTGCGCGTCGTTGTGCGCGGCGGCGACATGTCCCGCGCGGCCGAGCCTCATTCCGTCATGCGCGCTCGCGTGGATGAGTTCGTCATGGACGACCAGATCCCCGCGCTGCGGCAGCGTCGCGAACAGCGCGGCGTTGGCGGCGAACCCGGTCGAGAAAAACAGTGCGGCCTCGCTGCCATAATGGCGTGCGGCGTGGACCTCGAGCGCTTCATGTTCGGCGTGGTTGCCGCGCAGCAGCCGCGAGCCGCCCGAGCCCGCGGGGAGGCCGCGTTCGATGCCCGCGGTCAGCGCGGCGCGCAGGACATCGGAATCGGCAAGGCCGAGATAATCGTTCGACGCGAAATCGCGCCCGGCGCGCGGGGCGAGAGCGCGGCGACGGCTCTGCGTCGCCAGGGCGGCGAGATCCTTGCGGTGGGTGTTGAAGGGAGAGTTCGGCGGCATTCTATCCTCAAACGCGTCATCGGGCGAAGGCCGGGATCTCACCATCGCGTAAAGCGCCACGGCACGATTCCGGCCTTCGCCGGGATGGCGAAAGTCAAGATTCGGCCATCAATTCTTCGCCTTGTCGACCAGCTTGTTCTTGGCGATCCACGGCATCATCGCGCGGAGCTTTTCGCCCGTCTGCTCGATCGGGTGCGCTGCGGCGGCCTTGCGGCTGGCCTTGAGTTCAGGCTGGCCGGCCTGATTGTCGAGCACGAAATCCTTGACGAAACGCCCCGACTGGATGTCGGCTAGGACGCGCTTCATTTCCTTCTTCGTTTCCTCGGTGATGATGCGCGGCCCGGTCTTGATGTCGCCATATTCGGCGGTGTTCGAGATCGAATAGCGCATGTTGGCGATGCCGCCTTCATAGAGGAGGTCGACGATCAGCTTGGTTTCGTGGAGGCATTCGAAATAGGCCATTTCGGGGGCGTAGCCCGCCTCGACGAGCGTTTCGAAACCCGCCTGAATGAGGTGGGTGATGCCGCCGCACAGCACCGCCTGTTCGCCGAACAGGTCGGTCTCGCACTCTTCCTTGAAGGTCGTTTCGATGATGCCGCTGCGCCCGCCCCCAACTGCGGACGCGTAGGACAGGGCGAGCGCCTTGGCATAGCCGTTGCCCGCCGCGGCCGACCCTTGCGCTTCCTGTGCGACCGCGATCAGGCAGGGGACGCCGCCGCCCTTCTGATATTCGCTGCGCACCGTATGGCCGGGCCCTTTGGGCGCGACCATGAAGACGTCGATGTCCGGGCGCGCTTCGATGAGGCCGAAATGGATGTTGAGGCCGTGGGCGAAGGCGAGGGCGGCGCCGGGCTTCATGTTCGGGCCGATGTCTTCGGCATAGATTTTCGCCTGATGCTCGTCGGGGGCGGCGATCATGATGACATCGGCCCACGCGGCGGCTTCCTTGTTCGACATCACCTTGAAGCCCGCGGCTTCGGCCTTTTTCGCGGTCGGCGAGCCGGGACGGAGCGCGATCGCGACTTCCTTGACGCCGCTGTCGCGCATATTCTGCGCATGCGCATGGCCCTGGCTGCCATAGCCGACGACGGCGACCTTCTTGCCCTTGATCAGATCCTGGTCGGCGTCACGATCGTAATAAACCTGCATGTCATTCTTCCCTTGTTTTCATTCGTCATGCCGGACGTGATCCGGCATCCATGGACCCCGGATCAAGTCCGGGGTGACGAAGGTTGAACCGTCATTCCTGTTAAAACTCAGAGCGCCTCCGGGCCGCGTGCGATGGCAACGACGCCGGTGCGACCGACCTCGACCAGCCCGCATTCGCGCATCAGCGCGATGAAGCGGTCGACCTTGTCGCTCGTCCCGGTGATTTCAAAGATGAAGCTGGTCAGCGTCGTATCGACAACCTTGGCGCGAAAGACATCGGCCATGCGCAGCGCCTCGATCCTTTTGTCGCCGGTGCCCGCGACTTTGACGAGCGCGATTTCGCGCTCGACATGCGTTTCGCCCGCATCGGTGAGGTCGACAACCTTGTGGACCGGGACCAGCCGGTCGAGCTGCGCGATGATCTGGTCGATGATCGGCGGCGGGCCGTTGGTGACGATCGTGATGCGCGACAGCGCATGATCCGAACTGATGTCGGCCACGGTGAGGCTTTCGATATTATAACCGCGCGCGGTGAACAGCCCGGTGATCTTGGCGAGCACGCCGGCTTCGTTGTCGACGGTGATGGCGAGCACATGGCGCTCGCCGGCTTCGGTCTTGATTTTCATTGTTCCTCCCCGGCACGGGGAGGGGGACCGGCGAAGCTGGTGGAGGGGTACGGGCCCGCATCCGCCGCGCTTGACACCGCGTGCCCCTCCACCATGCTTCGCATGATCCCCCTCCCCCGATGGGGGAGGATCGCGTTGCTCGCCGCCATCACACCAGCGCTTTCGCTTCGTCGTCCATCGTGCCGGTGATGTCGTTCGGCTGGAGGATCATGTCGGTGTGCGCCGCTCCGCTCGGGATCATCGGGAAGCAGTTGGCGAGCTGGGCGACGCGGCAGTCGACGATCACCGGGCCCGGAGTCTCGATCATCCGGGCGATGCCGCCTTCGAGTTCGCCGAGCGTGTCGATCCGTAATCCGGTCCAGCCATAGGCTTCGGCGAGCTTCACAAAATCGGGCAGGCTGTCCGAATAGCTGTTCGAATAGCGGCTTTCATAGGTCAGTTCCTGCCACTGGCGGACCATGCCCATCCATTCATTGTTGAGGATGAATATCTTCACCGGCAGGCGGTACTGGCTGACCGTGCCCATTTCCTGAATGTTCATCTGAAGGCTGGCTTCGCCCGCGATGCAGATGACGAGGCGGTTCGGGTGCGCGATCTGCGCGCCGACCGCGGCGGGGAAGCCATAACCCATCGTGCCGAGCCCGCCGCTGGTCAGCCAGCGGTTCGGGGCGGAGAAGCCGAAATGCTGCGCCGCCCACATCTGGTGCTGCCCGACTTCGGTGGTGATGATCGGATCGCGCCCGCGCGTCGCGTCGAACAGCGCCTTCACCGCGCGCTGCGGCATGATGTCGGCGTCGGGCTCCTTTTTTTCGGGGAAGTCGAGGCAGCGCGTGGCGCGCCAGCCGTCGACGCGGCGCCACCATTCGCCGAGGTCGCGCGCCTTGTGGCCCCTGTCCTGCCACGCGGCGATCAGCGCGGCGAGCGCGCGCCCGGCATCGCCGACGATCGCGAGGTCGACGGGGACGATCTTGTTGATCGAGCTGCGATCAATGTCGATATGGATCTTTTTGGAATCGGGCGAAAAGGCGTCGAGGCGGCCGGTCACGCGGTCGTCGAAGCGCGCGCCGACCGCGACGATCAGGTCGGCGCGGTTCATCGCCATATTGGCTTCATAGGTGCCGTGCATACCGAGCATGCCGAGCCATTTGGGATCGTCAGCGGGGAAGGCGCCGAGCCCCATCAAGGTCGAGGTGATCGGCGCGCCGGTCAGGCCGACGAGCTGGCGCAAGGCAGCGCTCGCATCGGGGCCGGCGTTGATCACGCCGCCGCCGGTGTAGAAGACCGGACGTTCGGCCGCAGCGATCATGTCGATCGCCTGACCGATCGCGTCGGCGTCGGGTTCGACTTGCGGGCGATAGCTGTTGTGCTGGATGAACTCGGGCACCGAATAGGTGCCGGTCGCGACCTGAACATTTTTCGGAATGTCGATCACCACCGGGCCGGGGCGGCCGTGCGTCGCGATATGGAACGCCTCGTGCATGACGGGGCCGAGGCGGTCGGGATCCATCACCAGATAATTATGCTTGGTGCAATGGCGCGTGATGCCGACCGTGTCGCATTCCTGAAAGGCGTCGGTGCCGATCAGCGTCGTCGGAACCTGGCCGGTGAGCACGACCATCGGAATCGAATCGAGCAAGGCGTCGGTGATGCCAGTGACGGCGTTCGTCGCGCCGGGGCCCGAGGTGACCAGTACGACGCCCGGCTTGCCGGTCGAGCGCGCATAACCCTCCGCCGCATGCGTCGCCGCCTGTTCATGACGGACGAGAATATGCTTGATCGTCGGGTGCTTGTAGAGCGCGTCATAGATGGGAAGGACCGCGCCGCCCGGATAGCCGAACACTGTATCGACGCCAAGGTCGACCAGCGCCTGAACCACCATGTCGGCACCGCTCATTTCCGTCACGACGAAACTCCTTTGCACACAAAAACGCAGCGCTTGTGCGCTGCAACAGGGTTGCGGGCAATAGTTGCATGATTCTATCTTGTCAACACTGTCTCACGTAACTTTATTGCTAAATTGTCGATAATATCGATGCTTAATGACTCAATGTGGCGCGGCCAGCTCGCCGGGGGCTGATGGCGGAACCAGGTGAACTGGCGTTTGGCATATTGGCGCGTCGCCGCCTGCGCGGCCGCCAGCGCCTCGTCGCGGCTCGCCGTGCCATCGAGGAAAGCCGCGATCTGCGGGACACCGATTGCGCGCATGACGGGAAGGTCGGGGTCGAGGCCGCGGGCGAGCAGCGCTTCGACTTCGTCGATGGCGCCGCCATCGAACATCTCGACCAGCCGCACATCGCAGCGGTCCCGCAGCCAGTCGCGCGGCGGCAACAGGACCAGCGGGGCGAGCGCGACACGGTCGGCGATGCCGCCTTCGCGCGCCTGCTGCCAACTGGCCAGCGTGCGGCCGGTCGAACGCACAACCTCAAGCGCGCGCGCGACGCGCGTGGTGTCGGCGGGGCCAAGGCGCGCGGCGGCGGCGGGGTCGGCTTCGGCAAGCGCGGCATGAGCCTGGGCGACCGGGAGTGCGCGGACCGCTTCGCGGATGTGCGGGTCGATTTCGGGGACTGGGGCGATGCCATAGAGCAAGGTGCGCAGATAAAGGCCGGTGCCGCCGACGAGGATCGGCACCCGGCCCGCCGCGTGCGCCTGTGCGATGACGCCTTGAGCTTCGTCCGCCCAGCGCGCGGCATTGTGCGCTTGCGATCCATCGACATGACCGAAGAGCCGGTGCGGCACGCCCTGCATCTCGTCGTCCGTGGGACGCGCCGACAGGATGGCGAGGTCGGCGTAAACCTGACTCGCATCGGCGTTGACGACCGTGCCGTTCCCCAGCGCTTTTGCGAGCGCAACCGCCAAAGCGCTCTTGCCGCTGGCGGTGGGTCCGGCGATAAGTGCCACGGGCAGCCGCGCGTTGGCGGTCGAGAAAGAAGGAGATGCCATGTTCGTCGCGACGCTGATAGCAGCCGGAAAGCTGACCGACGAGGTGGTTCGCGAAGCGATCGACCGGCTCGACGCAACGGGGCACGACGTCGGCGCGCCGCACTGGCTGGATGTCGGCGATGCGGCCGACATCGTCTTTCACGGCAGTTTGGTCAGTGCGCGCAGTGAACTGATGCTGATGGACCATGGCGCGCTCGACATCGTCGTTCAGCCGCTCGGCGATCGCACCAAGAAACTGATCGTCGCCGACATGGATTCGACGATGATCACGGTCGAGTGCATCGACGAGCTTGCCGATTATGCGGGGCTGAAACCGCAGATTGCGGCGATCACCGCGCGCGCGATGAACGGCGAGCTCGATTTTCGCGCCGCGCTGGAGGAGCGCGTCGGCCTGCTCGCGGGCATGGACGAGGCGGTGCTGGTCGAATGCCGGATGGAGCGCGTGAAACTGACGCGCGGCGCGCGGACGCTGGTGCAGACGATGAAGGCGCATGGCGCTCATTCGGTGCTGGTGTCGGGCGGCTTCATGCCCTTTGCCGGGCCGGTCGGCGAAGCCGTCGGTTTCGACAAGGTGGTCGCGAACGAGCTGGAGGTCGCGGGCGGCAAGCTCACCGGCAGGGTGCTCGAACCGATCGTCGACAGCAGAGCGAAGCTCGAGACGCTGAAGACCGAAGCGGCGGCGCACCGCCTGCCGCTCGCCGAGACCCTGGCCGTCGGCGACGGCGCCAACGATATTCCGATGATTACCACGGCGGGGCTCGGCATAGGCTATCATCCGCATCCCGCCGCCGCCGCGGCGTCGGCGGCGGTGATCCGCCATCACGATCTGACCGCGCTGCTCTGGGCGCAGGGCTATCCGCGGCGCAGCTGGGTGCTCGGATAAAAGGAACCCGGTCAATGGCCGGGCCCGGGAGGAGTTCCGCAAGCGGAAATCCAGTGGATCGAAACCTTATTGGGCGGGCACGGCTGCACCGCCGTGACGATAAACTCCGGGCATTGTCGGACCTGATGTGCGCGGGCGGCCCGCGCGTCACGAACGGCACGCCGCATTGCGCAGCACCGCCGTCACGCGCCGATGGCCATAATGACCATATTGCCGCGCCGCCGCAAAGGGCGCGCCATAAAGATAGCGCACCAACTCCGCCCCGCGGACGCTCATCTCGGCGCGCAGCCGCTGTTGCAGCGCGGTGCGCCACGCCTGAAACAGCCCACCGAGCAGCGAAGCGGAAAGCTAGATCGGTTTCAACCCGCCGCCCCTTGCGGCGCGACCGCGCTGATTCGCCCCGTTTGTGCATGGCGTCCCATGCAATGGTTTTATTGCCAAGTATATGCTGGCCCTAGGGGCAGCGGTTCCAGCCACGCCCGCGCACCGCGCGTCCCGGCGTCGCCCCGCTATGCTCGCCATCTTTCAGCACCTGTGTGCCGTTCACGAACACATCGCGCACGCCGACCGAATATCGATGCGGTTGCTCGAAGGTCGAACGGTCGGCGACCGTCGCGGGATCGAACACGACGACATCGGCATAATAGCCGGGTTTCAGGGCACCGCGATCGGGAAGGCCCAGATTGGTCGCGGGCAGGGTTGTGAGCCGGTACACCGCCTGTTCGAGCGGGATCAGCTCTTCATCGCGGACATAGCGACCGAGCAGACGCGCGAAATTGCCATAGGTGCGCGGGTGGGCGCCCGATTTCAGGAAAATGCCCTCGGTCGCCTGCGATGCCGCGTCGGAGCCGAAGCTCATCCACGGGAGCTGGATCTGCCTGCGGACATTATCCTCGGACATCAGGAAATAGACGGTGCCGACGCGCGAGCCGTCCTCGATGACCAGGTCCATCGCCGTCTCTTCGGGCGACTTGCCGCGCATCGCAGCGACTTCGGCGAGCGTCTTGCCGGTGAGCGGCTTCAGCGCGTCATTCTTGAATCCCGACAGGATCATCTTGTCGGCGCCCGCGCCGTAATAGAGGTTTTCCCAGTCCCTGCCCGGCTTTTTCATTTCCTCGGCAACGCGCGCGCGGATTGCGGGGTCTTTCAGCCGCTCGATCCATTGCTCCAGCCCGCCCGCCTGCACCCAGGTCGGCATCGCGGCGTCGAGCCCGGTGGCGCCCGCGGTGTAAGTGTACATGTCGGTCGTGATGCGCAGCCCTTCGCCGCGCGCATCCTCGATTTTCTTCACGATGGTGTCGAGCTTGTCCCAATTGCTGCGCCCCGCCATTTTGAGGTGATAGATTTCCGCGGGCGCGCCCGACCGGCGCGAAATCTCGATCAGCTCATCGACCGCCTCCTCGATCCGGTCGCCTTCGGAACGCATATGGCTGATATACATGCCGCCGCATTTCGCCGCCTCGCTGGTCAATGCGACCAATTCGTCGGTTTCGGCGTAGGAGCCGGGGGCATAGATGAGCGAACTGCCGACGCCCATCGCGCCTTCGTTCATGGCCTGCCGCACCAGCGCGCGCATCCGGTCCAGCTGATCGGGCGTCGGGTCGACGTCGCCTTCGCCCAGTTCATGAACGCGCACCGTCGCGGCGCCGACGAAGCTCGCCACATTGGTCGAAATGCCGCGCTTTTCGAGCCAGCCCAAATAGTCGCCCAGGTTCGTCCACTCGATCGCATATTTGATGTCGCCCTGTCGCGCTGTCTCCTGCGCCTTCATCGCCGCGTTCATCGGCCCCATCGACCAGCCTTCGCCCATCACTTCCAGCGTCACGCCCTGGCGGATGTCGCTCTGGCTTTTCGGGTCGGCGATCAGCGATTCGGTTGCCCAGCTCAGCATGTTGATGAAACCCGGCGCGACCGCCATGCCCCTGGCCGACACTTCGCTTTTCGCATCGCCTCCGACCGTTCCGACGGCGACGATCCGGTCGCCCTTGATCGCGACGTCGCCCACGATGGGCGCCTTGCCCGACCCGTCGTAGATTGTCCCGCCGCGAATGATCACGTCATAGGCGGGCGTTTGCGCCGCAACCGGCGCTGCGAGCAGCATCGAGCTGTACAGCAGCCAAAGCGAGGGTACGAAGCGCCGGGGCGATGCCATTATCTTTTTCCTTTTCGGTTGTTTAGCCGTGCAGGTTCATTAGTGAATCCATCAGTCCCTCGTCAGCGCTCGAACAGACACCAAGCACCAGGGCTTCGTCGTAGCCGTCGGCGACGACATAGGCGTGGCCCATCGAGGAATCGATATAGATGCCCTGCCCGGCGTCGAGCGTGACGGGGTCGTAAAACTCGCTGTGCACCTCGATACGCCCTTCGAGGACATAGATGAACTCCTCGCCCTGGTGACGCACCAGCTCGCCGAACTCGCGCGCGCTGTGCGCGCGGATGCGCGTCAGGATCGGGATCATGCGCTTTTGCCGGAGGTCGGTGCAGAGATAGTGATAGTCGTAATTGTCGGTGGTGACGCGCGCGGCGCGCTCGATCGCGGCGATGCTGCGCCGTCCCGTGACACGCGGCGCGTCCTCTTCATCCTCGGCAAACAGGTCCGACATGCGGATCTTGAGCCGCTGGCTGAGCTGCTGGAGCTTGTCATAGCTCAGGGTGAGCCGGTCATGTTCGACCTTTGACAATGTCGACACGGGAATGCCCGACTTCGCGCTCATCTCCTTGAGCGTCCAGCCGTTTCGTGCCCTTATCCCCTTCATCACCGCGCCGAGCGTCGGCGGCGTTGCACGCTCCGCCATCAGTTTTTCCATTCCCCGTTTGACAATTTTCTAATCAGGATCATTATGTCCCCATTGGGTTAACTTATACTGAGTCCTTGGTAAGGGGTCGCGCGGCTTGCCGCAAGGTGTGACAGGGCGCGCCGGACAAAAGGGGAAAGCGATGCGTTTCATCCGCAAGATGATGATCGGACTCACGGCATTGGCCGCGCTGCCTTTGGCGGCGCAAGGCCCTGTGCCCGCACCGGCCGTGAAGAAGGCCGAAGCCATGGCGCCGAAGGCGGCGTCGGCGCCCGCCGCGCTCGACGCAAAGGATCTCGAGGCGTGGATGGACGGCTTTCTGCCCTATGCGCTCGAACGCGGACGCATTGCTGGCGCGGTCGTGGTCGTCGTTCGTGGCGACGAGGTTCTGCTCCAGAAGGGCTATGGTTTTGCGGACGTCGCGAAACGCGCGCCGGTGCTCCCCGAAACGACGCTTTTCCGACCCGGATCGGTGTCCAAGCTGATCACCTGGACGGCGGTGATGCAGCAGGTCGAGGCGGGCAAGATCGATCTCGACAGGGACGTCAACGCCTATCTCGATTTCAGGATTCCGCCCTTTGAGGGCAAGCCGATCACGATGCGCCACATCATGACGCACACGGCAGGCTTCGAGGAATCGGTGCGCCACCTGATCAGCAGCGATCCCGAGGCGGTGAAGACACTGAAAGAGCTGATGCCGCTCGCGCTGCCCGAACGGGTGTTCGCGCCCGGTACGACGCCCGCCTATTCCAATTATGCGACGGCGCTCGCGGGGTATATCGTCGAGCGCGTGAGCGGGCAGGGGTTTGACGATTATGTCGAGAACCGGATCTTCAAGCCGCTCGGCATGACGCATTCGACCTTTCGCCAGCCGCTGCCCGCGCGCCTCGCGCCGCATATGGCAAAGGGCTATGCCGACGTTACCGGCAAGCCGCAGCCCTTTGAAATGGTCATCCCCGCTCCGGCGGGTGCCATGTCGGCGAGCGGCGCCGACATGGCGAAGTTCATGATCGCGCACCTGAACGGTGGCGGCGGGATACTGAAACCCGAAACCGCCCGGCAGATGCACGATTTCAAGGCCGCCGGCGTCGGCCCGCTCAACAGCATGGCGCTCGGTTTCTACGAACAATGGGTCAATGGACGCCGCGCGATCGCGCACGGTGGCGATACCGTCTGGTTCCACTCCTATCTCTGGCTGTTCCCCGAATCCGACATCGGCATTTTCCTGTCGATGAATGCGCAGGGCAGGGATGGGGCAACGGGCGCGGTGCGCAGCGCGCTGTTTCACAAGTTCGCCGACCGCTATCTGCCGGGGCCGCCCGAAAAACCGTCGCAGGTCGATGCCGCGACCGCCCGCGACCATGCAAGGATGATGGTCGGCAATTATGTCAGCAGCCGCGGCTCCTTCACCAATTTCTTCAGCCTCTTCGGTCTGCTGGGTCTGGCAACGATCTCGCTGACCGAGGACGGCAAGATCAGCGTTCCGGCGCTCGATGGCCTGGGTGCCGGCGCCCGCGACTGGGTGGAGGTCGAACCCTTCGTTTGGCGCGACAGCGGCACGGGTGAACGGCTTGCCGCCGAGGTCAGCGACGGTCGCGTCGTGCGCTGGAGCGTCGACCCCGGATCGCCCTTCATGGTCTTTGAACCCGCACCTTTCGGCGTCAACGCTGCGTGGCTCAACCCCGCGCTGATCTTCGCCTTCGGGATCATCCTGCTGACGGCGCTCGCCTGGCCGGTGCGCGCGCTGGTGCGGCGCCGCTTCAAGGCGGATTTCGCGCTCACCGGCAAATCGCTCCGCGCCTATCGCCTGTCGCGCGCCTTCGCTTGGCTCGTGCTCGCGGCGGCGGCGGGGTGGATTGCGCTGATCGCCGCCTTTACGGCCGACATCGGCAGCATCGGCGGCCCGCTCGACTGGCTCATCCATCTGCTACGCGTCCTGACCCCTCTGGCCGCCTTCGGCTTGCTGGCGACGGGCGGCTGGCACCTGTGGTTTTCGATCAAGGACAAGCGGCGCTGGACAATGAAGCTCGGCGCGGTGCTGCTGATCCTCGCCGCCGCGGTGCTTGTCTGGGTGACACTCGCCTTTCATCTCTATGGCTTCGGGATGGTCTATTGATGGCGATCCGGCGCAGCAGCGAATTGTCGCTCGACCTCCGGGTCGAGCGCTTTCCCTACCACCAGCCCTTCCGCATTTCCGGCCATGTCTTCACCGAAACCGCGCTGCTCGTCGCCGAACTCTCCGACGGCGAACATGTCGGGCGCGGCGAGGGGGCGGGCGTCTATTATCTCGGCGACGACATCGAGCATATGCTTGGCCAGGCGACCAGCGTGCGGGGTGCGATCGAGCGCGGCGCGACGCGCGAGGATTTGCAGCATCTCCTGCCGCCGGGCGGCGCACGCAACGCGCTCGACTGCGCCTTCTGGGAGCTCGAAGCCCGGCAGACGGGGCAGCCGGTGTGGCGGCTTGCCGGGCTCGACGCGCCCAGGGCGCTGCGTTCGACGCTGACGCTGGGCGCCGATACGCCCGAGCGAATGGCCGCGGCGGCGCAGGCGATCGACGTGCAAGCGCCGGTCAAGGTCAAGCTCACCGGCGACCTGGCCGACGACGTCGCGCGCATCGAGGCGATCCGCGCCGCGCGCCCCGACGCCTGGATCGGCGTCGACGCCAATCAGGGCTATGATGTCGGAACGCTGCGCGACCTGCTGCCCGTGCTGCTCGCGGCCGGGGTCGCGCAGCTCGAACAGCCGCTGGGGCGCGGGTGCGAGGCCGATCTCGACGGGCTGAAGCGTCCCTTGCCCTTCGTCGCCGACGAAAGCGCACTGTCGCTCGCCGACACCGCCTCGCTCGTCGGGCGCTTCGATATGGTGAACATCAAGCTCGATAAATGCGGCGGGTTGACCGAGGGGCTTGCGATTGCGCGGCAGGCAAAGACGCTCGGCCTCGACGTGATGGTCGGCAACATGATGGGGACCAGCCTGTCGATGGCGCCATCCTGTCTGGTCGGGCAGCTGTGCGACATCGTCGACCTCGACGGGCCGACCTTCCTCGCGCGCGACCGGGTGCCGGGGGTGCAGTATCGCGACGGGATGATTCATTGTCCGGCTGAGGTTTGGGGCGGCTAGCCGTTCTACCGTCCCAATGGTCCCCCCGGCGTGACGAGCCAAATAAGTCAATTTGATGTCCTAAATGGGTTGACAATTTTCTGATTAGGACAATAGTGACGAAATTGAGATTTTCGTGAGAGGGAGGCTGGAATGACCGCGTCATTCCCGATGACGCGCCGCACGGTGATCGCGGACGCGGCCGGGGTCGCTTTGTCCGCGCCGGTGATCAGCCACCGCGCCCATGCCTTTGCGGCGGCGCCGACGAAGGCCTGTTTGCGCCGCGCGGTCGATCCCGCGGCCCGAACATGCCGTGCTGAAACGCGCGTACCGCGCGTACAGGGACAGCTACGCCTTTCGCGACAAGATCGCCATCGACGGTTTCGACTATCCTTTGAAGTCCTTCGACCCCGTCGAGGAACTCATTCGCCGCAACTACCGAACGACAATATCCGGGCCGTGCTCGGTGGCAATGTCCGCTGCCTGCTCGCCCAACTCTGGGGGTAAGACCATGAACAAGGGATTTTTTGGCGCAGCAAGCCTGGCCGCGATGGCCGTTGCGATGCCGGCTTATGCCGAAGAAGCGAGCAGCGACGAACGTGACATCGTCGTGACGGCGCAAAAGCGCGAAGAGCGATTGATCGACGTGCCGCAATCGGTCAGTGTCGTATCCGGCGAAGCGCTGGAAAACATTCAGGCAACCAATTTCTCGGATTATCTGAAACTCGTCCCCGGCCTGCAACTCAATCAGGCGACGCCGGGTTTCGGTCGCCTCGTATTGCGCGGTGTCAACACCGGCGGCGTCGCCTCGACGGTTGCCGTCTATCAGGACGAAACGACCTTTGGGTCGAGCAGCGGTCTGGTCAACGGCGCGATCCTGGCGGGTGACTTCGACACGTTCGACATTGAACGGATCGAGGTGCTGCGAGGACCGCAGGGCACGATCTATGGCTCAAGCTCGATGGGCGGTGTTCTCAAATATGTGACAAACAAGCCCGACACCTCGGCCTTTGAGGTTCGCGCACGCGGCAGCGTTGAAACGACGACCGGGGGCGATGAATCATATCTTGGCAGTGCGGTTGTCAATCTGCCTCTTGGCGAAACCCTCGCGCTCCGCGCGTCGGGCTTTTATCGTGATTTCGGCGGTTTCATCGACTCTATCGGAACCGGCGGCGCGGATATCGAGTCCGACATCAACAGTTCGAAAAGCTATGGCGGCCGCGCCTCGGTGCTGTTCAAGCCGAGCGAGACATTCTCGATTCAACTTGCCGCCTATCTTCAGAACCTGGAGACCGATGCCTCGAACAGCGTGGACAGCGATCCATCGACGGGTCGCACGCTATACGGGCGCCTGTCGCAATCGCAATTCGTGCCCGAGTTCACCGATGTGCGCTATCGCGTCTACAGCGGGGTGGTCGATGCCGATCTCGGCTTTGCGAACCTCGTGTCGGCGACCAGCTACAGCACCTTGTCGCAATCGTTTCGCGGCGATCTTACGACGCAGTTCGGCGCATTGATCGAAGCGGTGTTTGGAACGCCCAACGACTTTTTCCAGGGGCAGCTGACGCGGGTGAAGCGCTTTACGCAGGAAGTGCGCCTGCAATCGCCTGAAAGCGACCGTTTCGAATGGCTCATTGGAGTCTATTATACCCGCGAACGGGGCCTAATTGACCAGGATTTCAACGCCGTCGAGCCGGGCACGCTCACCCCGATCGCCGGGTTGCCGCTGCTGGGCGTCGCGACGATCAACTCGCGCTATCGCGAACTCGCAGGCTTCGCCAACGCCACGATCCATTTCGGCGACCGTTTCAACCTCAGTTTCGGGGGGCGTTACAGTGGCAACAAGCAATCCGCCGTCCAGGTGTCCGACGGCGTCCTCGCGGGCGGACCCAATGCTTTGCCCAAGGCGCGCTCGTCCGAAGACGTCTTCACTTTCTCGGTCGCCCCGCAGTTCGAGGTTAGTGACAACGTGACCATCTATGCGCGCGTTGCGAAGGGTTTCCGTCCCGGTGGGCCGAACGTGCTGGCGCCGGGGGCGCCGCCGGAAATCGCCACCTATGGCTCGGACTCGCTGATCAGTTACGAGCTTGGCCTCAAGGCGGAAACGGTCGATCGAACCTTCTCCATCGATATCGCGGCCTTCCACATCGACTGGAAGGACATTCAGGTGTTCGGACAGGTCAACGATTTCGGTGTCAACTTCAATGGCGGCAAGGCCAAGAGCGATGGCGTGGAGTTCACGACGACGCTGCGTCCCGCACAGGGGCTTAGCTTCTCGCTCAACGGCGCGTGGACCAACGCGAAGCTGAAGGACGATACGCCGCCGCTGGTCGGCGGCTTGTCGGGTGATCGCCTGCCATATACCCCTGAATTCAGTATCGGCGCGAACGCCGATTATGAATGGGAACTCGGCGGCGATACCACGGCTTATGTCGGCGCATCGGTGCGCAGCCTGTCGAAACAACCGGCGGGCTATGACCTTGCCTTTCGTATCGCCAATGGGCGCCAACGCTATCTGCCGGCCTATGAAGTGGTCGATCTGCGTGCGGGGGTTGATTTCGGACGATATTCGATCGAGCTTTATGCAAAGAATCTGACTGACAGCG
Organism: Sphingopyxis alaskensis RB2256; assembly: GCF_000013985.1. GTDB lineage: Bacteria > Pseudomonadota > Alphaproteobacteria > Sphingomonadales > Sphingomonadaceae > Sphingopyxis > Sphingopyxis alaskensis. The sequence continues at coordinate 1,518,435 of NC_008048.1, read as the reverse complement.
AAGGCAAGACGTCGCTGGAGGCGCCGGCAAACATCCCGTTCGGCGCTGCCGGAACCGGAGTTATCCGGCCACGGACGATCGGTGCTACCCTGACCGCCGGCTTTTGAGCGGATTGGAGTTGAACAGCATGAACGCGCCCATCGGCAGGCTGGCCGACAGCCTGACCCTGCCGCAACCCTATCTGCTCTTCCTCGGCGATACGACCGAGGCGGGCTATGCCAAGACTGCCTTTGGCCTCGCCGACTGGGCGGCCGATCGCTGCGTCGGCGAACTCGGGGTCGCGGGCTGCACCGTCAGCGCGGGTCTGCCGCGGCTGTCGCCCGCCGAAGCGCGCGCGGCGGGCGCCCGCTCGCTGGTGATCGGCGTTGCCAACCAGGGCGGCGTGATTAGCGAGAGCTGGGTTGCGGCGCTGGTCGAGGCGATGGAGGCAGGGCTCGACATCATCAGCGGGCTGCACACGCGGCTGACCAGCGTTCCCGCGCTGGTGGAGGCGTCGCGGCACACCGGCCAGCGGCTTATCGACGTCCGCACCCCGCCGCCCTCGATCCCGATCGGCAACGGCCGCAAGCGCAGCGGCAAGAGACTGCTCACCGTCGGCACCGATTGCGCGCTCGGCAAGAAATATACCGCGCTTGCGTTGCACCGCGCCTTTGTCGCGCGCGGGATCGACGCCGATTTCCGCGCGACGGGGCAGACGGGGATCATGATCGCGGGCGGCGGTATTCCCATGGACGCGGTCGTGTCGGACTTCGAGGCGGGCGCGGCGGAGATTTTGAGCCCCGATGCGCCCGACGATCATTGGGATCTGATCGAAGGGCAGGGGTCGATCTTCAACCCCGCCTATGCCGCGGTGTCGCTCGGCCTGCTCCACGGCAGCCAGCCCGACGTCTTCGTCGTTTGCCACGATCCCAGCCGCAGGGTCATCCTCGGCATGGAAAGCTTTGCGCTTCCCAGCATTGAGGAAGTGATCGACCTGACGATCCGGCTCGGCAGCCGGACCAATCCGGCGATCCGCTGCGGCGGGGTCAGCCTCAATACGTCGAGCATGGGGGTGGGCGAGGCCGAGGCGCTGATCGGCGCCGAAAGGCGCCGCCTCGGGCTGCCCGTCGCCGACCCGATCCGCGGCGGCGCCGCCTTCGACGCGCTCGTCGAAAATTGTCTCGCATGAGCGTGGGCGAGACGGGCGGCAGGTCGAGCTGGTTCCAGCGCTTCCTGCTGCCCGGTTTCGCATTGAAGGCGGTCATCATTGGCGGCGGCTATGCCACGGGCCGCGAACTGGCGGAGTATTTCGTGCCATCGGGGCCATGGGGCGGACTCGCCGCGATGCTGCTCGCAACCCTGATCTGGAGCGGCGTCGCCGCACTCACCTTCGCGCTCGCGCGGCGGATGCGCGCTTATGATTATCGCCGCTTTTTCGAGGGGCTGCTCGGACCCGGCTGGATCGCGTTCAAAATCGCCTATCTGATCTTCGTCGTGCTGATCCTCGCCGTCTTTGGCGCGGCGGCGGGGGCGATCGGCGCCGCGACCTTCGGCTGGCCCGAGCTTGCAGGGTCGGTGCTGCTCGCGCTCGGCATCGTCGCCTTTACCGCCTTCGGCACCGCGATCGTCGAGACATTGTTCCAATATGCCTCGATGCTGATCTATACGGTCTATGCGCTGTTCATCGTCTTTGCGCTGGCGAGCTTTGGCGAGATGATCGGCAATGGCTTTGCGAACGCGCCGCCGCCGTCGGGCAATTGGGTGGCGGGCGGCATCACTTATGCGAGTTACAATATCGTCGGCGCGGTGATCATCCTGCCCGTGCTGCGCCATCTGACGAGCCAGCGCGACGCGGTGGTCGCGGGGCTGATCGCCGGGCCGCTCACGATGCTCCCCGCGATCCTCTTCTTCGCCGCGATGATGGCTTTTTATCCGGCGATCGGCGACGAGACGCTGCCGTCCGATTTCCTGCTGCGCCAGATGGCGGTGCCGGGCTTTCATATCCTGTTCCAGCTGATGATTTTCGCCGCGCTGCTCGAAAGCGGCGTCGGCGCGATCCATGCGATCAACGAGCGCGTGTCGGGCGTCGTCGAGGCGCGTGGGCGCCCGCGGCTCGACACCGGCGCGCGCGCGGCGATCGGCTCGCTCATCCTTGTCGGCTGCATGTTCGTCGCGGCGCGCGTCGGCCTCGTCGACCTCATCGCCAGCGGCTATCGCTTCCTCGCCTGGCTTTTCCTCGCCGTTTTCGTGCTGCCGCTCATCACCATCGGCACCTGGCGGCTGCTGCGCCCCGCCGCTCCCCCCATGGAGGCCCTGCCATGAAACGCCTGCTCGTCCTCACGCTCTTCGTATCGCTCGCGATGCCCGCGTGGGCCGAACCGCCCGCCGACATCGCCGAAAGCGTCGAGGCGCTGCGGCAGAAAATCGGCGCGCCGGGCGTGTCGATCGCGATCGTAGAGGACGGCAAGACGACGCTGGCGCGCGGCTGGGGCGTGCGCAAGCTGGGCGAAGCGGCGCCGGTCGATGCCGAGACGATTTTCCAGACCGGATCGACCGGCAAGGCGATGACCGCGGCGGCGCTCGCCGTGCTCGTCGATGAAGGCAAGATCGGCTGGGACGATCCGGTCATCCAGCATATGCCCTGGTTCCGCATGTACGACCCGTGGGTCACGCGCGAGATCACGATCCGCGACCTGCTCGTCCACAGGAGCGGGCTGGGGCTGGGGCAGGGCGATTTGATGTTCGTGCCGCGCACGCATCTGACGCGCAAACAGACGGTCGAGCGCGTCGCCTATTTGAAGCCCAAGACCAGTTTCCGTTCGGCCTATGCCTATGACAATATCCTCTACGCCGTCGCGGGCCAGCTGATCGAGGAAGTCACCGGACAGACGTGGGAGGATTTCATCCGCGCGCGCGTGCTGCGTCCGGGCGGCATGAAAAATGCCACGAGCGACAGCGAGGAACGCTTCGCGACGCCGAACCGCAGCTGGCCGCACGCGCGCCTGTCCGGCCCATTGCGCGGCATCGGCCCGCAGCAGACGCTCGACGAGCGCGACGAGCTGGGCCGCAACGGTGCGCCCGCGGGCGGGCTCGCGCTCAGCGCCGACGATATGGCGGCGTGGCTCCGCATCCAGCTCGCGCATGGTGCATTACCCGACGGGAAGCGGCTGTTCAGTGAAAAGCAGGCGATGGAGATGTGGGCGCCGGTGACGCCGATGCCGATCACCCCGCTGCCCGATGCGCTCAAGCCCGCGCAGCCGACGCAGCAGGCCTATGCGCTCGGCTGGCAGGTGCAGGATTATCGCGGTCATCGCATCATCCAGCATGGTGGCGGCGTATTCGGGTCGATCACCCGCGTCGTGCTGATCCCCGACAGACAAGTCGGTTTCGCGATCATGATGAACAGCGAGGATAGCGGGATGCTCCTCGGCCTCACCTATGATTTGCTCGACCATTATCTCGATCAACCCGACTATGGCTGGATCCAGAAATGGGAGGACTGGTATCAGTCGGGGCTCGCGGGGGGAGTCGAGTTTCTGAAACAGTCGAAGGCCTCGCCAGCGCAGAGCGGTCCCTCGCTTGCGTTGGCGCGCTATGCCGGGCGCTACCGCGATCCCTGGTATGGCGATGTCGTGATCGGTTCGGACAGGAAGGGGTTGACGATCGATTTTGCTTCGACGCCGCGGATGGCGGGGCGGCTCGATCACTGGCAATATGACAGCTTCGTCACCAGGTTCGACGACCCGGCGATCGAACCCGCCTATGTCACTTTCGCGCTCGACGCCGATGGCGAGATAACCGGCGTGACGATGAAAGCGGTGAGCAAGATTGCCGACTTCAGCTGGGATTATCACGATCTCGACCTGAAGCCCGTGGAGGACAAGAAGTGAAGCAACTCGCAATCCTGTTGACCGCGACCGCGCTCGCCGCCTGTTCGACCGGCGGCGACAAGCCCAAGGCAGCCGAAGCCCCGCTGCACAGCCGGATGCTCGTGCTCGACACCCATCTTGACACGCCGCTCCATTTCGAGCGCGCGGGGTGGAGCTTTGCCGACCGCCACACCCTCGCCGACGATATGGTCCAGCTCGACATTCCACGAATGAAGGACGGCCATCTCGATGGCGGCTTCTTTGTCATTTACACCGAACAGGGTCCACTGACCGCCAAGGGTTATGCCGACGCCCTCGCCTTTGCGCGGGGGCGTTCGGACCTGATCGACAGCACGCTCGCCAAATATCCCGACGCGATCGCCCCCGCGCGCACGGCGGCCGACGCCAGGAGGCTGAACAGGGAAGGCAAGCTGATCGCCTTCAAGTCGATGGAAAACAGCTATCCGCTCGGCGAGGATCTGACGCTGCTCGCGGAGTTTTACGCCAGGGGCCTGCGCATGGCGGGGCCGGTCCATTCGCGGACCAACCAGTTCGCCGACAGCGCGACCGGCGAGGCGCGCTGGAAGGGACTGAGCCCGCTCGGCAAGCGTTGGGTCGCCGAAATGAACCGGCTGGGTATCGTCATCGACGCCAGCCATTCGTCGGATGCGGCGTTCGACCAGATGCTCGAACTGTCGAAATATCCGATCATCCTCTCGCACTCCAGCCTGCGCTCGGCCCATGATCATCCGCGCAACCTCGATGAAGCGCGGCTGAAGGCGCTCGCGGCCAAGGGCGGGGCGATGTGCATTTCAACGATCTTCCTGTCGGACATGAACATGACCCCGGCACGCGCCGGGCTGTTCGGCCAATATGAGCGGATCGGCGCGATGACCCCGGCCGAGCAGGCCGACCTCAACCGCAAATGGCGCGAGCTCGACCAAAGCGAGCCATTATGGGCCGCCGATTTCGAGGATTATATGAAGATGGTGCTGCGCGCGATCGCGGTCGCGGGCGCCGATCATATCTGCTTCGGCGCCGACTGGGACGGCGGCGGCGGCCTGAAGGGCATAGAGGACATCACCGCACTGCCCAAGGTCACCGCGCGGCTGAAGGAAGCGGGCTATTCGGACGCCGACATCGAAAAAATGTGGAGCGGCAACGTGCTGCGCATCTTGGCGGCGCAGGGGAAATAGCGCGAGCCGGATTGACGCCCGCCCCATATCATCGTCATCCCGGCCTTCGCTGGGATGACGACACTGACAGGTCGCTCCTTCCGTTGCGATCAGCCTCGAAACCGCTTCGGATCGATCCCCAGCTTGGCCATCTTGTCGTAAAGCGTCTTTCGCGGCACGCCGAGCTGCGCCATCGTCTCGCCGATATTGCCGCGCGTCTGGGCGAGCGTATCCTCGATGATCGTCGCCTCGAACCGGCGCAGCCGCTCGGCAAGCGGCGCGGCTGCCGGCATCGCCGAACGCGCGGGGTCGGAGGGCAGGTCGAGCACGACGCTATAGGCGAAGTTCTTGAGCTCGCGGACGTTGCCCGGCCAGTCATGTTCGACCAGGTGCCGACGCGTGGCGTCGTCGATCTGGAACCCCGTCAGCCCCATTTTCGACGCCGCCTCGTCGAGGAAGAAGGCAAAGGTCTGCGGGATGTCGGAGCGACGCTCGCGCAAGGGCGGAAGGCGCAGCTTGACGACGTGCAGCCGGTAATAAAGGTCTTCGCGAAAATCCCCCGCACGCACCGCGTCCATCAGGTCGGTCTTGGTCGCTGCGACAACGCGCAGGTCGACGGGTTCGGGCGCACTCGCCCCCAATGGCTGCACCTCGCGCTCCTCGATCACGCGCAGCAGCTTCGCCTGCACCGCCGCGTGCATCGTGTCGATCTCGTCGAGGAACAAGGTCCCGCGATGCGCGCCGCGGATCCGCCCAGCCTGGCCCAGCTTGCCCGTCGCGCGGTCGACAAGGTTGCTGCCGAACAGTTCGGCTTCGGCCAGGTCGTGCGGCAAAGCGGCGCAATTGACCGCGACGAGCGACGCCGCGCTCCGCCGACTCTGGCGGTGGAGCATATGCGCGACCAGTTCCTTGCCCGTCCCCGTCTCGCCCTCGATCAGCACGTCGATGTCGGCCTGCGCCAGCTGCGCGATCGTTTCGCGCAGACGGACCATCGCCGGGCTTTCGCCGATCAGTGGACTGTCGATCGCCGCCGCCGCCGCGGTGAGGCGCCGGTTGTCGAGGATCAGCGCGCGATGCGCGAGCGCGCGGCGCGCGACGCCGACCAGATGGTCCGCCGCAAAAGGTTTGGCGAGAAAGTCGAACGCCCCGTCGTGGAGCGCCCGCACCGCCATCGTCACATCGGCGTGCCCGGTGATCAGCACGACGGGGATGTCGGGGTCGATTGCATGGATCGCGGCGCGCAGTTCCAGCCCGTCCATGCCGGGCATCCTTATGTCGGTGATGACGATCCCGGCGAAATCAGCGGCGATGCGCGGCAGCACGCTCTGCGCATCGGCGAAGGTTTCGACCGCAAGGCCCGCAAGGTCGAGCGTCTGCGCATTCGCTTCGCGCAGTGCGGCATCGTCGTCGACGAAAAGGATCGTCTGCTCGGCGGTGAAGAAACTCATGCCGGCCTCAGCGTCACGCGGAACCCCGCACCACCGAGCGGTGAGGGGATGATCGAGAGCGTACCGCCGAACGCTTTGGCGATGTCGCTCGCGATCGCGAGTCCCAGCCCCAGCCCATCGGGGCGCCCGGTGACGAAGGGCGTGAACAATTGTGGCTTCAGGTCGGCGGGCACGCCCGGCCCATTGTCGCAAATATCGATCGCCACCGGATCGCCGCCGTGCGCGGTCAGGCTGATGCGGGCGCCTTCGAGGCCGCGCACTGCATCGGCGGCATTTTGCAGGAGGTTGACCAGGATTTGCTCCAGCCGGACGCGGTCGGCGTGGACGGTCGCGGCCGGGTTCGCCAACTCGACATCGAGCGCGATGCCCTGCGCGCGCAGCCGGTCGCCGATCAGCAGCAGCGTGCCGTCGATCGCTGACTGCAACGCCACCGGCCCCAGCGGCGCGGTCGCGCGGCGCGCAAAATTGCGCAACTCGCCGGTGATCGCGCCGACGCGCGCGGTCAGCGCGACGATATGGTCCAGATTGGCGCGCGCCTTGTCGCCCTCTGACCGACCCAGATAGGCGAGGGCATTTTCGGCAAAGCTGCGGATCGCTGCGACCGGCTGGTTGATCTCGTGCGCGACCCCGGCGGTGATCTGCCCGATCGAGCCGAGGCGGCTGGCCTGCGCCAGCTCCTCGCGCGCGGCGCGATAGCGACGGTCGGTTTCGGCCTGCCGCTCGGATGCCTGCCGCAATTCGTCGTTCGCGGCGCGCAGATCGCGCGTGCGCGCGGCAACCTCGCGTTCGAGCGCCTCATGCGCCGCCTGTCGCAGCGCCTGCCGCTCGACGAGGCGGAGCAAGCTGACGATCGCCGCGCCGACCAGGATGAGGAGGATGAGGAATATCACGCGCGCGGTCGCATTGGCGCTCGCGCGTGCGGGTTCGGCGGGCTGGAGCAGGCGAAGCGTGCTGCCGGGCAGCGACACCCGCTCCGCCACCTGAAAATAGGACTGGTCGCCGATGCGGAGAACGTCTCCCGTGCGGCGCAGCGGCAACGGATCCAGCGGCGCGTCGCCATAGCTGCGCGTCGCGCGCAGCCGCTGACGATCACGCGCCGACAAGGCACCGAAAGACCGGAAGCGCCAGCGCGGCGCGCTGCTCATCACGACGATGCCCGCCGCGTCGGTGACGAGCGTGGTCGCGGCGGAGTCGGCCCAGCGCGTTTCGAGCTTGTCGAACTCGACCTTGAGCACGATCACGCCGAGCGCCCGCCCGTCCGCGTCGCCGCCCGCGTTGACGCGCCGTGCGAGGTAAAGGCCGGGGCGTCCGCTCACCGTCCCCAGCGCGAACAGTTCGGCGTCGCCGCGCTGCATCGCGTCCCGAAAATAGGGACGGAAACGATAATTCTCGCCGACGAAGCTGGTCGGCGACTGCCAGTTGCTCGCCGCGATGGTCGTGCCATCGGCATCGAGAACGTAAATCACCGCGGCATCGGTGCGCGTCGCAAGCTGTTCGAGCTCGCGGTCAAGGCGACGCGATGCCGCATCGCTCTTGTCCGCGAGCGCCGCGCGCACATCGGGAAATTCGGTAAGCACGCGGGGCAGGAGGCGGAACTTCTGCAACTCGCTTTCGAGCAGGCTCGCGTGCGCGCGGGCATTCTGTTGCGCCTCGACGGCCGTTTGCGCCCCGGCGCGCCCGGCGGCCCAATGGGCAAGACCAAATCCGGCGAGCAACAGGATCGCCAGCCCCGCCGCGACCGCGATCAGCAACCGGCGGCGACCGGTCACGGGAGCGATGACGGACGAATCGCGCGAATCGATCATGTGCGGATTGTTGCACACTTTGATGATTTGGTATGCGGTGTTTCGCACAATTTGTCTCTCCGCGTCGACGCGGCAAAATAATTAAAGTAAGAAATACAAAATCGTAGATAGATTCCATCGCCCGTTTGACCCCCGATCCGCCAACTCCCTAAACTCGCCAAAAGGCTGCCGAACGGCCGAAAGTCGCGCCGCATCGGCGCACAACAAGGGGAGAGGCTGGTGGCAGCCAACGTCAATGTTATGGCAGCGCCGACTCCTGCCCGGCCCCGCGCCTGGTGGTCGCATCTGTATGTACAGGTACTCGCAGCGATCGTTGCGGGTGTGCTGCTCGGCCATTTCTGGCCCGCCATCGGCACCGAACTCAAACCGCTCGGCGACGGCTTCATCAAACTGGTGAAGATGATCATCGCGCCGGTCATCTTCCTGACCGTTGCGACCGGCATCGCCTCGATCGGTGGCGAGACGAAAGCGCTCGGCCGCGTGGTCGGCAAGGCCTTTGCCTATTTTCTCTTTTTCTCGACGCTGGCGCTGATCGTCGGGCTGGTGGTCGCCAACGTCGTTCAGCCCGGTGCGGGAATGAACATCGACCCCGCGACGCTCGACGCGGGCGCGGTCGCGCAATATCAGGCGAAGGCACACGAGGCGACGCTCACCGCCTTCCTGCTCGACATCATTCCCGTCACCTTCGTTTCGGCGCTGACCGAGGGGTCGATATTGCAGGCGCTGTTCGTCGCGATCCTCTTTGGCCTCGCGCTGTCGCACGCGGGCGAACCGGGGCGGCAGGTGCTGGGCCTGCTCGAAAAGGTCTCGACGGTGTTCTTCGGCCTTGTCGGGATGCTGATGAAGTTCGCGCCGATCGGGGCGTTCGGCGCGATGGCCTTTACCATCGGCAAATATGGGGTCGAATCGCTCGCCAATCTCGGCCTGCTGATCGCGACCTTCTATCTCACCTCGCTCTTTTTCGTGATCGTCATCCTGGGCGCCGTCGCGCATTTCTCAGGCTTTTCGATCTTTCGGCTGATCGCCTATCTCAAGGCCGAACTGCTGCTCGTGCTCGGCACCTCCTCGTCCGAAGCCGCCTTGCCCAGCCTCATCGAAAAGCTCGAAAAGGCGGGCTGCGCCAAGCCAATCGTCGGTCTCGTCGTGCCGACGGGCTACAGCTTCAACCTCGACGGCACCAACATCTATATGACGCTCGCGGCGCTGTTCATTGCGCAGGCGGTCGGCGTCGACCTCAGCCTCGGCGATCAGATCGCGCTGCTGCTCGTCGCGATGGTAAGCTCGAAGGGCGCGGCGGGAGTCACCGGCGCGGGGTTCATCACGCTGGCCGCGACGCTGTCGATCGTGCCCTCGGTCCCCGTCGCGGGGCTCGCGCTGATCCTCGGCATCGACCGTTTCATGAGCGAGTGCCGCGCGCTCACCAATTTCATCGGCAACGCGCTCGCCGCGATCGTCGTCGCGGGCTGGGAAAAAGGCCTCGACCGCGAGGCGCTTGCCCGCGCGCTCGCCGGCGAGCCCGCGCCGCTCGCCGCGGCGCCGATCGAAACCGACACCGACTGACCGGACAAATGGAAGAGAGATGGGGGACGATATGATCAAGACGACACAGAGCCGCTGGGTGCGCCAGAGCAGCCGGATCGCGCTGATCGTCGCGGCCGGAATGGCGGCCACGATGGCACGGGCGCAGGACGCCGCGCCACAGGACGACAATGCGCAGGCCGCCGAGGAAATTGTCGTCACCGGATCGAACATCAAGGGCGCATCGGACAGCGGCGCGATCGCGGTCACGACGCTGGGCAAGGAAGAGATTGAGAGCTTCGGCGCCAGCTCGACCGGCGAGATCATGGAATATATCGCGCAGGCCGGCTCGGCGGAGATCAACGGCGCCGCCGACGGGCCGAACGATGCGCGCGGCGACGTCGCGACGGTCAACCTGCGCGGTCTCGGCACCGGCAACACGCTGATCCTGCTCAACGGCCGCCGCATCGCGGCGCATGCCGCAAATCAGGACATCGGATCGACGCCGCGCCAGATCGTCAACGTCAACGCCTTTCCAGCGACGGGCATCGACCGTGTCGAGGTACTGCGCGACGGCGCTTCGGCGCTTTACGGGTCGGATGCGACGGCGGGGGTGGTCAACACGATCCTCGATGCCGATTTCAGCCGCAACATTCTGAGCTTCGAATATAGCAAACTCGAAGGGACCGGGTCGGACGAGATCAGCATCGACGGCGGCTTTGGCGTCGAGTTCAACAAGGGGCGCACGCGCCTGATGCTGTCGGGCAGCTATTATGACCGCAACGGATTGTTTTCCAGCGAGCTTGGCCCGCAATTCAATTCGGTCGACAAGCGCGCCTTCCTGGGCGATTCGCCCTTTGCGACCGAAACCACCGACTTTCGCAATACCTCGACCTCGTCGCCTTTCGGGCAGTTTCAGGTCGGATCGGTCAATGCGGACGGCGTGTTCGTCGGTCGCCGCGTGCGTCAGGGCACAACGGCGCTCACCAGCTCGAGCGGCGTGTTCCATATCCAGCCGTGCGATTTTCCGGGCACCCGCGCCGAACTTGGCACGGGCAGCGAGGGCTGCATGGGGCTCGACGACGGCTCGCTCGACACGGCGTTGCGCTATGATTTCGGGGCGAACCAGCCGAACAATTCGCTGAATGAAGGCGTCAACATCGCCAACGACCCGGTGACGGCAAAGGGACGCCAGTTGATTTCGTCGGCGAGGCGTTACAACGCCTATGCCAATATGGAGCATGAGTTCGAGGGCGGCGTCGAGCTGTTCGCCGAGGCGCTCTATTACCGTGCGACGACCAGCTCGAACCGCGCCGCGCAACCCGTCGACAGCGGGCTCGCCTTCCTGATCGTCCCGGCCAGCAATTATTGGAACCCTTTTGGCGCGGTGGGCAGCCCGAACCGTCTGCCCGGCCTCAACACCAGCGACGTTCCCGCCGAAGGCCGTGACATCCTGCTCGTCAACTGGCGACCGACCGATCTTGGCCCGCGCTTTATCGACACGCAGACCGAAACCTATCGCCTGCTCGCCGGGCTGCGCGGCCAGTTCGGGAGTTGGGACTGGGAAGGCGCGGTGGCGATGAGCGGCAACCGCACCGAAGACACCGAGAGCAACCGCCTGTCGAAAACCCTGCTCGTGGCGGAACTGGCGAAATCGACGCCCGACGCGATCAACCCTTTCGGCGGCCCCAACGCCAACACGCAGGAGCAATGGGACCGGGTGCGGATTTCCAACACCAATGTCGGCACGACCGAATTGATGACCGCCGATTTTCGCGTATCGAACAGCGACGCCTTCGACCTGATCGACGGTCCCGTCGGGCTCGCCTTCGGGGTCGAGTGGCGACACGACTATTATGAAGAGGATCGCGACCCGCGGCTCGACGGGACGATCATTTTCGATGAATCGAACGTTTCCGGCGTGTCCGACGTCGTCGGGGTCAGCCCGACGCGCGATTCGAGCGCGGGGCGCGACGTCTTTTCGGCCTTTGGCGAGGCATTGATTCCGCTGCACCGCGGTGAGGGCACCTTCATCAACGACCTGACGCTGCAACTTGCGGTGCGCGGCGAGTATTTCAACGACATCAAGGACGGGGCGGTAAAGCCCAAGGTCGCGCTGTCGTGGTTCCCGGTCGAGGCGTTCAATCTGCGCGCTGCCTATTCGCAGGGCTTTCGCGTCCCCAACCTCGTCCAGCTCAACCGCGGCGACATCTCGCGGCTCAATCTGGGGACCGAGGATTATTACCGCCGCGACGTGACGGGGGACCCGGTATCGACCGGCGACGCCTATCTGGCCTCGGTCCGCCAGTCGAACCCCGATCTGAAGAACGAAGATACCGAAACCTTTGTCGTGGGGGCGACGCTCGACCTGACCAAGGCGTTTGAAAGCAACATTTTCCGGCGCTTTGCGATCAACGTCGATTATTGGCGTTTCGAGCAGACGGGCGTGATCGGCGCCTTTGGCGATCAGGAAGCGCTCGCGCTCGATTTCCTGCTGCGCCAGCAGGGGTCGAGCAATCCCAACGTCGTCCGCGCGCCGGTGACCGCCGCCGACCAGGCCGCCTTCGACGCCTATAATGCCGCCAATCCCGACGCGCCGCGGCAGGCGGCGGGGCAGGTGCAGTTCATCGTCGATCCCTATATCAATCTCGACAGCCAGGTGGCCGACGGCTTCGATTTCGGCCTGTCGACCAGCATCGACGCGGGATCCGCTGGAACCTTCCGCTTCGGGGTGGAGGCGACCTATCTCAACAAGCTCGATGTCGTGCGCAACGACCTGCTCGCGGCGCTCGCCCAGAACCCTGCCTTTGCGGGCGACTTTGCCGAGTTGCAGGTCGATCGCGTCAAGCTCGACGGCAACCCGCGCTGGCGCGGCACCGCGACCTTCGGCTGGCGGCTCGACGATTTCAGCATGGGCGGATCGGTGCGCTATGTGTCCGACATGATCGACACCAGCGCCGACATCACCGTCGATGGCGAAACCGTCTATTGGAAGGTCAAGGAGGATTGGCGCGTCAATCTTCATGGCGAATATCGCTTCCGCCTCGGCGGCCGCCGCGACGTGCGGCTGCGCCTCGGCGTCAACAACGTCTTCGACAGCGCGCCGCCGCTTGTCGATGAAAGCCTGGGCTATTACCCCGAATATCATTCGGTTAAGCCGCGGGAGTTCTATGTCCAGCTTCGGGGCAGCTTTTGATGCGATATAAGGTACATACGGCTTCGGGGCTTCGATCCACTGGGCCCCTGAAGGCCATGTGGGGCGCGGTGCTGCTCGCGCTGGCAGGGTGCGCGCCCGGCCACGCGGTCGCCAGCACCGTCCCGCATGGTGACGCCGCCGCGGGGCAGACCGACCCCAGGGCTGCGCCGCGAACGATCCTGTTCATCGGCAACAGCTTTACGCAGGGCGCGCATTCGGCGGCGCGCAACTGGCGTGCGGGATCAGTCACCGACCTCAATAACGCCGGCTATGGCGGCGTACCGGCGCTGTTCAAGCTGTTCACCGAGCAGGCGGGGCTGGACTATCATGTCAGCCTCGAAACGCAGGGCGGCAAGTCGCTGGGCTTTCATTATGACGAGCGGCGCCAGCGGTTCGACCGCGCGTGGGACGTTGTCGTGCTGCAGGAGTTCAGCACGCTCGACCGCGACCGGCCCGGTGATCCCGGCAACTACATGCGCGACGTCGACCGGCTTGCCAGGCTGTTCAAGGCGCGTAATCCCGCGGTCGACATCCGCCTGATGGCGAGCTGGACGCGCGCCGACCAGACCTACAAGCCCACGGGGCATTGGTATGGTCGGCCAGTGACCGCGATGGCGGAGGATCTGCGCGCCGCGGCCGACAAGGTGCGCGCCGCCAATCCCGCGGTCACCGGCATCCTGCCGGTGGGGCAGGCGTGGAACCGCGCGATGACAGAGGGGATCGCCGATGCCAATCCCTATGACGGCATCGGCTATGGCCAGCTCGATCTGTGGGCCTATGACCATTATCACGCCAGCGTCGCGGGCTATTATCTTTCGGCGCTGGTGACCTTCGGCGCGGTTACCGGCGTCGATCCGACGGCGCTGGGACCGGATGAGAAGGGTGCGGACGAACTGGGCCTTTCCAACGCTCAGGCCACGGCGTTACAGCGTGTCGCGCGCGATACGCTGCGAAGCGCGGGCAGCTGACGCGCGCCGACAAGCCATTTGCCTATGCTGTGTTGGGGTTGTAATACGGCCTCAAGCATGACCTGGTTCCGCAAACCCGAAGGCTCCGATCCCACCCTTGCGATGACGCCGGGCGGGCCGTTCGCCGACGTTCCGCCGTCCCGGTCGCTGCCGCCGTCGTCGCCGCTTCCTGAATCGCGGCGGCGCAAATGGGTGCGCCGCGTCGCGCGCGGCTTTGCGGTTCTGTGCGTGATTTTCATCCTGCTCGTCGGCTGGCTCGCGCTCACCGCGCCGCTGTCGAAATCGCTCGAACCGATCGCGCCGCCGCAGATTACCCTGCTCGCATCCGACGGAACGCCGATCGCGCGGTCGGGGGCGATCGTCGACCGGCCGGTCAAGACGCGCGACCTGCCGGCTCATGTCACGGGCGCCTTTCTGGCGATCGAGGACCGGCGTTTCTATTCGCACTGGGGTATCGACCCGCGCAGCATCGCGCGCGCGGTGTGGAGCAACATCACGGGCGGCCCGACGCAGGGCGGCAGCACGATCACCCAGCAGCTTGCGAAGTTCACCTTTCTGACGCCGAAGCGCACGCTGGGGCGCAAGGCGCGCGAGGCGCTGATCGCTTTCTGGCTGGAGGCATGGCTGACGAAGGACGAGATACTCGAACGCTATCTGTCGAACGCCTATTTCGGCGACAATACCTATGGGCTGCGCGCTGCGTCGCTGCATTATTTCTATCGCCAGCCCGAAAACCTGACCCCGGCGCAGGCGGCGATGCTCGCGGGGCTGGTACAGGCGCCGTCGCGTCTTGCGCCGACGCGCAATCCCGACCTCGCCGAAAAGCGGATGAAGCTGGTGTTGAAGGCGATGGTCGCGACAGGCCGACTGACCGAGCGACAGGCGCGCGCGATCCGCACCCCGCGCATCGATGTGCGCACGCGCAACACCTTGCCCACGGGCACCTATTTCGCCGACTGGGCGCTGCCCGAGGCGCGCAAATTGAGCGACGTCGGCTATTCGCGCCAGACGATCGCGACGACGCTCGACGCGCGGCTCCAGTCGATCGCGCGGCGCGTCACCAGCCGCGCGGGGCTTGGCAAGGCGCAGGTCGCGCTCGTCGCGATGCGCCCGAATGGCGAGGTCGTCGCGATGATCGGCGGCAAGGATTATGCCGCCTCGCCCTTCAACCGCGCGACGCAGGCGCGGCGTCAGCCGGGATCGACCTTCAAGCTGTTCGTCTATCTCGCCGCGCTGCGCGCCGGGTGGGAGCCCGATGACAAGATCGACAACGGCCCGATCGAAACCGGCGCCTATCGCCCCAGGAACGCGGGCGGCGCCTATTCGCCGCGGATCAGCCTGGAGGACGCCTTTGCGTCGTCGAGCAATGTCGCGGCGGTGCGCCTGTTCGCCGAAGTCGGCGGCGACAAGGTGATCGACATGGCGCGCGACCTGGGCGTTACCGCGCCGCTCGCGGAGGGGGATCCCAGCCTGGCGCTCGGCACGTCCAGCATGACCCTCCTTGAACTGACGGCGGCCTATGCCGCGGTCGCGGCGAACCGCTATCCGGTGAAGCCCCATGCGTTCAGCGAGGAGGAAAAGGGCTGGCTCGAAAATCTCGTATGGGGCCCGTCGCGGTTCAGCTCGCGCGTGCATCGCGATATGGAAAAGATGCTGCGCGCCGCCGTCAATCGCGGTACCGGGCGCGCCGCGCGGCTGCCGCAGCCCAATTTCGGCAAGACGGGCACCAGCCAGGATAATCGCGACGCGCTGTTCGTCGGCTATGCCAATGGTCTCGTCGTCGGCGTGTGGATCGGCAATGACGACAACAGCCCGCTTCGGGGCATTTCGGGCGGCGGCCTGCCCGCGCGCATGTGGCGCGACTTCATGAGGCAGGCATCGGGGCAAAAGGCTGCGCCGCGACCGCGCCCCGTCGATCCGACCGGCCCCGTCGAGCCGCAGGATACACCGACCATTCCCGATATCGGCGACATCCCCGTCGGCGACCGGACACGCGTGGGCATTGAAGGTGGCGACGCGGTAATCTCGACCGAAATCAATGGCAGCCGGATCGACCTTCGCCTGCCGATCGAGCAGCGCCCGCCCGAACCGACCCGGCCCGATGCAGGCGCGCCGCCGCCCTAGAGCGCGATGACCTGATATTGACCCACCGTGATTGCCCCCTGAAGTTCGTCGGCAAGAAGCGTCTCGCAGGACGGGCTGGTTGCCCGGACCAGAGACGCGCCGCTGTCCGGCGGGCTTCAGGGGGCAACCCCTCCGGGGCGGGTCGATTTTTGCCGATTGCCACGTTGCTCGTCGGGCGCGATGTCCCGCATCGCGCCGCTCCTCGCGCCTCGCACTCGGCCAAAATCGCCTCCGTCACGGTGGGTCAATATCAGGTCATCGCGCTCTAGGCGCCATCGTCGGCAACGATGTCGAAGGCGGCCTCCGCCATCGCCTGGCCATTGACCATCAGTTCGACCCGGTGCCGCCCTGGATGATGGCGGCGGGTCGTGAAATCGCGGATCGTCTGTGAAATCGACAGCGCGGCGGTATCGTGCCCCGCGAGCGTGAAGCTCTTGAGCTTGAACACCTTCGGCGCACTCTTGCCGCCGGGGCGGGCATAATGGATGCGGTAGTCGACCACCAACGGCTGATCGTCGGGTGACTCCGACGCCAACGCAACGGTGATGGCGATCCGGTCGCCAAGGCGGACGCTGGCCGGTTCGACAGCAAAGCGGCGCAGTGTCACTGCGGCGCCATGGCCGACGCCGATCAGCGCGAGCGCGGCGGGGTCGCCCTTCTTGATCAATGTGCGCAGCGCGTGGCGGACGATCCATGCGGTGCGTTCGTCGTCCTGCGACCAGTGCGCGAGGCGCTCGACCAGCCAGCCCGGCCGGTCCTTGGCAATATCGTTGAGATGGTTCGCGACCGATTTGCGGACATAGGGGGCAGGGTCGGCCTTCAGCGCCTCGAGGATCGGCGCGGCGCGCGTCGGATCGACCTTCAGCGCGGGGACACGCGCCGCCCACGGCAGCCGCGGCCGCGCGCCCTCGCTCGCAAGGCGGCGCACATGCTCGTCGTCGCTCGTCGTCCAGCGCCCCATCGTAGCCAGCGCGCGGTCGGGATCGGCGGTCAGGAACGGACGGATCGCAAACTCGGCCGAACCAAAGCGCGTCAGATCGGCAAGCGCAGCCATTGAGCGATCGAAATCGTCGAGGCCGTGGCGTGCCACCACTTCGGTGATCGCGATCGCCTGAAAGCCGTGCGTCAGTCGCGGTGCCATTGCGCGCAGCGCATCGAGCGTCGCGCCATAATCGCCTGGCAGCGCGCCGTGCAGCGCATCGGCGATATGGCGCACGCGTTCCATGATCGACAGCGCATCGAGGCCCTCCGACGCGGCGCGCACGAACGTCGGGCGGTCGAAATGCGGCGTCGCGGCAGTCCCGGCGTCGGCGATCGTCGCAACGGCCTGCGGCCCCAGCAGATTTTTTAGCAGCAGCGTTTCGCCGCTCATCGCGCCGCGCTTCCCGCACGTTCGACCAGCCCGCCACCCAGCGCGACATAAAGCGTCACCAGATTGTCGACCTGCGCACGGCGCAGTTCGATCAGCGTCTGTTCGGCGGCAAACAGGTTGCGTTCGGCGTCGAGCACTTCGAGATAGGTCGACACCCCCTCGCGATAGCGCTTGCGCGCCAGGTCGGCGATCTGCCGCGTCGCCAGCGTGCCGCGCTCCTGCGCTTCGACCTGTTCGGCCAGATAACGCCGCCCGGCGAGCGCGTCGGCGACCTCGCGGAACGCGCCCTGCACGGTGCGTTCATAGGCCGCGACGGCGATGTCCTCGCGCGCCTCGGCGACCGTCAGATTGCCTTGCCGCCGACCGAAGTCGAAGATCGGCAGGCTGATCGACGGGCCGAAAGTCCATGTCATGCCATCGTCGCCGAACAGGTCGTCGAGCGCGCCTGAGGCGAAACCGAAACTGCCGGTGAGCGAGATCGACGGGAAAAAGGCGGCACGCGCCGCGCCGACATTGGCGCGCGCGGCGCGCAGCCGTTCCTCGGTCGCGACAATGTCGGGGCGCGCGACGAGCAGGTCGGACGGCAGCCCCGCGGTCAGCGCGGGTGCCCCCGCCTGCGCGACGAGCGGAAGCGGCGCGAGCAGAGGCTCGCTAACCGGGCCGCCAGTGAGCACGGCGAGGAAATTGTCGGCCTGCGCCTTGCCGAGCTTCAGGCTCGCGAGCTGCGTTTCGGCTTGCGTCAGCAGCGTTTCCGACTGGCGATAGTCGAGGGCCGATGTGACCCCGGCATCGAGGCGGCGCCGGGCGATGCGCAGTCCCTCCTTGCGGCTCGCCACCGTCGCTTCGGCAAGCTGGATCTGCTCCTCGGCGCCGCGCGAAGCGAAATAGGTCGAGGCGACATCGCGCACAAGCGCGAGGCGAAAAGTGCGCTCGGCCGCCTCGGTCGCAAGATATTGGCTGCGCGCCGCTTCGGAGAGATTCCTGACCCGCCCCCAGAAATCGAGCTCGAACGAGGTGACGCCAACGCCGACCGAATAGCGGCTCGTCGTGTCGGTGCCTACGCCCGTCACCGACGGGCCGCGCGTCCGCGCTGCATCGGCGCTGGCGCCGACCGTCGGCAGGCGGTCGGCCGCCTGGATGCGATAGAGGCCGCGCGCCTCCTCGATCTGCGCCACGGCGACGGCAAGGTCGCGATTATGCGCGATCGCCTGCGCGATCAGCATTTCGAGCCGCGGGTCGGCGAAGAAGTCGCGCCACGCGATGTCGGTCGCGCGCTGCCCCGGCGTCGCGCCGCCCGCGAACTCGGCGGGATAGTCGGCGGCGGTCGCCAGCGGTGGCCGCTCGTGCGGAGGCGCCATGTCGACGCATCCGGCGAGCGTCGTTGCGATGAGAAGCAGGATCGCCTTACGCATGACCGGGCTCCTCATGGTGGCCTTTCTCGGTGGGGGCGGGGGGGCGTTTGCGGCTCAGCCATTTGCGCACCGACAGGTAGAACAGCGGGATGAAGAAGATGCCGAGCAAGGTCGCGGCGATCATCCCGCCCATCACGCCCGATCCAACCGCGATGCGGCTGGCGGCGCCCGCGCCCGTTGCGATAACGAGCGGCACCATGCCAAGGATGAACGCCAGACTGGTCATGATGATCGGCCGCAGGCGCAGCTTCACCGCTTCCATCACCGCGTCGAGCGTCGATTTGCCCTCGGCCTCCTGCTCGATCGCGAACTCGACGATCAGGATCGCATTCTTGGCGGCAAGCCCGATGATCGTGATCAGGCCGACGTTGAAATAAATGTCGGCCGACAGCCCGCGGAACATCGAAAAGAGCACCGCGCCGAGCACGCCGAGCGGAACGACGAGCAGCACCGCCACCGGCACCGACCAGCTTTCATAGAGCGCGGCGAGCAGCAGGAAGACGACGACGAGTGACAGACCCAGCAACATGCCGATCTGACCGGCCGACTGCTTCTCTTCATAGGAAATGCCGGTCCATTCATAGGCGAATCCCGGCGGCAATTGCTCCGCCAGCCGCTCCATTTCCGCCATCGCCTCGCCGGTCGACTGGCCGGGCGCGGGCTCCCCCGAAATCGTCATTGCCGGATAGCCGTTATAGCGTTGAAGCTGCGGCGGTTCGGCCGACCATTCGGCCTTGCTGAACGATCCAAAGGGCACCATGTCGCCCGTCGCGCTGCGCACGCGCAGGTCGAGCACATCCTGCGGCGTCATGCGGTTCGCCGCGTCGGCCTGGAGCAGCACGCGCAGCACGCGGCCCTCGCGCGTGAAGTCATTGGCATAGGCGCTACCGAAACTGATCGCGAGCGTTGCATTGACCTCGCCGATCGACAGGCCGAGCGCGCGCGCCTGGATGCGGTCGATGTCGAGCTTGAGCACCGGCGCGTCTTCCTGCCCTTCGGGGCGGACATTGGCGAGCAGCTTGCTCTGCATCGCGCCGCCGAGCATCTGGTTGCGTGCCGCGACCAGCGCCTCGCGCCCGTTTGCGCCGCGATCCTGCAATTTGAACGTAAAGCCGCTCGACGTGCCGAGTTCGGGGATCGACGGCGGGCTCAGCGAAAAGGCAAAGGCTTCCTTGATGCCCATCAGCGTGCCCATCGCCCTGCCGGCGATCGCGTCGGCGCTGTCGCCTTCGCCGGTGCGTTCGTCCCAGGGTTTCAGCGGCGTGAACATGATCGCGTTCGCCTGACCCTGGCCGAAAAAGCTGAAGCCGTTGACGAGCACGATGTTCGCGACCTGCGGCTGTTCGGCGAAGAAGGCCTTGACCTGCTTCGTCGCTTCGTTGGTGCGCTGCGTCGTCGCGCCCGGCGGGGCCTGAATGACCGTGATCAGATAGCCCTGATCCTCCTGCGGCAGGAAGGATCCGGGGAGGCGGGTAAAGAGCAGCGCGGTTATCGCGACCATCGCCACAAATACGCCCAGCCAGCGCAGCGGCGCGGCGAGCATCTTGCCCACGCCGCCCTGATAGCGATCGGTCGTGCGCCCGAACCAGCCGTTGAAGCGGTCGAAGAAGCGATCGAAGAAGACGCCGACCGGCCCGGTGCGCCTGGTCTGGTCGTGCGGCTTCAGCAAGGTCGCGCAGAGCGCCGGCGTGAGCGTGAGAGCGAGCAGCGCCGAGAAGGCGATCGAGATCGCGAGCGTCATCGAGAATTGGCGATAGATGCCGCCCGTCGAGCCGGGGAAGAACGCCATCGGGATGAACACCGCGATCAGCACCAGCGTGATGCCGATGATCGCGCTGGTGATCTGCCCCATCGCCTTCACCGTCGCTTCATAGGGCGGCAGATGCTCTTCATTCATGATGCGCTCGACATTTTCGATCACGACGATCGCATCGTCGACGAGAATGCCGATCGCCAGCACCATGCCGAAAAGCGTCAACACGTTGATCGAGAATCCGAACATCCACAGGCCAAGGCACGCCCCTGCGAGTGCGATCGGCACGACGATCGTCGGGATCACCGTCGCGCGCCAGTTCTGCAGGAACAGGAACATGACGAGGAAGACGAGGATCATCGCCTCGACCAGCGTCTTGACCACTTCCTCGATCGACAGCTCGACGAAGGGCGTCGTGTCATAGGGGATCGACCAGCTGATGTCGGGCGGAAAGCCTTTTTCCAGCTCCGCCATCTGCGCGCGCACGCCCTCGGCGGTCGACAGCGCATTGGCGCCGGGGGTCAGCTGGACCGCGAGGCCCGCCATTGGCTTGCCATTGAGTTCGGACGAGAACAGATAGCTTGCCGCGCCAAGCTCGACGCGGCCGACGTCGGCCAGCGTCACCGCCGACCCGTCGGGGTTGGCGCGCAGGATGATGCTTTCGAACTGTTCGGGCTTGGTGAAGCGGCCCTGCGTCGTGATGACGGCGTTGATCTGCGCCCCCTTCGCGATCGGCTGGTCGCCCAATTGGCCGCCCGGCGTCTGGCTATTCTGCTCCTGCACCGCCGCGAGCGCTTCGGCAGCCGAGAGGCCATAGGAGGCAAGCTTCTGCGGATCGAGCCAGACGCGCATCGCATATTCGGGGGCAAAGGCCTGGACATTGCCGACGCCATTCACGCGGCGCAGTTCGTCGAGCACGCGCGTGTTGGCGAAATTGTTGACCTCCATCGGGTCCGTGTTGCCGCTCTTCGACGTGATCGCGACGATCAGGAGGAAGCCCGAATTGGCCTCGGTCACCGAAATGCCCTGGCGCCGCACATCTTCGGGCAGCCGCTGTTCGACGCGGCGCAGACGGTTCTGTACCTCCATCTGCGCATTGTCGATGTCGGTCCCCGCCTCAAAGGTCAGCGTGATCGATGCGGTGCCGTTGGATTCGCTGGTCGAGGCCATGTAGAGGAAGCCCTCGACCCCGTTCAGTTCCTGCTCGATAACCTGCGTGACATTCTGCTCCAGCGTCCTCGCATCTGCGCCCGGATAGGTGACGCCGATGGTCAGTGACGGCGGCGCCACCGACGGATATTGCTCGACGGGCAGCCCACGCAGCGCGATGATCCCGGCGAGCAGGATGCCGATGGCGATGACCCAGGAAAAAATGGGCCGGTCGATGAAAAAGCGGGGAGTCATGCCGGATCAGCGTTTCGCAGGCGGCGCGATGCGCACCGGCTGGCCCGGCTGAACCTTTTGCAGCCCGTCGACGATCACCCGGTCGCCGGGTCTCAGCCCATCGAGCACCGCCCACTGACCCGCGACCATCGCACCGAGCTTGATCGGCCGCGGCGTTGCGACATTTTTCGTATCGAGCACCATCACGCTCGCGGCGTCGGCGGTCAGCTTGACCGCGCGCTGCGGGATCAGCATCCCGTCGGCGCGATTGCCGGCAAAGATGCGTGCGCGTACGAACTGGCCGGGAAGCAAGGCGGCGTTGGGGTTCGGAAACTCCGCGCGCAGCGCGGCGGTGCCGGTCGCCTCGTCGATCGACAGGTCGAGGAAGTCGAGATGGCCGACGACCGGATAGGCGCTGCCATCCTCGAGGATCAACTGCACCTCGACCCTTTCGAGCTGCGGCGCGCTGATCCGTCCCGATCCCATGTCGCGGCGCGTCGCCAGCAGGTCCGAACTCGACTGGCCGAAATTGACGTAAACGCGGTCGATCTGTTCGATCGTGGTGAGCAGCGTGCCCTGTGCTGCGCTGACCAGCGCGCCCTCGGTTACTTCGGCGCGGCGTGCGCGCCCCGAAATCGGCGCAGTCACCGTCGCATAGCCGAGGTTCAACCGTGCCGAATCCAGATTGGCCTGCGCCGCCTGCACGTCGGCTTCGGCGGTGCGCTGCGCGGCGACCGCGGCGTCATATTCCTGTCTGCCGATCGCCTGGTCGGCGAGCAGCGGCTGGTATCGCGCCACCACCTGCCGCGCATTCGCCGCGGTCGCCTGGGCACGGGCCAGCTGCGCGCGCGCGGCGTTGACGTTCGCGATCAATTGTCGCGGGTCGATGCGGAACAAAGCGGTGCCCGCGCGCACAAAACTGCCCTCGTCGAACAGGCGGCGTTCGACGATGCCATCGACACGCGCCCGGACCTCCGATGTCCGATACGCCTGGACGCGGCCGGGCAGTTCGATGACGTTGGGCACCGGCCGGGCGCGCACGGTGACGATATTCACTTCGGGAGGCGGTGGCGCAGGCGGCGCTTCGGACGAACAGCCGACCAGCAGCAGGGCCAGTGCGGCGCCGAGGGCGCAGCGGGGAGGAGAAACGCGACTCATGTTGACCCCTGAAAAATCGCAGTTGTGCGGGATGTTTTTATAGGCGAAAGCGTGCGCCGACAGTTCTCTGTAATTTAAGTTACAAACGTCGACAAGGGACGAGGAATGAAAAATTGACCGGGTCGGAAACGACTTTTTCTCAAAGAGATACAGAGTCGCCGCGCGAGCGGCGCTATAATGCGATTCTCGACGCGGCCGAAGCCTTGTTTCTCGAACATGGCTATGAACGCACCAGCCTCGCCGACATCGTCCGGCGTTCGGGTGGTTCGCTGGCGACGCTTTATGACCTTTTCGGGAACAAGCAGGGCCTGCTACGCGCAATAGCGACGCGATGGTCGGACGAAACGGCCTTCTGCCCGCTCGATCCGGCCGTGACCGCGACCATGTCGCACGTCGACACCCTCAAAAGCTATGCCTTCCGCCAAAGCGACGCGATGCAGTCGCCGCGCGCGATCGCGCTGATGCGGATGCTGGTGTCCGAAAGTGTGCGCGACCGTGATTTTGCGGCCGGCATCTATCGCGATATCCACTTGCCCGCGATCGCCGAGTTGACCGAACTCTTCACCCGCTGGGCGGCGGCGGGCGAGGCCGACATCGACGATCCCCAAGCCGCGGCGAAATTATTCCTCAACATCGTCTTCGGCGATTCGATGCTCAACGCGCTGGCGGGGATCGAGGAGGAATCGCTGGGAAGGGAAGAGATCGACTGGCGCCTTCGACCGTTCATATCGCATTTCAGGATCGGCCAGATTCATTGACATAATTGTCAATAGCTGAAAGCATCGCGCTTCGTGCCTTCCTGGGGAGCGACGCGACGTGGCCAGTTCCGCCCTGCCATCGGCTATATCCGCGCCTCGCCTGTTGGCGCTGCGGCCGCGGGTCGTGGCGGCCTATGCCGCGACCGCGGGGCCGACGGCGATGCTCGCGCTGCCTTTCAGCGTCTATCTGCCGCCCTATATCGCCGAAGGCGGGGTGATTCCGGTGGCGCTGGTCGGGCTGCTCTTTTCGCTCACGACGATCTGGGACGGGGTGGTCGACCCGCTGATCGGAACGATGGTGGACCGCGTTCGCACCGGGCTTGGCGCGCACCGCCGCTGGATGCTGATCGCGCTGGCGCCGCTCGGCTTGCTGCTGCTCGCGCTGGTCATGGTAGGCGACCGCCTGTCGTTCGCGGCGCTGTTCCTGATGATGGTGCTCTTCTACTCCAGCTTCAGCCTGTACGAGGTTGCCCAGCTGTCGTGGGGGTCGGCGCTCGTGCGCACTCCCGCCGACAGCGCACTGCTCTACGGAATGCGCGACTGGTTCGCGAAGATCGCGCTGATCCTGGCCTTTGCCGCGCCCGCAGCGGCACAATTGCTGATGCCGTCGATCAGCCTGCAGGGACGGATCATCGCCTATGCAAGCCTCTTCCTGCTTCTGGCGCCCGTCGCGATTTATGCGATCGCGCGTGTCCCGCGGCGCCGCGTCGTCGCCGAGGCGGGGATCGGCTGGCGCCGGGAAATCCGCGCCTCGTTCGGCTTTCCGCCGCTGATGCTGCTCTTTGGCGTGCAGTTCCTCAACAGTTTTGCGTTCGGATCGCTCACCTCGCTTTTCGTCTTTTTTGCCGATGCCGTGCTGGGACTCGACGCGCAGAGCGCGGTGCTCCTGTTTGCCAGCTTTGTCGGCGGCGCGCTCGCGTCGCCGGTCTGGACTTTTCTCGCGCGGCGCTTCGGCAAGCCACCCATGATGATCGGCATGGCGTTGCTGATCTCGACGCTGCTCGTCGCCACGCTGGGGCAGACGCCGCGTGGGCTTGCGCAGGCGACACTTTTTTCGTTGACGCTCGGGACGGGCTTCGTCGGGCTGTTGTTCATCCACTCGATGCTGGCCGACCTGATCCCGCGCGACGCCGAGCGCTGCGGCCGGTCGCGCGCGGCCTTTCTGTTCGCGCTCCTGAACCTGATGCAGAAGTTCGGCGTCGCGGCGGCGATCGCCGTCAGCTATGCGATGCTCGACCTTGTCGGTTTCGATCCGCGGGACGGCGCTGTGGCGGCGCGCGCGCTGCATCTCCTCTTCGCGCTCCAGCCGACCGCCAGCTGGGCGGCGATGGTGGTCCTGCTCCTGCTGATGCGCCGCGACTTCGCCCGCGACCATCCGCTTGCAATCGCCGCAGCGCGCAAGTAAAGGCCGCATTCATTCGGACAGATGCGCCGTTTTCCTTCCGCCTTTCGCCGACAAGCTCGGGGAGGGTGGACGGACTATTGCCCGAAGCGCGCTTGACGCGCGGGGGGCGATAACCCATCTGGCCGGTAACTTTGACGCTTATGAGGACGGAACGGACATGGCGAAGGTCAAAATCGGCGAATTCGTCAATCAGGTGAAGACCGAAGCCGGCAAGATCGTCTGGCCCACCGGTCGCGAAACGGTGCAGACGACGATCCTGGTGTTGATCATGGCCACGATTCTGTCGTTCTTCTTCCTCGGCGTCGATACGGTTTTCAGCTACATCGTCAGCTGGCTGACGTCGCTCGCGCGCTAACGCCCGCGGCTTTCAGGGACAGGATACGAACATATATGGCGCGCTGGTACATCATTCACGCCTATTCGGGTTTCGAGAACAAGGTTCGCGATTCGGTGCTCGCCGAAGCCGAACGCATGGGCCTCACCGACTTCGTCGAAGCGGTCGAGGTGCCGGTCGAAACCGTCACCGAAGTGAAACGCGGCAAGAAGGTTCAGGCCGAACGCAAATTCTTCCCCGGCTATGTTCTCGCCAAGCTGACGATGACCGACGATGTCTATCACCTCGTCAAGAACACGCCGAAGGTCACGGGCTTTCTCGGCTCGTCGGGCAAGCCGCAGGCGATCAGCGAGGCGGAGGCGGCGCGCATCCTCAACAGCAAGGAAGAGGCTGCGGCGCGTCCGAAGACCGAAATTCGCGTCGATTATGAAATCGGCGATCAGGTCAAGGTGCTCGAAGGACCGTTCGCGAGCTTCAATGGCGTGGTCGAGGAACTCGACTTCGACAAGGCGCGCGTCAAGGTCAGCGTGTCGATCTTTGGCCGCGCCACGCCGGTCGAGCTCGATTTCGAGCAGGTTGAGCGCATGAAGTGACGACCCCGACAGGTTGTCATCCCGGCGAAGACGGGGATCCAGCGAAAGATTGGACGATCGCATGAGCCTGACTCCCGCCGCGATTCAGGCTCGCATCGAACGCGCGCGCAAAATCCAGGCCGCCGTTCCGCCCGAAAAGGTCGTCGCCGCGGTGACGCGCCTGTTCGACCTCGAACCCGTCGCGGGGCTGGAGGACGAGTTCACCTTTCCCGCCTTTGCCAAGCCGACGCGCCAGCGCATTTTCGGCGGGCAGGTGATCGCGCAGGCGCTCGTCGCGGCGGCGCGCACCGTCGATCCGGGCAAGGCGGCGCATTCGCTGCACGCCTATTTCCTGCGCGGCGGCGACGAGGCCAAGCCGCTGCATTTCCGCGTCCACCGCGATTTCGACGGGCGCAGCTTCGCCAATCGCCGCGTCGTCGTGCGGCAGGATGGCAAGGTGATCTTCAACCTCACCGCATCCTTTCACGCGCCCGAGCCGGGCGTCGCGCACCAGACGCCGATGCCCGACCTGCGGCCACCCGAAGACTGCGCCGAGTTCGTCGAGAACATCGCCGCCGACCCCAATGTCAGCGACGCGCAACTTGACCAGATGGCGTGGCTGCGGCCGTTCGAGATGCGCAGTTCCCGCCCGCCCTCGACCGAAGCGGCGACGGCGCATTATCAATGGTACCGGCTTGCGGCGCCGATCGGCGACGATCCGCTGCTCCATCGCGCGTTTCTGGCCTATGCCTCGGATATGGGGCTTTTGTCCTCGTCGCTCCGGCCGCACGGGTTCACCTGGTCGACGCCGGGGCTTTTCTCGACCAGCCTCGATCATGCGATGTGGTTCCACGACGACATCCGTGTCGACGACTGGTTCGTCTATGTGATGGACAGCGATTGGACCGGCGGCAGCCGCGGCATCAATCGCGGCCTGATCTATCGCCAGGACGGCACGCTGATCGCTTCGGCGATGCAGGAAGGATTGCTGCGCATCACGCCCTCCGAAGGCGCTGCGGGCGGATAGGCCCGGATCTCGTCATCGCATCGGCCACTGGCGCTTGCCTTTCTCAGCCTTTCGGTCTAACGGCGCCGCTTCGCAACAGATACGGTTGTGATTCCGCGCGGGAGGAGGGGTGATGCCCTCTGCTTGACCGCTTATTTTGAGCCCCGGATCAAGGTCGGGGGCGACAGAAAGAAAGGAGGCCGTCATGGCCAAGAAAATCAGCGGCTATATCAAGCTGCAGGTGCCCGCCGGCACCGCCAATCCCTCGCCGCCGCTCGGGCCGGCGCTGGGTCAGCGCGGCGTCAACATCATGGAGTTCTGCAAGGCGTTCAACGCCGCGACCGACGGGCTCGAAAAGGGCACGCCGACCCCGACGATCATCACCGTCTATGCCGACAAGAGCTTTTCCTTCGTCACCAAGACGCCCCCGGCGACCTATCTGATCAAAAAGGCCGCGAACCTGAAGTCGGGTTCGAAGGAGCCCGGCAAGATCAGCGGCGGCAAGATCGCGCGCTCGAAGCTCGCCGAAATCGCCGAGATCAAGATGAAGGATCTCAACGCCAACGACATCGAACAGGCGACGAAGATCATCGAAGGCAGCGCCCGCTCGATGGGCCTCGAAGTGACGGAGGGCTGAACATGGCCAAGCTGACCAAGAAGCAGAAGGCCCTTGAGGGCAAGGTCGACGCGCAGAAGCTGCACGGCGTCGACGAAGCGATCAAGCTGGTGCGCGAGCTGGCGACCGCCAAGTTCGACGAAACGCTCGAAATCGCGATGAACCTGGGCGTCGATCCGCGCCACGCCGACCAGATGGTCCGCGGCGTCGTCACGCTGCCCGCGGGGACCGGCAAGGACGTCAAGGTCGCCGTGTTCGCGCGCGGCGACAATGCCGAGAAAGCACTGGCCGCAGGCGCCGACAAGGTGGGCGCCGAAGACCTGATGGAAGACATGCTTGCGGGCAACCTCGACTATGGCCGCGTCATCGCGACGCCCGACATGATGGGCATCGTCGGCCGCCTCGGCAAGACGCTGGGTCCGAAGGGCCTGATGCCGAACCCGAAGCTCGGCACCGTCACCCCGAACGTCGCCGAAGCCGTGAAGGCCGCCAAGGGCGGTCAGATCGAGTTCCGTGTCGAAAAGGTCGGCATCATCCACGCCGGCCTTGGCAAGCTGTCGTTCGGCGAAGAAAAGCTGCGCCAGAACTTCGACGCCTTCGTCGACGCGATCGTCAAGGCGAAGCCGGCCGGCGCCAAGGGCAAGTATGTCCGCAAGGTCGCGCTGTCGTCGTCGATGGGCCCCGGCGTGAAGGTCGATACGGCCGAACTCACCGGCGCCTGATCGGCACCGCAACGTTTCAGGAAGGGCCGGGGGAAACTCCGGCCCTTTCTGTTTCCGCTTTCAGCCGAAACCTGCCGACGTTCAATAAATCCCGCTGGTCCCCGGCGTCGTGACGCGCGCCGCCGTATCGACCGTCGGGACGACCGGCGGCGGCACCGGCGCGATGATTGTTGCGGCCGGGCGACCAGGCCTGGCAAAACTTGCGACGACGGGCGCATCGCGCTCGTAAAGGTCGGCGAGCTTTTTCACGCCACCCTTGCCGTCGGGCACGACGGTCCAGTAGGCGACATAGACGGGGAAGGGCTGATCGAAGCCGAATCGCGTCGTCTTGCCGCTGGCGATCGCTTCGCCGAACTCCTCGGGGCTACGCCCGGCGAACATCACCGCCATCAGACCCGAGAAGTGCAGCGCGCGTTCGGTGCGGATGCAGCCGTGGCTGAAGGCGCGCGCCGCGGCGTTGAACGCATTCTTCGACGGCGTATCGTGCAGATAGATGGCGTGTTCGTTCAGCATCTCCATCTTCATGACGCCCAGCGCATTGTTCGGGCCGGGCTTCTGTACCACCGACAAGGTCTTGCCACTGCCCGTCCAGGTATAGCCCTGCGCGCGCGCAGCGGCCGGATTACGCGCGATCGTCGCGCCGATGCCTTCGTTGATGATGCTGCGCGGCAGCGTCCAGTTCGGGTTGACGATGATCCCGGTTGCCATCGGATTGAGCTGCGGCGTCGGAGTCGATTTCTTGCCGACCACCGCCTTGTGCGTTGCGATGACGGTGCCGCCATGGACGACACGCGTCAGATATTCGGGAACATTGCTGACGACATAGCGTTCGCCAAGGTCGCGCGGCATCCAGCGCCAGCGTTCCATGTTGACGCGGATCGCCTGTGCGTCGGCCGCCGTCTTCGCGCGTTTGAGCGCCGCCCTGAGCACCGCGAAATCGGGATGGACCGGGTTCAGGCTCGCCAGCGTTTCGGCGACCGTGCCCGCGCCGAGCGCGGCGGTCAGCAGGGCGAGCAGGGGTTCGTTCTCGCCATCGCTGTCAGTCATGAACCATTGTTTGCGTGCGGCGTTGGGTGTGCGCCCGTCGCGCAGGTGCGTCGCGAGCAGCAGGAAGGTGTCGGTCGCCAGCGTGTCGAGCTTGGCCTGATCGTTCGCCAGGATCGCCGCAGCGAGCGCATCGGGGTTGTAATCCCGCGCGAACAGGCCCTCGTCGCCGACCTTTTCGATAAAGCCAAGAAGCGCAGTCGCATTTTCTTCCGACCAGCCCGGCATTTCGAACTGCGCCGCGACGACCGGCGCATCGTCGGTCACCTTGTCGGGCTGGAGGATGACCGAATCCTCCTTCACGTCGGTTTGTGCGAGGGCAGGGGCCGCGAGCAGGCCCAGCGGGAGGAGGAGAGCCGCGGCGGGACGCGCGGAAAAGAAAGCG
Organism: Sphingopyxis alaskensis RB2256; assembly: GCF_000013985.1. GTDB lineage: Bacteria > Pseudomonadota > Alphaproteobacteria > Sphingomonadales > Sphingomonadaceae > Sphingopyxis > Sphingopyxis alaskensis. The sequence goes on along the minus strand of NC_008048.1, from coordinate 1,488,433 downwards.
TTTCTGGCCATGGTCAATGCCCATAGCCAATAAATGGAGTCAGCGAAAGTGAACTGGGGCACGGCTGGCCGCAGATTAAAAGCGGCTTCGTCATTCCTGCGAAGGCCGGAATCTCCGCGCCGGATTGTAAGGCGCCTTGACTCCCCGGCCTTCGCCGGGGTGACGCATTGCCTTTATGCCGCGCTTTCCTCCGCATCCTGCTTCGCCAGCCATTCCTCCAGCCATTTGATCGTATAATCGCCGTTGATGACGTCGGGGTCGGCGAGCAGCGCCTGGTGGAGCGGGATGTTCGTCTTGACGCCCGCGATCACCATTTCCTCGAGCGCGCGGCGCATCCGCATCATGCAGCTTTCGCGGCTGCGGCCATAGACGATCAGCTTGCCGATCATGCTGTCGTAATAGGGCGGGATCGAATAGCCGGCGTAAAGCCCGCTATCGACGCGGACGTGCATCCCGCCTGCCGGATGATAGGCGGTCACCTTGCCCGGTGAGGGCATGAAGGTGCGCGGATCCTCCGCATTGATGCGGCATTCGATCGCATGGCCGCGAAACTCCAGCTCTTCCTGTTTCACCGAAAGCCCGGCGCCGCCCGCGATGCGAATCTGTTCGCGCACAAGGTCGAAGCCGGTGATCATCTCGGTCACCGGATGCTCGACCTGGATGCGCGTGTTCATTTCGATGAAGAAGAACTCACCATTTTCCCACAGGAACTCGATCGTGCCAGCGCCGCGATAGCCCATTGTGGCCATCGCATCGGCGCAGACCTTGCCCATGCGCGCGCGTTCCTCGGCCGAAATGATCGGCGACGGCGCTTCTTCAAGCACCTTCTGGTGGCGGCGCTGGAGCGAACAGTCGCGCTCGCCCAGATGGATCGCATTACCCTTGCCGTCGCCGAACACCTGAAACTCGATGTGGCGCGGGTTGCCGAGATATTTTTCCATGTAAACGGTGGGATCGCCGAATGCCGCCGCCGCTTCGCTCGACGCCTGACCCATCAGGCTTTCGAGGCTGTCCTCGTCGGGCACCACCTTCATGCCGCGCCCGCCGCCGCCCGACGCCGCCTTGATCAGCACCGGATAGCCGATCTCGCGCGCGAGCTTTTTCGTTTCCTCGCCGAACGTCACCGCGCCGGGCGAGCCCGGAACGACGGGAAGACCCAGCGCGACCGCGGTGCGCTTTGCCTCGACCTTGTCGCCCATCGTCCGGATATGTTCGGGCTTCGGCCCGACGAAGATCATGTCATGCGCTTCGATGATCTCGGCGAAGCGCTCGTTTTCGGAGAGGAAGCCATAGCCCGGATGGATCGCGTCGGCGCCGGTGATCTCGGCCGCCGAGATGATGGCGGGGATATTGAGATAGCTGTCCTTCGCCGCGGGCGGGCCGATGCACACCGCCTCGTCGGCGAGACGGACGTGCATCGCGTCGGTGTCGGCGGTCGAGTGGACCGCAACCGTCCTGATGCCCATTTCGTGGCACGCGCGGTGGATACGCAGCGCAATCTCGCCGCGGTTGGCGATGAGCAGTTTTTCGATGGTCATGGGTACTTACCCGATGGTGAACAGCGGCTGGTCGAACTCGACCGGCTGGCTGTTTTCGACATGCACGGCCTTGAGCGTGCCCGCGGCGGGCGCGGTGATCGGGTTCATCACCTTCATCGCCTCGATGATCAGGATCGTGTCGCCCGCCTTCACTTCCGAACCGATGGTGGCGAAATTGGGCGCGCCGGGTTCGGGGGCCAGATAGACGGTGCCGACCATCGGTGACTTGACCGCGTCGGCGAAGCTGTCGACAGCAGGCGCGGCGGCGGGTGCCGTGGCCGGAACTGCGGCGGCGGGTGCGGCCGCTGCGGGTGGCGGAGCGTAGGCGACGGGTGCGGCTGCGGCGGTCAGGTTGCGCGCGACGCGGACCTTGCGATCACCGTCCTCGACCTCGATCTCCGACAGCTGCGTGTCGTCGAGCAGCTCGGCGAGCGCACGCACGAAGGCCGGATCGATGTTGATGCCATGGTCTTTATGGTCACCCATGAGAATGTTCCTGTTGTTGCGGCGCCGTCATCGAGGCGCCTGACCCCGTTTTTGATGCGCCCTATTGTCAGAGACGGGCGGCGGCGTCCAGCGCCAGCGTATAGCTGTTCGCGCCGTGTCCGGCAAAATGGGCGACGGCGGCCATGCCGACATAGCTGACATGGCGAAACGCCTCACGCTTTGCCGGGTCCGACAGATGGACCTCGATCACCGGCACCTTGATCGACCGGATCGCATCGTGGATCGCGATCGAGGTGTGCGTGTAGCCGCCGGCGTTGAGCAGCACCGCCTTGGCGCCCGACACATAGGCTTCATGCAGCCAGTCGATCAGCACCCCTTCATGGTTGGTCTGGCGGCATTCGACGCGGAGGCCGAGGTCGGCCGCCTGCGCCTCGAGCCGGGCGTGAATGTCGTTGAGCGTGTCGGTGCCATAGATTTCCGGCTCGCGCGTGCCGAGCAGGTTGAGGTTCGGGCCGGAGAGGACAAAGACGGTGGGAAGGTCGGGCAAAGGCTTGGCTTTCGGTTGCGACGATGCAGGCTCCCCCTATATGGGCTGCTCGGCAAAAGGCAAAGCGAGGCGCTTCTACGTGATTTCGGTCATCCTCAACGGCGAACCCCGGCAGGTACGCGAAGGCAGTATCGCTGATCTCGTCGCGTCGCTCGGGCTCGACGCGAAGAAGGTCGCGGTCGAGCGCAACCGCGCGATCGTGCCGCGCTCGACGCTCGCCGATGTCGCACTCGCCGAGGGCGATGCGCTGGAAATCGTTCATTTCGTAGGAGGCGGTTGTTGACCGACATTTGGAGCGTTGCCGGGCGGACATTTAGGTCGCGACTGATCGTCGGCACCGGCAAGTACAAGGATTTCGAGCAAAATGCCGCCGCAGTCGCGGCGTCGGGGGCGGAGATCGTCACCGTCGCGGTCCGCCGCGTCAATGTGTCGGACCCTACGGCGCCGATGCTCACCGACTATATCGACCCGAAGAAGGTCACTTACCTGCCGAACACCGCGGGCTGCTTCAACGCCGACGACGCGATCCGCACGCTGCGGCTGGCGCGCGAGGCGGGGGGCTGGGATCTCGTGAAGCTCGAAGTGCTCGGCGAGGCCAAGACGCTCTATCCCAACATGCGCGAGACGCTCGATGCGACCGAGGTGCTCGCGAAAGAGGGTTTTCTGCCGATGGTCTATTGCGTCGACGATCCGATCGCGGCGAAGCAACTCGAGGACGCGGGCGCGGTCGCGATCATGCCGCTGGGCGCGCCGATCGGATCGGGGCTGGGCATCCAGAACCGCGTCACGATCCGCCTGATCGTCGAGGGTGCGTCGGTGCCCGTGCTCGTCGATGCCGGCGTCGGCACGGCGAGCGACGCCGCGGTGGCGATGGAACTTGGCTGCGACGGTGTGCTGATGAACACCGCGATCGCCGAAGCCAAAGACCCCGTGCGTATGGCGCGCGCAATGAAGCTGGCGGTCGAGGCGGGGCGCGACGCCTATCTGGCGGGCCGGATGGGGCAGCGCCGCTATGCCGACCCGTCGAGCCCGCTTGCAGGCCTCATCTGACCGGGGCGCTGTTCATCCCGGCGGTTGCAGCAGGCCGAGTTCGTTCGTCAGCTTGATCCGGTCGATCTGCGCCTTCAGCATCGCAATGTCCGCGTTGATCTGCGCCAGTTCGGCAGCCGCGAGCCGTTCGGCCGAATCGTCGCGCGATGCTTCGATCAGGGCCTTTTTCCTGGTCAGCATGTCGAGTTGATACTGTAGCCGCGCCAGCTCCTCGGCGCGTTCGGCCGCGGCGGTTTCGCGAAGATATTTTTCGTCCGCGCGTCGCCGCTCTTCGCGCTTTTCGGCATCGCTGCGCACACGTTCGGCGATGTCCACGGCGCTCGCTCCCAGCCGGGCGAGCGCGGCTTCCTTGGTTTCATATCGCTGCTTTTCGATCCGGCCGTCCTTGCGCAATTCGACCGACAGCAGTTCATTTTCGAACGGTCCGCTCGCAAACTTCAAAAAGCGCAGCGTGCCGAGTTGCGGCACCCACAAGGGCTCGTCCTTCAACGCGGTTTTCCAGTCCGCAGTCCCCGAAAGGCGGTATTCGGCGACAAGGCTGGCGCGAATCGGCTCGCGAACCAAAAGGCCTTTGGCGGGCGCATCGGACGGCAGCTTATATGCCAAATCGACATTGCCGCCGGTGGCCCAGCGCGTCTGGGTGACGGGTTCGAACCGCAACCGGACGTCGATCGATTGCCGGAGCACCGCAATCACCCCCTCGCAGTGGGCGTCGAGCGCCGTCTCGTTGCCGACGAGGCTCGCAGGATCGAGCGGTACGCCGCTGACGCCGTTCCAGGCGACGAGCTGAAAATTGGAGCAGAACTTTCGCAGCTTGCGCGCCGAATCCCAAAAGCGGACCTGGTGCCGGAGATCGTCCGCGCGCGGCGTCGCCGACGAGGCAGTGGGCCAGCGAAGCTCGGTCTTTGCGCCCAGCGCACCGGTCGCATCGGCCAGCGCGGCCTTTGTGGTCGCGATCTCGGTGGCGAGTTGCTGCTGTTTTTGAACCTCCTGATACAGACTGTCCATCATCGCCTTGTCGAACCGGCGAAACGCCGCAAGTTCTTTCAACCGGACGACATGCGCGTTCACGGCTTCGAGCCGGGCGTTCAATCGCTCCAGATTGCCGGTCTCCATCTCGACTGTCGCCAGGCGTTTCTGCGCCTCCGCCGAACACCACAGGCGGATCGACTGTGCGCGTTCAAGCACGTTTTTCCACGGCGAGGATTCGCCGACCGCATCCAGCGGCACGGGGATGCCAGCGGTCGCCCCGGCAATCGCAATACCGGTCCGCGCGACTGCCACCAGAATATCGCCGGTTCGGTCGTCGGCGCCGGCGTTGAAGGATTTGAGCGTGTCGAGATCCTCATATTTTTCAATCGCGAGCGAGGATGTCTTGAAAAGCGAACTGAGCGCCGAGGGATCAATCTCGAACCTTTCGCCTTCGACATAGGATTCCTTTGCGGTCGCCTGAACCGCGAACAGCGGCGTGGCGGCGGTGTCGCACGAGGAGAGCGATCGGGCGATCTCCAGATCGAACTGGACCATCGGAAGGGCATAGGATGCGCCCTTCAGCGCCTCGCCCTCGGCGGGCGGGGCGATGTCCTGCGTGCGAAAGGTCGCGACATGGGTACAGGCCGCGAGCGGCAGGATCATGGCTGCTGGAATAAATCTGCGCATCGCCGAACCCCCCCGAAAGTGCCAAGAGACGAACTGTGTTTGCGATGCCCAGAAGCCGAACATGCCCGAACCGGCGCCCATTGCAACCCGTATCGTCGCCACATTGGCACGAAATGCGACTTGTCCCGACGCGGCGCCGCTTGATCGTCGCGGGCGGAACGATGACCCCACGCGGGCGTTGCCTTATCAGGAGGTCGATCGACAGCCTCTTGGAAAACAAAGGAGAAATGCCATGGGTGAATTCACCGAAAAAGCGAAGGGCCTCGCCAATGAAGCCGCGGGCAATGTCAAACAGGCGATCGGGAAGGCGACCGACGATGAGCGTCTGCGCGCCGAAGGCGAAATGCAGGAACGCAAGGGCGAAGCCCAGAATCTGAAGGGCAAGGTGCAGGGCGCGCTCGGCGACAAGGTCTGACGCGCGAAGGCTTCTCCGCAAGGAAAAGGCGCCGGGGAACGATCTCCGGGGCCTTTTCTTTTTGCGTACCGGGAAGGGAAAAGGTCTATTTGCCGCCCGATGCCACCAGATCGACGTCGGTCATGCCGCCGTCGCGGCGCAGCATCAGCACATAGGCAAGGTCGCCCTTGGTGCCGCCGAGCATATGCTCGTTGCCGTTGACGCGGTGGTCGCTGGTGTAGCCCGCGCGGATCGCCATCGTGTGATAATAATCGAGCACCGCCTGCATCGACGCGGCGGTCTGGAAGTTGACCACCCGCAAATTGCATTTGCCGCCGTCGACGCCCGCCGCCTCGCGCAGCGTCGCGCGCGGATAGACCTTGAACGCGGCGGGCAGGCGGTCTGCCCAGCCGTTTCCATAAGTCAGCTTCGCGTCGCAACGTCCCTTCTGCTGGTTGCGTGCCAGCGCGCCGATGGTGACCGGGCGCGCCTGCGCCTCGCAGCCGTCGCATCCTGCTTCGAGTGGCAGCGCCCTGGGCGCCGGGAGCAGCTTGCCAGCCCTGAGCGCCGCGGCGGCTTCGGCCGCGGTCGCCGCCTTGCTCGCCGCAAGACCGGGAACGCCGCCGTCGACAGGGCGATTGCCGGGGCCCGCCGCATTGCGGTTCGATTGCCCCGCGAGCTTGGGATCAACCATGATCTTGTCTTCGAGCGCGGCCTTGATCGCGGGATCGCCGCTCGCCAGCTCATCATCGAGCGGGGCGAGGTCGGACCTGGCTTCGGGTTGGTCCCGGCAACCGCCAAGCGGCATCGCCGCCATCAGCAGCCCGGCGAAGAGCCATTTTCCGCGCACCATCATCGCTAACACTCCCTTAATCTTTCCCCCGGATTGCCCGATCCTGGTTAAAAAGGGGCAAAGAAAATGCGTTAACGGGTAAGGCTTTATTAGCCAAAACCTGTCTCGGACCGAGACGCTTTGGGGGCGCAGCGGATGAGCCGCGAGGTTTCGACCGCGGCCTGGCGATGGACAACGGCGGCGCGATAGACGGGATCGGTGACCATTTCCAGAAAGGCGCCGCTGTTCGGATATTCGGCGATGAATACCGCATCCCAGCGCTCGGCCGCGGGACCGATGACCATCGCTTCCATCGTGCCGGTCCAGACGATGCGCCCGCCGACGCGGCGGAAGACCGGGCCGCTGTCGGCGCCATAATGGCGATAGGCCTCGGCGCCGGTCAGGCCCTGGCCGGCAAGCGGATGGTCGCCCGGATAGGCGGCTTTTTCGCGGAAGCGGACAAGGTTGAGCATGTGGATGACCGCGTCGCGCGGCAGCGCCTTGAAGGCGTCGAACTGCGCGCGTTCGGGGTCGATATGATGGTCGGTCACGGGCGAAACTCCTTTCGTTTGACGCGCCAGGCCCCGGCGCTCTGGGTCCATGCCTCGACGGGCGCGTCCTCGAAGGGGGCGGGGAGGCGGGTCGGGCCGCTGTTCGTTGCACCCAGCCGCCGTGCGAGCGCCTGCGACCGCGTGTTGGCAGGGTCGATGCTGTGCATGAGTTCGGGCCATTTCAGGAACTCGACCGCGAAATCGCAGGCGGCGACACAGCCTTCGAAGGCATAACCCCTGCCCGCGAACTTCGCGCGCACGCCGTAACCGATTTCGGGCGCCGGCCAGCCGTCGGGCTCCCACGGGCCGAGGCGACCGACCCATTCGCCGCTGGCGCGCTCGATCACCGAGAACATCGAGAAGCCGCGAATGTGCCAGGCTCCCGCGAGCGTGCACCATTGCCGCCAGGCCGCCGAACGCGGGCAGGTGCCGCCGATGAAGCGCATCGTCTCTTCTTCGGCGCACATCGCGGCAAAGGCGTCAAAATCCTCGGCCGCGGGCGGGCGGAGGATCAGTCGCTCGGTCACGAGCAGGGGGCCGTTCAGCATGATATTCTCTTTTCCGCCGCGTTGGATGACGCTTCTGCGGCAAGAGCGGCCGATGGGCAAGTCGCCTGCACGCTTGAGGGCACCGGCGCTAACCGGTGCCCTCGCCATCAGCGTGTGCGGGTGGAGGGGTCTCAAACCCGCACGCGAGACGGTTTCTGTTCGTTAACGGCAGCGATATTTGTCGCGGTCGATCTCCCGACCGAGCAGCGCACCCCCGGCAGCGCCAAGCACGGTGCCGAGCAGCTTGTCGCCGTCGCCTGCAATCTCGTGACCGGCGAGGCCGCCGACGGCGCCGCCGATCAGCAGGCCGGTCGTGCCATTGTCCTTCCTGCAATAATAGCGACCGTCATTGCCGCGCCAGATGCGCGAATCCCGGCCAAGCCGCTCGCCACGCGCATAATGGCGGTGATGTTTCCGCTTGCGGTGAAAGTCCGACGCCTGTTCGAACCCGTGATAACCCGGCGCCTTTGCCGGGGTCGTCACGCCCGCATGGAGCGGTGTGGTGCCAAGGACGCTGGCGGCGACAAATGCGCCCATCAGGCCTTTGCTCAAGATACGCATGACAAGTCCTTTCCTGGTTCGGCGCCTCGTCTCCGCGGGACGAAGCCGGGCGCTTCGGGAATAAAACGAGTCAGGTCCGAATCCTGTTGCATGAACCTTGGGCAACAAGATGAATCGAGCGTATCGGTCGACGAACCGAATGCCCCTTGCCGCATCGGCGGCGGCGTGCGAGAACCATGGCCATGCTCAACATCGCATCGCTCATCATTGGTGTTATCGCGTTGATTCTCGCGGTTTTTGCGTTCATTCCCCTGCTTGGCTGGGCCAATTGGGTGATCGTGCCGTTCGCGGTCATCGGCCTCGCGCTCGGCGCCATGTCGGACAAGACGAGCGGGCGGAACCTCAATATCGTCGTCGTCATCATCGGCGTCATCCGCCTGATGCTGGGCGGCGGCATCTTCTAAGTCACTAGGGTCAGGACCCATTAATTCCCCGTTCGAGGTTTGAAGCGATTTTGCTCAGGGCGAGGAGAAAAGGCGCGGGAATATGGATATATTTCAAGACGTTTCGACGCTGCCATGGGCAAAATCGGTCAAATCCCGAAGGGACGCCGAAATGGCTTCGATATCGGACCTTCGCGGCCTTGCGGGTAGCGATGCTACCCGCCGCACCCGCCAAGGCCCGATATCTTCGCCATTTCGACGCCTCGAACGGGGAATTAATGGGTCCTGACCCTAGAAGCCCGGCGCCATGGCACAGACAGCAGCCCCCGCGGGGAGCGACCAGGGCGGCCTGCCCTTCGCGATCGCCGCCTATGGCATCTGGGGCTTCGTTCCGCTCTTCTTCAAACTCGTCGACAGCGTCCCGCCGGTCGAGGTGCTGACGCAGCGGATCATCTGGTCGCTGCCGCTCTGTTTCCTCATCATGCTTTTTCGCCGCCAGATCGGCGAATATCTGGCGGCGCTGAGGGACTGGCGGACGCTGCGCCTGTTGCTCGCGAGCGCGCTGCTGATTGCGGTCAACTGGCTTGTCTATATCTATGCGATCTTCACCGACCATGTGCTCGCGGCGAGCCTTGGCTATTATCTCAATCCGCTCGTCAATGTGATGCTGGGGATGCTCTTCCTCGGCGAGCGGCTGTCGCGGATGCAGTTGCTCGCGGTGGTCATTGCAGGCGTTGGCGTCGCAATCCTGCTCGCGGGGGCGCTCGATACGCTGTGGATCAGCCTGACGCTGGCCTTTTCCTTTGGCGTCTATGGCCTGCTGCGCAAGGTCGTGCCGGTGGGGTCGCTCCCCGGCCTGTCGGTCGAGACGACGGTGCTGCTGCTGCCGTCGCTTGCGCTGTCGGCCTGGTATATCGGCGTCGGCGACGGGCGCGGCTTTGCGTCCGACACGTCGATCAGCCTGCTGCTGATGGCGGGCGGGGTGGTGACTGCGGTGCCGCTGCTGCTCTTTGCGACCGCGGCGCGGCGGATGAGCTATGCCGCGCTTGGCTTTGTGCAATATCTGGCGCCGACGATCCAGTTCCTCTTGAGCCTGTTCGTGTTCGGCGAGCCTTTGAAGCCCGTGCAACTTGCGTGTTTCGTGCTGATCTGGATCAGCATTGCGGTGTTCAGTTTCGACATGTGGCGCAAGACGCGCGCCGAGCGGATTGTCGCCGTATGACACGGTCGTCCGTCATCGCGGGGGGGATGATCAGACCAGCCGCCAGCCGATGGTTTCGCCCGCGTGGAAGGGCACGACGTCGCCGATCCGGTCGGGGACGGTGATTTCGGCGCGTTCCAACGTCACCGTGCCCTCGTTGAGCGGCAGGCCATAGAAGCGCGGACCATGCTCGCTGGCGAAACCCTCGAAATTGGCCAGCGCGCCATCCTGATCGAACGCCATCGCATAGCTTTCGAGCGCAAAGGGCGCGTTGAAAATGCCTGCGCAGCCGCACGACGCTTCCTTCATATGCACCGCGTGCGGCGCGCTGTCGGTGCCGAGGAAGAATTTGGGCGAGCCCGATGTCGCGGCGGCGCGCACCGCGAGCCGGTGATGCTCGCGCTTCGCGACGGGCAGGCAATAGGCGTGCGGGCGGATGCCGCCGACAAGCATCGCGTTGCGGTTGATGTGGAGATGCTGCGGCGTGATCGTCGCGGCGACATTGGCGGGCGCGTCGGCGACAAACTGCGCGGCCTCCGCCGTCGTGATATGCTCGAAAACGATCTTGAGGCCGGGCAGCGCGCGCACCAGCGGTTCAAGCGTGCGCTCGATGAACACCGCCTCGCGGTCGAAAATGTCGACGTCATGGTCGGTGACTTCGCCGTGGATGAGCAGCGGCATGCCGATGTCCTGCATCCGCTCGAGCACACCCATGATGTTCGCGACGTCGGTGACGCCGTGCGCGCTGCCGGTGGTGGCGTGCGCGGGATAGAGCTTGGCGGCGGTGAACACGCCCTCGGCATGGCCGCGCGCGATCTCGTCCGCGTCGGTGGCGTCGGTCAGATAGGCGACGATCAGCGGGGTGAAGTCGAGGTCCGCGGGCACCGCGGCGGTGATGCGGTCGCGATAGGCGCGGCCTTCTTCGGCGGTCGTCACCGGCGGCGACAGATTGGGCATGACGATCGCGCGCGCAAACTGGCGCGCGGTATAGGGCGCGACATGGGCAAGCATCGCGCCGTCGCGCAGATGGACGTGCCAGTCGTCGGGGCGGCGGATCGTCAGGCGGTCGGTCATCGAAAGGACTCGTCGTAAGTGGGCTTGGCTTTGGCTCCGGCGTCCCTAGATTAACGGCATGGCCATTACCACCCTTCGCGACCGCGCGCTCATCCGTCTGTCGGGCGAGGATGTCCGAGGGTTCCTGCAAGGACTCGTCACCAACGATGTGTCGGGCAACCTTCCTGTCTGGGCGGCGCTGCTGACGCCGCAGGGCAAGGCGTTGTTCGATTTCCTGATCTGGGGCGACGGTGACGATCTGCTGATCGATTGCGAACGCGATGCGGCTGAGGGGCTCGCCAAACGGCTGACGCTTTATCGCCTGCGCCGCGCGATCACGATCGCGCGCGAACCCGATTTATGCGTCCATTGGGCGCCCGAAGGCGACCTTGGTGTCGTCGATCCGCGGCTGCCTGAGCTTGGGCGGCGCTGGCTGGCGCCGGCGGATGGCGACGAAGGCGCCGACGCCGCATGGCGCGCGCATCGGCTGGCGCTCGGCGTCACCGAAGGGCGCAGTGAGCTGGGCGACGGAACGACCCTGTGGCTCGAGTGCAATGCTGCCGAGCTGAACGGCGTCAGCTTTGCCAAGGGCTGTTATGTCGGCCAGGAAAATACCGCGCGAATGAACTGGCGGCAAAAGGTCAACCGGCGGATCGTCGTGCTGCCGCTGAGCGAGGCGGACGACAAAAGGCAGGTGATCGCCTATCCCGACCTTGGCTGGTCGGTCGAGCATCGGCGGGTCGAGGCGATCGACGCCGTCGCCGCGCCGCAGTGGATGTGCGAGGCGCTCCGCGTCGGTTCATGACAGGTGCAGCCACGGCTGCTATCATCGTGTCGATGCGCGTCCTGCTGATCTTGTCGGCGCTCGCCGCCGCTTTCGCGTTCTCCGCGCCGCTGGCGGCGGCGCCCGAATCGCTGTTGCCGACCGACGCCGAAACCGAGGCGCCGCACACGCCCGCACGGCTCGCGCCGCTTGCCATCGATTCGGCATGGACGCCGCGCTTTGCCGCCGCAGCGGATGAACTGGCGGCGGCGCTACGCTCACGCGACGAGGCGCGCTGGGCGCCGCTGCTGGGCGGCCAGTGGCTCGCGCCCGCCGACCGCGCGCGCGTACGGGCGATGCTCGCCGACCATGACAGCGTGTTCGGCGAAGCCTTGTGGAGCCTGGCGACCCCGCACCGCGCAATTTTCGGCTGGAGCGCACCTGCCTCGCTCAGCGCTGCCGAGCGCGCGGCGATCGAGGCGGGGCAGGAGGCCGAGGCGCTGGTGTGCTGGTCGGCGCGCGGCGAAGGGGCGTGGCCGGTCACTGCGGAGGAGGCCGACAACCGGCCCGGACGCCCCCATGCCTGCGTGCGCATCGCCTACAGTATTCGTGGCGAAGTCCCGAAGTGGCGCGCCTTCGTCGAGCAGGGTCGTGACGCGCCCGCCGAAACGACAGCGCAGCGCGACTAGGCTTAACCAATCTCCAACCCAGATATGCAACAAGGTGCGCCATGATCGGGCGGTTTCTTGGGTTAGCGGTGGTCATCACCGCGGTGTCGGTCGGCGTGGCGAGTGTCGCCAGCCGGTCGGCGGGCGATGATGCCGAAAACCCGGCGACGGCCTCCTCAGCAAACGACAACTGGACGACCCAGCGCGGCAAGCGCGGCGACCGGTCCTCGTCCGCTGAGCAGGTTTCGTCGGCTGGTGAGGTGCGTCTCGCGCGGTCGGGCGATTCGCATTTCTATGCCGACACCGAAGTCGACGGCGCCAATGTCCGCATGATGGTCGACAGTGGCGCGTCGATCGTCGCGCTGACGCGGCGCGATGCCGAGGCAATCGGGATCGACGTCGATCGCCTGCCGGTCGGAGGCATCGCGCGCACGGCGGGCGGCGACGTGCCGATGCGGACGGTAATGCTGGACAGCGTCGAGGTGCAGGGGATCGAGGTGCGCGGCGTCCGGGCGGCGGTGATCGACGCCGACATGGGTGTGTCGCTGCTTGGGCAAAGTTTCCTGTCGAAACTCGATGCGGTGAATGTCGAAGGCGATACGATGACGCTGCGCTGAGGCGCTGGCTCCCTATTTTGCCTTCTTGTCGATCAGCACCGCCTGCTGCCAGCGGCTTGGCGCCTTGTCGGTGCGATGGATGCACCCCGCCCAGCAGCAAGGGCGCTTCTTGCCCTCGTGCAATTCCTCCAGGGTTCGCACGATTCGGCGCGCGCGCGTCTTGTCTTGCCTGGCGTCTTCGACCCAACAGATGAACTCGTTGCGCCCCAGCGGAGTCAGCGCCTGCCACAGCGCCAGCGCGGCGGGATCGGCGGTCAGTGCGGCCTGCATATCGTCGCGCGCGACATGCACCGTGCCGTGAAGAAAAGCCTCGGTCATGGCGTGAGGTCATAAGTGCGCCCCGTTGCCAGGTCAAACGGGCGCGCCGGGGGGTAGGGGGGCGGCTTGCCATTTGCGCCGCTTTTCCCCACATCACCGCCATGAACGCTCCCACTCCCCCGATGCGCGCGGCGATCGTGCCCGTTACCGCCTTTCAGCAGAATTGCACGCTCCTGTGGTGCACCGAAACGAACAAGGCGGCCTTTGTCGATCCTGGCGGCGACCTGCCCAAGCTGAAAGAGGCGGTGCGGCAGACGGGGGTCGAGGTCGAGAAGATCCTCGTCACCCATGGCCATATGGACCATTGCGGGCAGGCGGGAATGCTCGCGAGGGAACTGGGCGTGCCGATCGAGGGGCCGCACGAGGACGACCGATTCTGGATCGAACGCTTTGCCGAGGATGGCGCGCGTTTCGGCATGGTCGGCGAGCCGTTCGAGCCCGACCGCTGGCTGGTCGACGGCGACACGGTGACCGTCGGCAATCTGGTGATCGACGTCATCCACTGCCCCGGCCACACGCCGGGCCACGTCGTGTTTCACCATGCGCCGTCGAAACTCGCGATCGTCGGCGATGTCATCTTTCAGGGATCGATTGGGCGCACCGACTTCCCGCGCGGCAACCACCAGCAACTGCTCGATTCGATCACGCAAAAGCTCTGGCCACTCGGCGGCGACACGACCTTCCTGCCGGGGCATGGCGCGCACAGCAATTTCGCCCACGAACGGCGGACGAACCCGTTTGTGAGCGATATGGCGCTGGGCGGCTAGGGTCCTGACCCTGGCCGGATCAGCGCGGCGCGACCGCCACTTCCTCGATTTCGGTCGTTGTGATGTTTGTCGGCGTCAGATAGACGATCGCGAGCGCGCCGATGGCGAGGCCGAGCTGGGTCAGCATGGTGATAATCGTGCCGACCATGCGGCCCCACATCATCCCGTCCATGCCGATCGCATGAAGGACGCGCCCGACGAGGTAGAGAGCACCGACGCCCCACAGCCACATCGACGATCCCAATCCGAGTTCGACGAGCGCGAGGAGGATCAGCACAAAGGCCGTGTTTTCGACAAAATTGGCCTGTGCGCGCATCCGCCGCGTCAGCGGCTCATTGCCGCCGTCGCCGATAAAGACCTTCTCCCTGGTCCGCACGCGGCCGACGCGGATCGAGAGCCACAGGTTGAGCAGCGCCGCCCCCGCGGCAATCGTCAGGCTGATCGGCAGGATTATCATTCTGGCTTCCCCCATTGTTGGCCGACGCCTTAGCCGGTCGGCATGGGCGGGGTGTGGCACTCTCCTGCGGGAGCGGCAAGCCCGGACGGCGCGCGACGCAATGGGCTTGCCTTTGCGGGCGAAAACGCTATAGCCGCGCCCGATCCGGCACCCGACACCTTCTGGCGTTGAGGCACCTTCCGGCAGAAGATTTGTCCCGGTCCATCTTGGCGGGATCGGGCTTCGGCACGGCGGGCGGGCCAGTCGTTCCCTGCGACGGGCGCGACAAATCCGGGCAGCCGATTCGTGACACACTATTTGAGAATGCAGGAAAAATCATGGCCGTTCCCAAGCGAAAAACCTCGCCCTCGAAGCGCGGAATGCGTCGCAGCCACGACAGTCTGAAGGTCGAAGCCTTTCAGGAATGCCCGAATTGCGGCGAGCTGAAGCGCCCGCATAATCTTTGCAACGCCTGCGGCCACTACAACGGCCGCGAAGTGGTGTCGGTCGGCGCGTAATCATTCGGCCGGAGGGCATTAGATGGCACTGACACCGCGAATCGCAATCGATGCGATGGGCGGTGACGTCGGCGTGCGCGTGATGCTCGCCGGCGCCGCGATGGCGCGCCACAAGCACGACGGTCTGCGTTTCATCCTCGTCGGCGACGAGGAGCGGATCAAGGCGGCGCTCGACAATCACCCGAACCTGCGCGCGGCGTCGGACATCATCCACACCGACGGCGTGGTGTCGGGCGAGGACAAGCCGAGCCAGGCGCTGCGCAAGGCCAAAAGCACCTCGATGGGGCTCGCGATCGACGCGGTGAAGCGCGGCGATGCCGGCGGCGCCGTGTCGGCGGGCAACACCGGCGCACTGATGGCGATGGCGAAGCTCGCGCTGCGCACGATGCCGGGGATCGACCGGCCGGCGCTCGCGGCGCTGCTCCCGACGCTCGGCGACAATGACGTCGTGATGCTCGACCTTGGCGCCAATACCGAGTGCGACGCGACCAATCTGACCCAGTTCGCCGTCATGGGCGCCGCCTATGCGCGCACGGCAATGGGGCTCGAACGTCCGCGGGTCGCGCTGCTCAACATCGGCACCGAGGAGCTCAAGGGCACCGACGAAATTCGCGATGCCGCGGCGCTGCTACGCGGCGCCGAAGGGCTGCCGATGCAGTTCGCCGGCTTTATCGAGGGCGATAAATTGTCGCGCGGCGATGTCGATGTAATCGTTCACGACGGCTTTTCGGGCAATATCGCGCTCAAGACGATCGAGGGCACCGCCCGCTTCGTGACCGATCTGCTCCGCCGCGCTTTCACAAGCTCGACGCGCTCCAAGATCGGTTTCCTCATCTCGCGCCCCGCGACCGAGCTGCTGCGCCATCACCTCGACCCCAATAATCACAATGGCGCGGTGTTCCTCGGGCTCAACGGCGTGGTGCTCAAAAGCCATGGCAGCGCCGATGCCAAGGGAGTCGCGAACTGCGTCCACCTGTGCGCCGAGCTGATCGAAAAGGATATTACGCGTCAGGTGACCGAGGATCTTGCGAATTTCCGCCGCGGCGACGCCGCATGACGCGCCGCGCGATCCTGAAAGGCACGGGCTCGGCGCTGCCGCGCACGCGCGTTTCCAACGCTGAGCTTGCGGAGCGCGTCGACACCAGCGACGAATGGATCGTCGAGCGCACCGGCATCCGTTTTCGCCACATCGCCGAACCCGACGAAACGACCGCGACGCTCGGCGCCGATGCCGCGCGGCGGGCGCTCGAGGCGGCGGGGCTCCAGCCCGCCGACATCGGCCTGATCATCGTCGCGACGGCGACCCCCGACAACACTTTCCCGGCGAGCGCGACCAAGGTGCAGGCGCTGCTCGGCGCGCCCGACTGCATCGCCTTTGACGTTGCGGCGGTCTGTTCGGGCTTCCTTTATGCCGTTTCGGTCGCCGACGCGATGCTGCGCACCGGCGCGGCGAGGCACGCGCTGGTGATCGGCAGCGAGACGTTCAGCCGCATCCTGGACTGGAACGACCGCACGACCTGCGTGTTGTTCGGCGATGGCGCGGGCGCGGTGGTGCTGTCGGCCGAAGACGTCGCCGACGATCGCGGCGTTCTGGCAACGCGGCTCCATGCCGAGGGCCGGTATTGCGATATGCTCTATGTCGATGGCGGCCCCTCGACGACGGGCACGGTCGGCCATGTGCGGATGCAGGGGCGCGAGGTTTTCCGTCATGCCGTCACCAACCTGGCCGCCGTGCTGGGCGAAGTGATGCGCGACGTCGGCCTCTCGGCCGACGACATCGACTGGGTCGTGCCGCATCAGGCGAACAAGCGCATCATCGACGCGACCGCGAAAAAGCTGGGCCTGCCTGCCGACCGCGTTGTCCTGACGGTGGACCAGCACGCCAACACGTCGGCCGCATCGGTGCCGCTGGCGCTCGACCTTGCCGTGCGCGACGGGCGCATCAAGCGCGGCGATCTCGTGGTGCTCGAAGCAATGGGCGGCGGCTTCACCTGGGGCGCTGCCGTCCTGCGCGTGTAGGGGCCAGTCGGCGTGGGCCGACGCGATGGCACTCGTCGCGTCAACTCCTCCGTCCATCCGTTTCAGTTTGGCGGATTTATTCGGATTTGTTACATATAGGTTGCGAGACTCGCGATGGTGGGGGCTGTCCGGGGATTGATCGCATCAATCGCTTCAGGAGGGGGAAGGGATCAACATGTCCGCAGGAACGCTTACGCGCGCAGATATTGCGAGCCGGATCAATCAGCAGATCGGGCTGTCGCGCAATGAATCGGCCGCCATCGTCGAATCGATTCTCGATCATATGTCCGATGCGCTTGCCGCTGGTCAGAATGTGAAGATTTCGGGTTTTGGCACCTTTGTCCTGCGCGACAAGGCGCAGCGAATCGGCCGCAATCCCAAAACGGGCGTGGAAGTGCCGATCCTGCCGCGGCGGGTGATGACCTTTCGCGCCAGCCAGTCGATGCGCGCCCGCGTCGCGGGCAAATAGGCCGGTATCGGCCCATGGCGGCATTTGACGGCTCGACCGATGACGGCAAGGCGCGCGGTGCCATGCTCGCCATCGGCGAACTGGCCGAACGCATCGGCGTGCCGACACATGTGCTGCGCTATTGGGAAACGCGCTTTCCGCAGCTCAGGCCGCTACAAAGGTCGGGTCGCCGCCGCTATTACCGCGCCGAAGATGTTGCGCTTGCCGAACGCATCCACCATTTGCTGCATGTGCAGGGCTTCACCGTCGAAGGCGCGCGCAAGGCGCTCGCGAAAGACGGAGCGGCGCCGACGAGCGTAGCGATCGCCACGCCGACTATCGGTAATGATCCGGCGCGTAAAGGCGCGGGTGTTCCGGTCGAGGCGCTTGTGGCGCTGCGTGAGCGACTGGCGGCGGCGCTCGATTAGAGCGGCCATTTTCCCCTTCCTCATTCCCGCGAAGGCGGGAATGATGGCGTTTTGACGATATGGCGTTTTGACGATGCGGAAGGTGGGCATCAGACCGGCGCCCTCCGCCCCGAAAGCTGTCAATCCTCGTCCATTGCCGGCGCGAGCGCCGGGTCGAGATCGCGCGGACGGATGAAATCTGTGAAGCGCGCCATGCCGGTATCGAGGTCGTGCCAGTCGCCAATGTCGAGTTCGAGCCGGGCGAGCGCCGACGTAGGTAGTTTTTCCTCGACCTTCGCGCGCAGCGCGTCGCCGTCCGATTCAGGAACGAGCATCAGGATCAGGTCTTCGAGGCCCGGATTATGGCCAGAAATCAGAAGATTATCGGCGTCGTGCCCGGTGTCGCGGATGACGTCGATCAAGGTCGCCGCCGAAGCAAGGTAGATGCGGCGGTCCCAATGCGGTTCGATGGCGTCGAGCCCCGCGGCGGGCTGGAAGATGTCGAGTGTTTCGGTGACGCGCACCGCGGGCGAGGCGACAATGCGGTCGACGGGCAGCTTCTGCCGCTTCAGCCACTGGCCGATGATTTCGGCGCCGCGCGCGCCGCGCTTGTTGATCGGGCGGTCGAAATCGCGTTCGACCTGAACGTCCCAACCCGATTTGGCGTGCCGCAGGATGGTCAAAGTCTTCAAATCATCTCCCCGCGCCGCCGCGCTATCCCCTCGTTCGCGCGCCTTGTGCCGCAAACTTATGATGGTGAAAAGGCGCGAAACGCGCTTTTTCTTCGTTCGACATTGGCGGCGGCGACATGGCTCACCGCCTCGTCGAGCGGCAGGCGGCGGATCGGCGTTCCGTCGGGAAAGGCGCTGAGCAGCCGCGAGGGAACGCTGGGCGACAGCATCACGAACTGGCCGAAATCGTCGGCGCGGCGGATCAGGCGGCCGAACGCCTGCGCGATGCGGCCGCGGATCACCATATCGTCATAGGCGCCGCCGCCCTGCGCCGCGCGCCGCGCCGCGTGAAGGATGGTCGGGCGCGGCCAGGGCACCCCCTCCATCACCACGAGCCGCAGCGAATCGCCGGGCACGTCGACGCCGTCGCGCAGAGCATCGGTGCCGAGCAGCGAGGCGTGTGGATCGGCGCGAAAGATGTCGATCAGCGTCCCGGTGTCGAGCGGATCGACATGTTGCGCAAAAAGCGGGAGCCCGGCGCGCGCGAGCCGGTCGGCGATGCGCGCATGGACGATGCGCAGCCGCCGGATCGCGCTGAACAGCCCCAGCGCACCGCCACCCGCCGCTTCGATCAGGCGGCTGTAGGCCCCGGCGAGCGCAGGCAGGTCGCCACGCGCAATGTCGGTGACGATCAGCACCTCGGCCTGTCGCGCATAGTCGAATGGGCTGGGCACCGCGAAATGGCGGACGCCGCCGTCCATATGACGCGCGCCGGTGCGGATATCGGCCTCGGCCCAGCCGCCACTGCCGTGGCCGCCGCCGCGCAAGGTGGCCGAGGTAACGAGCACACCGTGCGCTTGCGCGTAGACGATGTCGGCGACCGGGCGCGCGGGGTCGAGCCAGTGGCGGTGCAACCCGCAGTCGAACTCGCGCCCGTCGTAGCGGTCGACCGCCAGCCAGTCGACGAAATCGGGGTCGGCGGGGCCGCCGACGCGGCCGAGCAGGGAAAGCCAGCCGCCCAGCGTGTCGACCCGCGTGCCAAGGCTGTGCCGCGCCCCGTCGATCCGCGCGCGCGCCTGTCCGTCGAGCCAGTCGGGCGGATCCTCGATCAGCGCTTCAAGCCGTTTGCCGAGCGCCATCAGCGGGCGCAGCAACGCCTCGATCGCGTCGCTCGCGCTCGCGGCGGCGGCGACCAACTCGGGGTCGGGATCGGCGAGTTCGGTTTCGAGGCCATAGCCGCTGTCGGCGGCGCGCGTATCGACCGCGCGCGCATAGACCATGGCGCGCGCCGCGACGAGCAGCCGTTCGACCGCCCCCCAGGGCTCATTCTCTGCGAGCCGGCCAAGCCAGCCGTCGCTGGGCAGTTCGGCGGCGGCGGCGATCGCGGCCTGGATCGCGCGGTCGCCGGCCTCGTCATAGCTTGCGACATCGGCGAGCCGTGCGGCAAGCCCGCGCCGCCGCCCGCGCGACTTGCCCTCCGGCCCCAGCACCCAGCGGCGGATCTCGACCGCTTCCTGTCCCGTCAGCGCCGCGGCGAACATCGAATCGGCGGCGTCCCACAGGTGATGGCCTTCGTCGAAGATCAGCCGGCTTGGCGCTGCGCCCGCACCCTCGCGCGGCCGCGCCGCCTGCACCATCGTCAGCGCGTGGTTGGCGATGACGATGTCGGCCTGCGCCGCGGCGCGTGCCGATCGTTCGATGAAGCATTTGCGAAAATAGGGGCAGCCCGCATAGATGCACTCGCCGCGCCGGTCGGTGAGCGCCGTTGTGCCGTTGCGCCGGAACAGCGCCGGGAGCCAGCCGGGCAGGTCGCCGCCGATCATGTCGCCATCGCGCGTAAAGGCAGCCCAGCGCGCGACGAGCTGCGCCAGAATCGCCGCGCGCCCCGAAAAGCCCCCCTGCAACGCATCCTCCAGATTGAGCAGGCAGAGGTAATTTTCGCGCCCCTTGCGCACGACAACCTTTTCGCGGTGCGTCGCGGCGTCGGGATAGAGTTTCTCCGTTTCGCGCGCCAATTGGCGTTGCAGCGCCTTGGTATAGGTCGAAATGCAGATCGCGCCTGCCGACTGGTCGATCCATTGCTTTGCAGGGGCCAGATAGCCCAGCGTCTTGCCGATGCCGGTGCCTGCTTCGGCAACGAGCATCTGCGGCGCGTCCCGGCGTTCGCGCGGGGCAAAGACGGCTGCGGCGGCGCGCGCATAGTCGCGCTGGCCGGGGCGGCGTTCGGCGCCGTCGCCGGTCAGCCGGTCGAGCCGCGCGGTGACATCGGCCTCGTCGATCGTCGTCTGCCGCGGCGCGGGGCGCGGCGATGTTTCCTCCCATTCGGGAAGGCGCGCAAACAGCCAGCGTTCGTTGCCGTCAGGCTTTGCGAGCCGCGGCTGGATCAGCGGCGCCCACGGCCAGCGCTGACGCGCCAGCGCCTGCGCGCCGTGCCACGCGCCTTCGCGCTCGCTCCAGTCGGGATCGCCGAGGCTGGCGAGCATCGCGGCCGCCGCCTTCGGCAAGAAAGCCGCAATCTCGTCCTCGCTTCCCGGCGCTGTCAGACGCAGCGCGGCGGCGAATCCTGCGGGCGTTGGAACCGTAAAGCGCGCAGGATAGAGAAAGGCGAAGAGTTCGAGCAGATCGAGCCCCGACAGTTCGGGATAACCCAGCCGGTCGCCGGTCAACGTCGCGTTCAGCAGCAGGTGCGGCGTCGCCGCGACCGCCGCAATCGCTTCGCCGCGCCCGACCCGCTGCGCGCGGCCCTTCGCATCGGCGATCCAGATGCCGACATGGCTCGCATGGATCGCGGGCAAAGAGAGCGGATCGGGAATCACGCCGCTAGGCTAGGGACAAAAGGCGAACGCGGCAAGGTGGCGCTCGGCGACCTGCCTCAGTCGGCGATCCGCCCGCGCACCATCACCCAGTCGACGCTTTCCAGCGCGCGCACATCGCTCAGTGGATCGCCCGAAACCGCGATCATGTCCGCCGACATGCCCGGCGCGATGCGGCCGATCTCATTTTCCATCGACAAGAGCCTGGCCGCCACGCTGGTGGCGCTCGCCAGCGCCTCGGCGGGGGTCAGGCCATATTTGACGAGCAGCGCGAACTCCTGCCCGTTGCGGCCATGTTCGAACACGCCCGCATCGGTGCCGAAGGCAACGGGGACGCCCAGCGCCTTGGCGCGCGTCACCGCCTTGCCGGCGTCGTTCAGCGTCATGCGCACCTTGTCCTCGACCGTCGGCGTATAAATGCCCTTGCCCAGCCGTTCGCGGATGCCCTCGAACGCCATGAGGGTGGGCACGAGATAGGTGCCCTTCGCTTTCATCACCTTCAGCGCAGCCTCATCGGCGAAGGTGCCATGTTCGATGCTGTCGATCCCTGCCGCCGCCGATGCGGCGATGCCGCCCGCACCATGTGCGTGCGCCATCACCTTCAGCCCCAGCGCATGCGCGGTGTCGGCGATGCTTTGCAGTTCGGCACTGGTGAAATGGCCCTCCAGCCCGCGTGCCTGCTGCGACAGCACGCCGCCGGTTGCGGTTATCTTGATGACATCGGCGCCCGCGCGCGACGCCTTGCGCACCTTTTCGGCGCATTCGACCGGGCCGGTGCAGGTATAGCCCTGGTCGAGCACATCATGCACGTCTTCGCGAAAGCCGGTCACGTCGCCATGCCCGCCGATGATCGACAGCGCCGGCCCCGCGGCGACGATCCGCGGCCCCTCGATAAAGCCGTTCGCGGTGCCGCGGCGCAGCGCATAGGCGCTATATTGGCCCGACCCCGCCTCGCGCACCGTCGTAAAGCCCGCGCGCAGCGTCAGCGCGGCGTTTTTGACGCCCACGACGACACCCCATTCGTCGGGATCGACCGCTTCGTTGCGATAATCGCCGCCGGGGTCGCCTGTCAGGTGGACGTGCAGGTCAATGAGGCCGGGGAGCAACGTCTTGTCGCCCAGATCGACGACCTCCGCTCCGGCGGGCGGGTCGATGCGGCCCGGCGCGATCGCCGTGATGCGATCGTCGGTGATGGTGATCGTCGACGGACCCTGCGCGGGCTTCGTGGCATCGGTGATGACGCGGCCCGCATAGACGAGGGTGGTCTTGGCGTTCGCCGCCGTGCCGAGCAGTGCAAGCGTCGCGGCCGCGAGCAATCCGAATCTGCGCATGGAATCTCCCCTGAGTGATGGCGTCATCGTGACGCGCCGCCCGGGACGGGGCAAGGGGGAATGGCGGCGCGCCCCGGCGCATTTGCCTCTGGACCGTGTGATGCCGCTCCGCCTATAGGCCTCACCGACAGTTTTGCGCCAACGGCGCTTGCGGAAGGATCAGCGGAAATGAGCGTGACGACGGTTCCATTGCGCCCGGTGAACAAGGGCGGGCTGTGGCTGATGTGGCTGGGCGTGATCGCGCTGATCGTCGCCGCCGCGGCTTTCGCCTGGCACATGACCCCGCGCATCGGCTTCGAGGTCGTCAAGGAAGGCAGCGGCCCCAGCCCGACCAAGGCCGATGTCGTGCTGGTGAAATATGAAGGCAAGCTCGCCGACGGCACTGTTTTCGACGCCAATGAACAGGCGCCGATGCAGGTCGCGCAGGTCGTGCCGGGCTTTTCCGAGGCACTCACGCGGATGCGCAAGGGTGGCGAATACAGGATCACCATCCCGCCGCAGCTTGGCTATGGCGACCGCGCGGTCGGGCCAATCCCCGCGAACAGCACGCTGCATTTCACCGTCACCCTGCTCGATTTCCGCTCGGAGGCCGAGGTTCGCGCGATGCAGCAGCAGATGCAGCAGATGCAACAGATGCAGCAGCAACAGATGATGCAGGGCGGTCCCGGTGGGCCGGCCGGTCCGCCGCCGGGTGCGCCGCAGCCTTAACAGAATCGTCGCCCCCGCGAAGGCGGGGGCCGCTATCGGCATAGCGCAAGGATACCAGCGGCCCCCGCCTCCGCGGGGGCGATGAGCCCTCAGCTTGCCGCCGCTTTCCCTTCGGCCGCCCCCGCATTGCGCTCGGCCTCGCGCTCCAGCGCGACCTTGATCATCGCGACGATCGGATCGGCGAGGAACAGGCCCATCAGTCCGAGGAGCGCACCGAACAATATCTGCGCACCCAGCACCAGCGCGGGCGCCAGATCGACCGTCTTCTTCGCGACCATCGGCACGATCAGATAGCCGTCGACCGTCTGCACGACCAGATAGATGCCGATCGCCCACAGCCCCGTGTCGGTCCCTGCCGAGAAGCCGACAAGGACGAGCAGCACGCCCGACAGGATCGCGCCGATGTTGGGAATGAAGGCGAGCAGGCCGGTGAGCAGCCCCAGCAGCGCCGCCATGGGAATGCCGACGGCGAGACAGGCGAGCCACGTCCCGATGCCTTCGACGAACATGCCGAGCAGCCGCCCGGCCATCAGGCGGCGGAGCGTGAAGCCCATGCGTGCAGTGGTGATATAGAAGTTCTCGCGTGCGTTCATCGGCAGCATCCACGCGACCCCGCGTTCGTAAAGCCGCGGTTCGATCGCGATGAAGATGCCAAGGACGACGATCATCACCAGGCTGGTCAGCGCGCCGAGCACGGTGCCGACCGCCGCGGTAACACGGCCGACGGTGCCCGCGATATTGTCGGCGATCGTCCTGGTATCGAGCTGGAAGCTTCCCATGCCATGATCGCTTGCCCAGCCGGCGATGCGTTCGACCTGCCCCATGACGACACCTTGCAGCGCGGCGGCCTGGGCGACGATTTGTGAGCCCGCGAACAGGATCGTCCAGGCAAGGAAGGCGAGCAGGGCCAGGCAGATGATCAGCAGCCGCCAGCCGCGCGCGACCGGCAGCACCCGGCCGAGCAGGCGCGTCCCGCCATCGAGCATCGAGGCGAGCACGATGGCGGCAAAGATCAGCAGGATCGGCTGGATCAGGATGATGCACAGCCCGATAGCCAGCGCAAGGCCCAGCCATACGCCCGCCTTTAGCAGTTCGGCGCGGACGATCTGGCTGCGGATTTCGGTCGGGCCGGGGGCCTCGCTCGTCGCGTCATAGGCGGCGGAGGTGCGTATCCCGCTTGCCTTCCTCGTCTCCGCCATGGCTTGTTCCCCGTTTGCTAATCGCCTGCACGCACGGGCCGCAGGTCGGTTCCCGCACGCCCCGGCCGCAGCGCCTCGAACCAGCTCAGCGGATTATACCATTTGGCCGTCCCGTCGGTCGAAAAGCTGATGATCTCCGCGCGCCCGGCGATCGCGTCGAACGGCACCGCGCCGCCCAGGCCCTTCAGTTCGGCCGGAACGCGGCTGTCGGCGCTACCGTCGCGGTTGTCGCCCATCAGGAACAGATGATTTGCGGGCACGACATAAGGGCCATAATCGTCGGTGGCATAGCCGGGGCCCATGTCGATCGTATCGAAGCTGGCACCGCCGGGCAGCGTTTCGCGGACGATCGGGATTTCGAGCAGTTCCTTCCCGTCGGCGCCGCGCGTGACGAAGCGCGACAGGCTGGAATCGGGGCCGGGCGTGTTGCGATCGACAGGGATCGCCAGCATCGGCTGCACCTCGCGCTTCACTGGCTTGCCGTTGATGCTGAGTTCGCCGTTCGTCAGCTGAATCGTATCGCCGGGCAGGCCGATCACGCGCTTGATATAATCGACGCGCGTCAGCGGATGTTCGAGCACGACGATGTCGCCGCGTTCGGGCAGCCTGCCGAACAGGCGCCCCTCCATCTTGGGCGCAAGGTGAAAGCTGACCGAGGCGTAGGACCAGCCATAGGGATATTTGCTGACGATCAGCCGGTCGCCGTTGCGCAGGATCGGCATCATCGAATCGGACGGAATGTAAAAGGGTTTGGCGACGCAGCTGTGGATGGCGAGCACGAGCAGCAATATCACCGCAATATCGCGGATCAGCTTGCCCCAGCTTCCGTCATCCTTCGTCTTTTTCTTCGTCATTATCCGGTCAGTCCTTGATGGCTTCGATGATGACGAACGCCTGCGCCCAGGGGTGGTCGTCGGTCAATGTCAGGTGGATATGCGCCGTGTGACCGGGCGGTATCATGGCCGCGAGCCGCTCTGCCGCGCCGCCGGTCAGCGCCAGCGTCGGCGCCCCCGACGGCGCGTTGACGACGCCGATGTCCTTCATGAACACGCCGCGCTTGAAGCCGGTGCCGACGGCCTTGGAGAAGGCCTCCTTCGCGGCGAACCGCTTGGCGTAGGTGCCCGCGCGCGTGAACGGCCGCCGCGCCGCCTTGGCGCGCTCGACGTCGGTAAAGACGCGATTTTCGAAGCGCTCGCCGAAACGGTCGAGCGAAGCCTGGATACGCTCGATATTACAGAGGTCGGAGCCGAGGCCGATGATCATGACCGCCGCTCGTCGTGCTGGACCTTCGCGCGCACAAATTTGAAGATCAACCGCATAAACACATACAGGACGCAGGTGAAAAACAGGAAGCCTATGCCATAAACGATGTGCATCCAGTCAAATGGCTTCCCCTGATCTGCATCGTGCCAAATGTTTATAACGACAATCAGCAGAATGAAGAACGGAAAAATCTTGAGAAACCAAATGGAAGCACGCCACTGTTTCTCGACAAAATCGGACGTTTTCATCCCCGCGCCTCATCCATCAGCGCCCGCATTCGCCGCACCGCATCTTCCAGCCCCGTAAAGATCGCCTCGCCGATCAGATAATGGCCGATGTTGAGTTCGGCGAGCTGCGGGATCGCGGCGACGGGGACGACATTGTCATAGGTGAGGCCGTGCCCCGCGTGCGGTTCGATGCCGTTCTTCGACGCGAGCGCCGCAGCGTCGGCGATGCGGCGCAGTTCGGCGGCGCGCGCTTCGCCGTCTGAATGGGCATAGCGGCCGGTGTGAAACTCGACCACCGGCGCGCGCAGGCGCATCGCGGCCTCGATCTGGCGCGCGTCGGGCTCGATGAACAGGCTGACGCGGATGCCCGCGTCGGACAGGCGCGCGACGATCGGCGCAAGGTGATTATGCTGCCCCGCGGCGTCCAGCCCGCCCTCGGTCGTGCGCTCCTCGCGCTTTTCGGGGACGATGCACGCGGCGTGCGGTTTGTGGCGCAGCGCGATCTCGACCATTTCGTCGGTCGCCGCCATTTCGAGGTTGAGCGGCAGGTCGGTCGCCGCCTGGATGCGTGCGAGGTCGTCGTCGCGGATATGGCGCCGGTCCTCGCGCAGATGCGCGGTGATGCCGTCGCCGCCGACCGCCGCGACGATCGCCGCCGCGCGCACCGGGTCGGGATGCTCGCCGCCGCGCGCATTGCGGATCGTCGCGACATGGTCGATGTTGACGCCGAGCCGCAGGCGGTGCGGAGAGGGCGCGACGTTCAAGCTGCCACACTCCGGCTGCCGGGCTTGATCGCCTCGGTGCCCGCGAGTTCGGGGGGCAGTTCGTCGGCGGCATAGGTCGGGAAGTTGATCGCGACGAGCGGGTAGAAGGGCACGCCAAGGTCGATGTTGCTACCTGCCGAGCGATCGACGAGCGCGGCTTCGGCGACGACCTCGCCGCCTGCGGCGCGCACCGCTTCCATGGCTTCGCGTGAGGACAGGCCGGTGGTCACGACGTCCTCGACCATCAGCACCTTGGCGCCGGGATCGATGGTGAAGCCGCGACGCAGTTCGAAGGTGCCGGTCGGGCGTTCGACGAAAATCGCCGGCTTGCCGAGCGCGCGGCCCATTTCGTGCCCGATGATGACGCCGCCCATCGCGGGCGAGACGACAAGGTCGATCGCCTGCTTGAGTTCGCGCGGCAGCTTGGCGGCGAGCGCGGCGGCGAGGCGCCCGGCGCGTTCCGTATCCATCAGCACGCGCGCGCATTGCAGATAATATTCGCTGTGGCGGCCGGAGGAGAGCAGGAAATGCCCCTGCAGCAGGGCGTCGGCGGCACGGAACTCGGCCAGGATTTGGTCGTCAGTCATGGGAGATCGGTCTTTTGTCCATAGCGTCGCCCGCGGCGGGCGACCGGGTTTTGGCGGCGCCTGTTTGCCCGCCGCAAAATAGTGTTAGAGATGCTTGAGGCAAGCGGCAAGCGGGTCTATAGCGCCCGCGAGATTCAGCCGGTCCGATGGCTGCGCGGGCGCATGTCCGGCGGCGGGAATGGCGGGCTGGGGAATCATAAATACAACAGGCAACGGGCGGCACTATCCTTATGAAGAGCTTGAAAACCCCTGTAATCAAGGTGTTAATCGCGGCAGCCTTGTCGCTTGGCGCGGTCGGCGCCGGTCATGCGCAGACCGCCGCGACGGCTCCGACCGCGGCGAATCCGGCGCCGGTCGCCGCGCCCGTCGAAGCCCCCGTCGCGGTTCCGGCGGCTGCCGATGCGGCGTCGCCCGCGGGCGACGCGACCTATGTACCGATGAAGCCGACGCCCGGCGTCGGCCAGCCGGTCGACCGGGGAATCGACTTCCAGCCGCAGGTCAGCCCGATCGGCGAACAGGCCTATTGGTTCAACCATGTGATGCTGCTGCCGATCATCACGATCATCTCGCTCTTCGTTCTCGGCCTGCTGCTGTGGGTTATCTTTCGCTATCGCGCCAGGGCGAACCCGGTGCCGTCAAAGACGACACACAATACCTTCATCGAGATCGTCTGGACCGCGATCCCCGTCCTCATCCTCGCGGTGATCGCGGTGCCGTCGATCCGTCTGCTCGCGGCGCAATATGAACCGCCCAAGAAGGACGCGCTGACGATCAAGGTCACCGGATACCAATGGTATTGGGGCTATGCCTATCCCGACCAGGGCATCGGCGAATATGTGTCGAAGATGCTGACCAAGGAACAGGCCGACGCCGCGGGCGAGCCGCACCAGCTCGCCGTCGACAACCGCATGGTCGTCCCCGTCGGGCGGCAGGTGAAGCTGATCGTCACCGGCGCCGACGTGATCCACAGCTTCGCCGTCCCCGCTTTCTGGACCAAGATGGACGCGGTTCCCGGCCGCGCCAACGAAACGACGTTCACCGCCAACAAGGTCGGCGTTTATTACGGCCAGTGCTCGGAGCTTTGCGGCGTCGATCATGGCTATATGCCGATCGCGGTCGAAGTGCTGCCGGTCGACAAGTGGGAGGCATGGGTGCGCTCGAAAGGCGGCAACCCGAATGGCCCGGTCGTCGAGACCGCCGCCGCCACGACCGTATCCGCGCCAGCTGCGGCTCCCGCCGCCATCCCGGCTGCCAAGAATTAACAAGGGGTCCGACAGATGACCGATATCGCAGCGACTGCACCCGCGCACGGCCATGCCGATCACGCGCACGACCATGATCACGACACTCCGGGCTTTTTCGTCCGCTGGTTCATGTCGACGAACCACAAGGACATCGGCACGCTCTACCTGATCTTCGCGATCGTCGCGGGGATCGTGGGCGGCGTGCTGTCGGGCATGATGCGCCTCGAACTCGCCGAACCGGGCGTGCAATATCTGGGCGGCTGGGCCGAAATGCTCGGCGGCGCGGGCGACGAGGTTGCGGGCAAGCATTTCTGGAACGTGATGATCACCGCGCACGGGCTGATCATGGTCTTCTTCATGGTCATGCCCGCGATGATCGGCGGCTTCGGCAACTGGTTCGTGCCGCTGATGATCGGCGCGCCCGACATGGCCTTCCCGCGCATGAACAATGTCTCCTTCTGGCTGACCTTCGTGGCGTTCGTCATGCTCGTCGGATCGATGTTCGTGCCCGGCGGCAGCGGCCTTGGCGCCGGCACCGGCTGGACGGTCTATGCGCCGCTGTCGACCAGTGGTTCGGCCGGGCCCGCGGTCGACATGGCGATCTTCTCGCTTCACCTTGCGGGCGCGGCGTCGATCCTCGGCGCGATCAACTTCATCACGACCATCTTCAACATGCGCGCGCCGGGCATGACGCTGCACAAGATGCCGCTGTTCGTATGGTCGGTGCTCGTCACCGCCTTCCTGCTGCTGCTCGCGCTTCCGGTGCTTGCCGCGGCGATCACGATGCTGCTCACCGACCGCAATTTCGGCACCACCTTCTATGATGCGGCGGGCGGCGGCGATCCCGTGCTTTACCAGCATCTCTTCTGGTTCTTCGGCCACCCCGAAGTCTATATCATGATCCTGCCGGGCTTCGGCATCGTCAGCCAGGTCATCTCGACCTTCAGCCGCAAGCCGGTGTTCGGCTATCTCGGCATGGCCTATGCCATGGTGGCGATCGGTGTCGTCGGCTTCATCGTGTGGGCGCACCACATGTTCACCGTCGGCATGAGCGTGAACCTGAAGATGTATTTCACCGCGGCGACGATGGTGATCGCGGTCCCGACCGGCATCAAGATATTCAGTTGGATCGCGACGATGTGGGGCGGGTCGATGAGCTTCAAGACCCCGATGGTCTGGTCGCTGGGCTTCATCTTCATGTTCACCGTCGGCGGCGTGACCGGCGTGGTTCTCGCCAATGGCGGCGTCGATACCGCGCTTCACGACACCTATTATGTCGTCGCGCACTTCCACTATGTGCTTTCGCTCGGCGCGGTCTTCTCGCTCTTCGCCGGTTTCTATTACTGGTTCCCGAAGATGTCGGGCCGGATGTACAACGAGGCGCTGGGCCAGCTGCACTTCTGGATCTTCTTCATCGGCGTGAACGTGCTCTTCTTCCCCCAGCACTTCCTGGGTCAGCAGGGAATGCCGCGCCGTTACCCCGACTATCCCGACGCCTATGCCTTCTGGCACCTCATCTCGTCCTGGGGCTATGTCATCATGGGCGTGGGCGTGCTGATCTTCTTCGCGAACATTCTCTGGTCGCTGGTCGCGGGGAAGAAGGCGGCGGACAATCCGTGGGGCGAAGGCGCAACGACGCTCGAATGGACGCTGTCGAGCCCGCCGCCGTTCCACCAGTTCAACGAACTGCCGCGTATCGCCTGACAGGCCGCGCCCTCTGCTGACTTCCGGCAGGGGGCGCAGCCCTGATGGCCGGAGTGATTATGGCGCAAAGCCTGACCCATGATGCGATGACGCTCCCCGCCGACTGGCGCGACCTGCTCGCGCTGACCAAGCCGCGCGTCATGTCGCTGGTGGTGTTCACCGCGCTGTGCGGCCTGCTCGCGGCGCCGGGTGACGTGCATCCGGTGCTGGGTTTTTCGTCGATCCTCGCGATCGCGCTGGGGGCAGGGGCGTCGGGCGCGCTCAACCAATGGTATGAGGCGGGGCTCGACGCCAGGATGAAGCGCACCGCAGGCCGCCCGCTGCCCGCCGGACGGCTCGATCCGCAGACGGCGTTGCAGTTCGGGATCGGGCTCGCTGCCTTTTCGCTGTTCCTGATGCTCTTCGCGTCGAACTGGCAGGCGACCGTGCTGCTTGCGGGCTCGATCCTCTTTTACGTCGTCATCTACACGATGTGGCTGAAGCCCCGGACGCCGCAGAATATCGTCATCGGCGGCGCAGCGGGGGCCTTTCCGCCGCTGATCGGCTGGGTCGCGGCAACAGGATCGATCGCGCCGCTGCCGGTGCTGCTCTTTCTGCTCATCTTCCTGTGGACGCCGCCGCATTTCTGGGCGCTCGCGCTGTTCGTCCGCTCGGATTATGCCGCCGCCGGCATTCCGATGATGCCCGTCGTCGCGGGCGAAAAATCGACGCGGCGCCAGATCCTTTTTTATGCGCTGATTATGGCCGCGGCTGCGATCGCGCCCTGGCCGCTGGGCTATACCGGTGCGCTTTATGGCTGGACGGCGATTTTGCTCTCGGCAATCTTTGTCCTGTTGTCGGTGCAGGTCGGCATCCGAACGACGGCCGAGGACGACAGGATGCAGCCCGAAAAGCGGCTTTTCGCTTTCTCGATCGCCTATCTTTTCATCCTGTTCGGCGCGGTGGTGGCCGATCATTGGTGGCCGCTATGACGAACGAACCCGACCAGCCGCCCTTCGACGAGGCCGAATATCGGCGCCGCCAGCGCAGCCGCGCGAATATGATGGCGTGGATGCTCGGTGCGCTCGCGGTCCTGTTCTTCTTCATCACCATCGCAAAGATGCAGATTTTCGCATGATCCAGAGCCTGTCGCCCAAAGCCAGAACCGCCGGCCTTGCCGGCATCCTTGCGCTCGCCATGACGGGTCTCGGCTTCGCGGCGGTGCCGCTCTACGATCTTTTCTGCCGCGTGACGGGGTTCGGCGGTACGACGCAGCGTTACGACGCCGCCGCTGCCGCAGCCGAGCCCGAAATCCTCAGCCAGACGATATCGGTGCGTTTCGACGCCAATGTCTCGCCCAGGCTGCCATGGACATTCTATCCCGAGCATCCGACCGACACGGTCAGCATCGGCGCGCGCGACATGGCGATCTTCATCGCCGAAAATAATTCGGCCGCGCCGGTCGTCGGCACTGCCAGCTTCAACGTCACGCCGACGCAGGCGGGTAAATATTTCACCAAGATCCAGTGCTTCTGTTTCACCGAACAGCGGCTGGAACCGGGGCAACAGGTGCGGATGCCGGTGCTCTTCTTCGTCGACCCCGCGATCGTCGACGACCCCGACGCGCGCGACGTTCAGGAAATCACGCTCAGCTATACCTTCCACCCTGTAGACGAGGGCAAAAAGGCGAGCTAAGGCCGCTCCGAGAGTCTAACGAGGACCGGCAGGCGGTGGGGAATCGCGATGCTGGGGCAGCAAAAACGGGAATTGTGACATGGCCGGTGCCAAACATCATGACTATCACCTGGTAAACCCCAGCGTCTGGCCGCTCATCGGTTCGTTTGCGGCGCTGACGATGTTTTTCGGGCTCGTGATGTTCATGCACGACGATTATTTCGGCGGCGTCGGCAAATGGGTGCTCGGGCTGGGTTTGGCCGGCGTTATCGCGACCTTTTTCCAGTGGTGGGCCGACGTCATCAACGAAGCCCATGCCGGCGACCATACGCCGGTCGTCCAGCTCCACCTGCGCTATGGCATGATCCTGTTCATCGCGTCGGAGGTGATGTTCTTCGTCGGCTGGTTCTGGGCCTGGTTCGACTTTTCGCTGTTTCCGGTGCCGATCGAATATGCCGACGGTGCGGTCACCTCGCTGTTCGGGCAGGAGGGCGCCGACGCCATCGCCATGTGGCCGCCCAAGGGCATCGAAGTCATCGATCCCTTCTCGCTGCCGCTGCTCAACACGCTGATCCTGCTCTGCTCGGGCACGACGATCACCTGGGCGCACCACGCGCTGATCCACGGCGACCGCGAAGGTCTGAAAAAGGGGCTGTGGGCGACGATCATCCTCGGCGTCGTTTTCTCGGCGATCCAGGCATATGAATATGCCCACGCGCCCTGGGGTTTCGGTGGCAGCAATTACAGCTCGGCCTTTTTTATGGCTACCGGCTTCCACGGCTTCCACGTTCTGGTCGGCACAATCTTCCTGATCGTCTGCCTCGTGCGCGCCTATAAGGGCCATTTCACCCCGCAACAGCATTTCGGCTTCGAGGCGGCGGCGTGGTACTGGCACTTCGTCGACGTCGTGTGGCTGTTCCTCTTCATCATCGTCTATGTCTGGGGCGGCTGGGGCGCGCCGGTCGCTGCGCACTAAATTGCCCGGCCAAAAGCCAGATCAAAAGGGGCAGCCGCCGGTCGCGCGCGCTGCCCTTTTTGGCCTCTGCCCGCGCTGCGGCGCGCAGACGCTGTTCGACGGGCCGGTCAAGTTCGCTTCGCACTGCCGCGTGTGCGCGCTCGATTATTCGACCTATAATGTCGGTGATGGCCCCGCGGCTTTCCTGACGCTCATCATCGGCGCACTGCTGATCGTCGCGGCGCTGACGCTCGATGCCGTCGCGCGTCCGCCCTTTTGGGTGCATATTCTGCTGTGGGTACCGCTGACCGCCGCCGCGGTCGTCTATGGCCTGCGCGTCGGCAAGGCCGCGCTGCTCGCGATCGAGCATCAGCGGCAGGCGGCCGAGGGGCGCAAGCTGGACGGTCCGCATGACTGATCGCGCCGAAGGCGGTGTTTCGGACACGCCGCGGCCGCGCTGGCCGCTGGGCCCGACCCTGCTGGTCCTCATCGCGGTGGCGGTGATGATCGGCCTCGGCGTCTGGCAACTCCAGCGCAAGGCCGACAAGGAAGCACTGATCGCGCTGTACGAACGCAATATGGCGATGTCGTCGCTTGTCTCCTATCCCGAACTGCCGCCGGTGCCCGATGCGATGCTCTATCGCAAGAGCAGCGTCGTCTGCCTCGAACCCGTGCGCTGGGATCCGCGCAGCGGCACCGACCGCAACGGGGGCAAGGGTTTTCGCATGATCGCCGACTGCCGCACCGGCGCCGAAGGGCCGGGCGTGCTGGTCGATGTCGGCATCGGTGACGGCTTCGCGCCGCCCAAATGGACCGGCGGAATTGTGCAGGGGACGATTGTTCCCGGTCCCGAACAGCCGGGCATGATCGCGCGGGCGATGGGCAAGGCGTCCCCGGCGCGCGCGATGCTGGTCGCCGACACGCCGGTGGCGGGGCTACGGCCGAGCGCGGTGCCGTCGGCCGACGACACGCCGAACAATCATCTCGCCTATGCGGTGCAATGGTTCCTCTTTGCCGCCGCAGCACTGGTCATCTATATCCTCGCCGTGCGTCGCCGCTTGCGACCGTAAGCCGTCGCCGCTAGGCGCATCTGCGTCATGGACTATATCAGCACCCGCGGCTCAGCGCCGACCCTCGACTTTCGTGCCGCCACGCTCGCGGGCCTTGCCAGCGACGGCGGGCTCTATGTGCCGACCAAATGGCCGCGGATGTCAGCAGATGAAATCCGCGCGCTCGCAGGCCTCGATTATGTCGAAACCGCGGTTCGCATCATGCGGCCCTTCGTCGAAAGCGTTTTGACCGAGGACGAACTGCGCGCGCTGTGCCGGGCCGCCTATGGCCGGTTCAGCCACGATGCGGTGACGCCGCTGGTCCAGCTCGATCATCGCCACTGGCTGCTCGAACTCTTCCATGGGCCGACGCTGGCGTTCAAGGACGTCGCGCTGCAATTGCTCGGCGAATTGTTCGAGACGTTCCTGAGTGGCGGCGGCACCGACATCACGATCGTCGGCGCGACCTCCGGCGACACTGGATCGGCGGCGATCGAGGCCGTGGCGGGGCGTGAACATATCCAGATATTCATGCTGCATCCGGAGGGCCGCGTCAGCGACGTGCAGCGGCGCCAGATGACGACGGTGCTCGCGCCCAACGTCCACAATATCGCGATCGACGGCAGCTTCGACGATGCGCAGGCGATGGTGAAGCGGCTGTTCGGCGACGAAGCGGCGCGGGGCCAGGTCAATCTGTCGGCGGTGAACAGCATCAACTGGGCGCGGCTGATGGCGCAGATCGTCTATTATTTCTATGCCGCCGTCCGCCTCGGCGGACCCGACCGCCCGGTGGCGTTCAGCGTACCGACGGGCAATTTCGGCGATGTGTTCGCGGGCTATGTCGCGGCGCAGATGGGCTTGCCGATCGCAAGGCTCGTCGTCGCCACGAACGTCAACGACATCCTCCACCGCGCGCTGACCAGCGGCGATTACAGCGCGGGGACGGTGACGCCCACCGCGACCCCCAGCATGGACATTCAGGTCAGCAGCAATTTCGAACGGCTGCTCTTCGATCTCGCGGGCCGCGACGGCGCGGCCATTGCGGGGATGATGGCCGAGTTCGAGGCGAAGCGCGCGATGACCATCCCCGCCGACATGCTGGCCGGCGCGCGCGACCTGTTTTCGAGCGCGCGCATCGACGGCGACGCGATGGCGCTCGCGCTGCGCTGGGCGCGGGAACGCGGCGGACAGATCATCGACCCGCACAGCGCGGTGGGCCTCGCCGCGGCGCGCGCGCTGGAGATCGACGCCGAGATTCCGGTCGTCACGCTCGCGACGGCGCATCCGGCCAAGTTCCGCGAGGCGGTCGAGCGCGCGACCGGGGTACGCCCACCACTGCCCGCGCGGCTGGGCAATCTGTTCGAGCGCGAGGAACGCTATACGAAGCTTCCCGGCGACTATGATGTCGTCAAGGCCTTCATCCTCGCGGAAGCCGCGCGTGGCTGATCTGTTGCCCCTCGTCACGCTCGTCGGCGCGGCGTGGGACGACTATGGGCTGGTCGACAGCGGGGGCGGCCGCAAGCTCGAACGCTATGGCCGCTACCGCTTCATCCGCCCGGAGCCGCAGGCGATGTGGGCACCGGCATTGCCGGAAAGCGAATGGGCGGCGGCCGATGGTGAGTTTGTGCCCGCATCGGACGAGGACGGCGGCGGCCGCTGGTATTTTCACAAACCCGTGCCCGCCGAGGGCTGGCCGCTGGCGTGGCGTGAGGCGCGCTTCACCGCGTCCTGCACGCCATTCCGCCATCTGGGTTTCTTTCCCGACATGGCGCCCGTGTGGGACTGGCTGCGCGAACGCATCGCGGACAGGCCCGACCCCGCCTTCCTCAACCTTTTCGGCTACACCGGCGTCGGCAGTCAGGCGCTCGCCGCGGCGGGGGCATCGGTCACCCATGTCGATGCGTCGAAAAAGTCGGTGGCGCAGGCGCGCGACAATGCGGCGCTTGCCGGCATGGCCGACAAGCCGGTGCGCTGGCTCGTCGACGATGCGGGCAAGTTCACCGCGCGCGAGGTGCGGCGCGGGCGGCGCTACGATGCGATCCTGCTCGATCCCCCCAAGTTCGGGCGCGGCCCGAACAATGAACGCTGGCAGATCGAGGAAGGGCTGGCGCCGCTGCTCGCCGATTGCCGCCAGTTGCTCGATGCCGACAGCCGCGCGCTGTTCCTCACCGTCTATGCCGTGCGCATGTCGGCGCTCGCGATCGGGGAGCTGCTTGCCCAGCTGTTCGCCGACCTGCCGGGCCGGGTCGAATGCGGCGAGCTGGCGGTGCGCGAGGAAGCGCGCGGGCTGCTGCTGCCGACCGCGATCTTCGCGCGCTGGAGCCGCTGACCGACGCGACTTTCGCACCGTCCGCCATTTTTCTAATGAAAGGGGCAACTCCGGCGCACCTCCCCCGTTGCTTGGAAAGAGGGCGGCGCGGCCGGATCCTCCGGTCGGCGCCCTGCCTTCGCCAGCATAAGGAGAGGCAATCATGGGTGACACCCTTGAACGCGAAACGCATCGGCTGATCTCGTCGGACAAGGTCGAAGGGACCGCCGTGTACAATCCCCGGAAGGAAAAACTCGGTTCGATCGCCAATGTGATGATCGACAAGAAATCGGGCCAATGCGAATATGCCGTGATGGAGTTCGGCGGCCTGTTCGGGATCGGCAGCGATCATTATCCGATTCCGTGGGACATGCTGACTTATGACACCGACGTGGGCGGCTATGTCGTCGATATTGCGAAGGACCGCCTGACCGGCGCGCCGCGCTATGCGCGCGATCAGGTGCCCGAATATACCGATTCCTACGGCCGCAGCATCTATGGCTATTACGGGCTCGCCTATCCGATGCTGTAACGATGCCTGCGTCCCTGGGTCAGGCGTCGTCGTTCGCCGGACGGCCGCCTGATCCTGTGCATACGAATGTCGCGGCGGGAAGCGTCAATTGCGCTTGCTCGTCGCCGCCAATATGACAAACCCCCAACAGGGCACGGCCCGGACAAATAAATGGGGGATGGTATGGCTTTGGCGCCGGATATTTCTTCGAGCACCGACCCGGTCGCGATTGAAGCGGAGGGCGCGCACGTCGATGCGCCCGAACTGCGGCTGTTTGTGATGGGTCTGTTCTTCATCTTCGGGGGCATCACGTCGCTCAACGATGTGCTGATCCCGAAGCTGAAGGAATTGTTCACGCTCAACTACACCCAGGCGATGCTGATCCAGTTCTGCTTCTTCACCGCCTATCTGGTGATCGGCATTCCGGGGGCAAAGCTGGTCAAGAAGATCGGCTATATGCGCGGCGCCGTGGCAGGGCTCTTGACGATGCTCGCCGGCTGCCTGCTCTTCATCCCCGCGTCGCAGCAGGCGGTGTACGGCCTGTTCCTGCTTGCGCTCTTCGTACTCGCGAGCGGCGTCGTGATCGTCCAGGTCGTCGCCAACCCGCTCATCTCGCTGCTCGGCAAGCCTGAAACGGCGCATAGCCGCCTGACCTTTGCGCAGGCGTTCAATTCGCTGGGAACGACCATTTTTCCGATCGTCGGGTCGATACTGATCCTCGGCAGCCTCGCGACGGTCAGCGCCGATCAATTGTCGGGTGCCGAACTCGATGCCTATCGCACCGCCGAAAGCCAGGCGATCGTCCACGGCTATCTGGGCATCGCCGCCGCGCTCGCGGTCGTCGCGGGCGCGGTTTGGCTGTTCCGAAACCGGCTGCAAGGCGAGAAGCATGAGGCGAGCGCGGGCCTCGCGGGCTTGGATTTGCTCAAGCGTCCGCGCTTCGGCTTCGGCGCGCTCTGCATCTTCCTCTATGTCGGCGCCGAGGTGTCGATCGGCTCGCTCGTCGTCAATTATCTGATGCAGCCCGGCGTGATGGCGCTGGAGGAGCAGGCCGCGGGCAAGCTGATCGGGCTTTACTGGGGCGGGGCGATGGTCGGCCGGTTTATCGGGTCCTATCTGATGCGCTTCGTCAGCCCTGGCCGGCTGCTTGCCTGCGTCGCGATCGGCGCGATCACACTGATCCTGATTTCGACCAACACGACCGGCATCGCCGCGGGCTACAGCCTGCTCGCGATCGGCCTGATGAACGCGATCATGTTCCCGACGATCTTCAGCCTCGCTTCGGAGAAGCTGGGCCCTCGCGCAGCCGACGGGTCGGGGATCATCAATGTCGCGATTTTCGGCGGTGCGGTCGTTCCGCTCGCCACCGGGGCGATCGCCGACATGACCGGCAGCCTCGCAACCGCGCTGCTGCTCCCCGCGCTGTGCTATGCCGTGATCGCCGCCTTCGGCTATTACGCGCGGCGCCCGGCCGTCTGAAGCCAGGGCCGCGGGCAACCGGCGATTAGGCCCGTTGCCCGCGGCTCCCGCCCCCTCGCGGGAAGCCAGGGTTCAGGCCGGATCGGCGATGCGGATGCAATTGCGGCCGCTCGTCTTGGCCTTGTAAAGCGCCGCGTCGGCGGCCTTCAGCGCGGCGCGCGCATCGCCATAGCCGAAGACATCGGCCACGCCGCCCGAAAAGGTGATCTGACCGAAGGGCTCGTCGGTCTTGCGGTTGATAAGCCGCCGGTCGGCGAGTGCCTCGCGTGCATCGTCGAGCTTTTGCGCGGCCTCGGTCGGCGTCAGGCCGCGGAACAGCATCACGAACTCCTCGCCGCCATGGCGGGCAACGTGGCATTTGTCGTCGGAGATGCGCGCGAGCGTATCGGCGATCGCCTTGATGACGCGGTCGCCGGCGTCATGGCCGTGCGTGTCGTTGACCTTCTTGAACTCGTCGATGTCGCAGAAGGCGACGCTCAGCGGCTCGAGCGCGGCGCGCGCTTCCCTGTAATGCCGGTCGAGCAGATTTTCGAATGCGCGGCGGTTGGGCAGGCCGGTCAGATAGTCGAGTTCGGCGTCG
This sequence comes from Sphingopyxis alaskensis RB2256, assembly GCF_000013985.1. Taxonomy (GTDB): domain Bacteria; phylum Pseudomonadota; class Alphaproteobacteria; order Sphingomonadales; family Sphingomonadaceae; genus Sphingopyxis; species Sphingopyxis alaskensis. Next base: position 1,449,662 of record NC_008048.1, on the reverse strand, counting down.
CGCCTGGCGCGGTCGAGACTGCGGCGCAGCGCTTTCGCCTCATCCTCGCTCTTGCGCATATCCTCTTCGGCCTTGCGCGTGCGTTCGAGCATGACCTTGGCGAGGTCGGCGAGGCTGGAGACGATGCGGCCCGTTTTCTGAAGCTGTTCGAGGTCGGAGACATGTTGTTCGAGCTCGACCCCGTAATCGCTCGTGGCGGAACGCGCTTGCTTCGTATTGGCATGAAAGGCGTCGAGGTTCGCCTCGAGCCGCGTCATCAGCTTGTCGAGTTCAGCGCGGTCGGGCTGTCCGCTTTCCTGTTCTTCCAGTTCGTCGAGCCATTTCTGGGTGATGCCCTGCGGACTTTGCGCGCGCGCGACGATCAACTGCGCGAGCCGGGGGTTGCATCCCGAAAAGGCACCGTGCGCGATGAGCAGGTTCGTCGGCGAGACTTCGAGGTCGTTGTCGACGAGGAAAGAGGTGATCGATGCGGCGAGTTCATAGCGTGCCTCGCGCGCCAGGTCGCGCGGGCCTCCAGGGTCGGGGGGCGGATATCCGCCATCGGAGGCAGTCCCGCGCGCGCGGCGGAGCCCCAGCCAACCCATGAGCCGCCCTACCGGCTCGTTCGATGTCGTCGCTTTGGTGGTCATGCGAGCTTTAACGAGCATCGGCGGCCGGTTTTAAGAGTGATCCGCGCCGATTCGGTGCGATTCTTCCGGCGCCCGGCGATCGTTGCAACAATGGTGTCGCCAAAACAGCGATTTAGCACACCGTTCTAGCGCGGTCGGCCGCGGTCTTCGCTGGTGCGCGCCCATGCGGTCAACTCGCCGTGGCGCTTGATCGTCTTGAGGCACACGACCGTTTTGAGCCGCTGCACGCCGGGCAGTTTCGACAGATTGTGCCGCAGCAGCTCGTCGAGATGATCGGCCGAGCGCGCGAAAATCTTGAGCATATAGTCGCTGTCGCCCGCGGTGGTGTGGCATTCGACGACCGCCGGATGCGCGAGCACGGCGGCCTCGAACTCGCCATGCGCGTCGAAACGGATCTGAACCTCGACAAAACTCTGCACTGCCAGCCCAATCGTCGCGGGGTCGATCCGCGCCGCATAACCCTCGATCACGCCGCCCGCCTCCAGCGCCTTGACCCGCGACCAGCAAGGCGATTTGGACAGGCCGACCTGCTCGCCCAGCTCGGCATAGGATAGCCGCCCGTCGCGTTCGAGACCGGCGATGATTTTCCAGTCGAGCCTGTCCATTCGTTCCGTCCTGAGTCGCTTTACAACCAAATGCCGCATTCATTGCGCCATTCTACAGGATTATGTTCTGCCTTATGGAATAATGAAAGGACATTTGACCCGAAACGGAGGATCATCGTCCGATAATCCGAACAATGTTTGCCTGGGTTCGCGCTACTCTTTCGAAAGACAATCCGGGAGAGAGGCTTGGCCGCGACGCATATCTTCGACGCACCGCCCGAAGGCGTCGCGGCCGACTGGACGATGCCGCAGGAGTGGCAGGCCTTCACGCCCGAACAGCATCGCACGTGGCGGACCTTGTTCGACCGGCAGTCGGCGGCGATGGGGGGCTATGCCTGCCGCGCCTTCCTCGACGGGCTGGGCCTGCTTCGTCGGCTCAGACCCGGTGTTCCCGATTTTGCCGAGCTCAACGCTCTGCTGAAACCGGCATCGGGATGGGAGGTTGTCGCGGTTCCCGGCTGGATCCCCAACGCCCCCTTTTTCGAGCATCTGGCGAACCGGCGCTTTCCCGCCGCCAATTTTGTGCGTCCGCCCGAACAGATCGCCTACAGCGAAGAGCCCGACATGTTTCACGACATTTTCGGGCATGTGCCGATGCTGGCCAATCCCGCCTTCGGCGACTTTCTGGTCGCCTATGGCGAGGCGGGACTGCGCGCCGAAAGCTTGGGCGCGTCGGATTATCTCGGGCGGCTCTGGCTCTATACGGTCGAGTTCGGGCTGGTGGTGGAGGAGGGCGAATTGCGCGCCTTCGGCGGCGGCCTGCTCTCCAGCCTCGCCGAAACGGCCTTTGCGCTGACCGCTCCCGAACCGCGGCGCATCTGGCTCGACGTCGAGCGCGCGATGCGGACGCGCTATCATTTCGACGCCTTTCAGCAGACCTATTTCGTCGTCGAGGGGTTCGATCAATTGCTGCGCGCGACCGAGGAGGCCGATTTCGCGAGCCTCTATCGCAAGATCGCGAACGAGCCGGCGCTCGCGCCGGGTGATGCGTGGCGCGGCGATGTCGCCTATGAAGGACGCCTGCCGGTCCGTCCGGCGAGCGGAGAGGCGGCGACATGATCAGGCAGACGCGCGATGGCGACACCGAGGTTTTCGAAACCGAGATCGACGGCGAAACGATCCAGTGGGACAACGGGCTGACCTATGCGCGCCACATCCAGACCGCGCAGTTGCTTTCGGCGCAGGTGCCCGTGTCGGACAAGCCCGATGAGATGCTGTTCATCATCATGCACCAGACGATGGAGCTGTGGCTCAAGCTGGTGCTGCACGAGGCGCGCCTCGTCCATGACGCGATCAAGGACGATCGGCTCGAAATCGCGGGCAAGGGGCTTGACCGCATCGCGACGATCCAGCGCCACATGATCCACAGCTGGGAAGTGCTCGCGACGCTGACCCCGCATGATTTCCTGACCTTTCGCGGGTTCCTCCGCCGCGCGTCGGGGTTCCAGTCGCAGCAGTATCGCGAACTCGAATATCTGCTCGGCAACAAGCGCGGCGACATGATGATCGTCCACAAGGACGACGCGGAAGCCACGGCACGGTTGCGCGCGGTGTTTGAGGCGCCGTCGCTCTATGACGAGCTGCTGCGGCTGCTCGCGCGGCGCGGCTTCGCCATACCGGCGGGGCATCTGGAGCGCGACTGGACGCAGCCCTATGCGACGTCGGAAGCGGTCGAGCAGGCGTGGCTCGCGATCTATACCGACCCCGAACGGCATTGGGATCTCTACACGCTCGCTGAAAAGGTCACGGCGCTTGAGTATTATTTCCAGGAATGGCGCTTCAAGCACATGAAGACCGTCGCGCGCGTGATCGGGCACAAGCCGGGGACGGGCGGCTCGTCGGGGGTCAATTATCTCGTCAAGGCGCTCGATCTCAGCTTCTTTCCCGAACTCTGGTCGATGCGGACCGAAATGGTCGCGCCGCGCGAGGGTGGCGACTATGCGGCAGGGGAACGCAAATGAGCCGGATTTGGGACATTTCCCAGCCGCTGCACGCCGCGGTGCCGGTGTGGCCCGGCGAGCCCGCCTTCTCGCTCCACAGCCATGCGGTGATCGGCGAGGGCTGTCCGGTCAATGTCGGCGGCATGTTCACGCCGCTGCACGCGGGGACGCACGGCGATGCGCCGCTCCATTACAGCAATGACGGCGCCTCGTCGGCCGACTGCGAACTCGCTCCCTATATCGGACCGTGCGCGCTCATCGACGTGCGCCATGCGCGCGGGCGGGTGGAGATTGGCGACATCGACTGGAGCTGCGTCGACGGCGCAGAGCGTGTCCTGCTGCGAACCTATGAACAATTTCCGCACGAAAAATGGGACAGCGATTTCACCGCCGTCGCTGCGGACGTGATCGAACGGTTTGGTGCGATGGGCGTCCGCCTGATCGGCACCGACGCCGCCTCGCTCGATCCCGAACAGTCGAAAACGCTCGACGCGCATCAGGCGGTGAAGGCTGCCGACATGCGGATCCTGGAGGGGCTGGTGCTCGATGATGTGCCGCCCGGCCGCTACGAACTGATTGCCCTGCCGCTGCGCATCGTCGGCGCCGATGCCAGCCCGGTGCGCGCCATTCTGAGGGAAATCGCATGACCGGCACGATGGCCGTCGCCGATGTGGTGTCGCTCGACGCGGGCGACCCGCTCGCGCCTTTTCGCGACCGCTTTCATCTGCGCGAAGGGCTGATCTATCTCGACGGCAATTCGCTCGGTGCGTTGCCCAGGGCGACGGGCGACCGGCTCGCCGAAGTCATCGGCGACGAGTGGGGCGAGGGGCTGATCACCTCGTGGCTCGGCGCCTCATGGTCGACCGCCCCGCGGCGGATCGGCGACAAGATCGCCCGGCTGGTCGGCGCCCACCCCGGCGAGATCGTCGCGACCGATTCCACCTCGGTCAATATCTTCAAGGCGTTGACCGCCGCGCTTTCCTTGCGGCGCGAACGCCCGGTGATCCTGTCGGAAGCCACCAACTTTCCGACCGACGTATATATGATGCAGGGGATCGAGGCTTTTTCGGGCGGGCGTGTGAAGGCGGTCACGGTGGCGCCCGATGCCATCGTCGATGCGCTGAGCGATGAGGTGGCGGTGCTGCTGCTGACGCAGGTGCACTACAAGTCGGGCCGCGTTCGCGACATGGCGGCGATCACGCGCGCCGCGCACGAAGCGGGCGCGCTGATCGTCTGGGATCTGAGCCACAGCGCGGGGGCGATTCCGGTCGATCTCAACGGTGCGAACGCCGATTTTGCGATCGGTTGCGGCTACAAGTTTCTCAACGGTGGCCCCGGTGCGCCGGCCTATCTCTTTGCCGCTGCGCGGCACCATGGCGCCACGCCGATCTTGTCGGGCTGGTTCGGTCACGCGCGGCCGTTCGATTTCGAGGAGGATTATGATCCCGCCGCCGGGATCGCACGCTTCCAGTGCGGCACGCCGCCGGTGCTGGGTCTTGCGGCGCTCGAAGTCGGCGTCGACCTGATGCTCGAAGCCGATATGGCCGAGGTGCGCCGCAAGTCGCTGGCGCTTGGCGATCTACTCATCGCGCGGATGCAGCCCTTGTGCGATGCCTATGGCTTTGCTCTGGCAAGCCCGCGCGATCATGCGCTGCGCGGCAGCCAGGTCGCCTATGCGCACCGCCAGGGCTATCAGATCGCGCAGGCGCTCAGGGAACTGGATGTCATTGCGGACTTCCGCGCCCCCGACATTTTGCGCTTCGGGCTGACGCCGCTTTACCTGCGGTACAGCGACATCGTCGAGACGGTCGAACGGCTCGAAAGGGTCTGCGCCACCCGCGCGTGGGACAAGCCGCAATATCACCAGCGGGCGGCGGTGACATGAGCGATACGTCGGCCTCCCTCCTGCCCAAATCGCGCGTCGCCGCAGTGCAGGCGGCGCCGGTGTTCCTCGATCCGGCAGCGACGGTCGACAAGGCGTGTGCGTTGATCGCCGAGGCGGCCGGAAATGGCGCGCAGCTCGTCGCCTTCCCGGAGGTGTTCGTCCCCGCCTATCCCTATTGGAACTGGCTGATGACCCCGATCGAGGGCGCCGAATGGCACGAGCGGCTGTATCGCGCGTCGGTCCGCGTGGACGGCCCGGAGGTCGCCGCACTCTGCGCCGCGGCGCGCGACCATGGCTGCACGCTCGTCATCGGCATCAACGAGCGCGATCCGGTGAGCGTCGGCACGCTCTATAACAGCAACCTCGTCATCGGCGCCGACGGCAGCCTGCTCGGGCGTCATCGCAAGCTGGTGCCGACCTGGGCCGAAAAGCTGACATGGGCGGGCGGCGACGGCAGCTCGATCCGCGTCCATGACACGTCGGTCGGGCCGCTCGGCACGCTGGCGTGCGGGGAGAATACGAACACGCTCGCGCGCTTCGCCTTGCTGTCGCAGGGCGAACTGGTCCACGTCGCCAATTATATCGCGCTGCCTGTCGCTCCCGCCTCCTACAATATGGCCGAAGCGATCAGGATCCGCGCCACCGCGCACAGCTTCGAGGGCAAGGTCTTCACCATCGTCGCCTGTTCGGCGCTGAGCGAGGAGATCATCGCGGCGATGTCCGAGGGTCGCCCGCAGAACCGCGACCTGCTGTCGCGCCCGAACAGCGCCTGGTCGGGCGTGATCGACCCGCATGGCCATCCGGTCGGCGAGCCGCTGATCGACGCCGAAGGCATCGTCTATGCCGACATCGACCTCGGCGAGTGTATCCGGCCCAAGCTGATGCACGACATCATCGGCGGCTATAACCGCTTCGACATCTTCAACCTGACGGTCGACCGGACGCCCCGCGCGTCGGCGCGGTTTGTCGACGCCGAGCAGCCTGTCGATCCTGACGAGGAGACACCGCCATGACAGGCCCTTCGACGATCATCGATCCGCGCGACGACGTGCTCGGCCGGTCGCGCGTCACCGACACGCCCGAGCTGGAGGCGTTTTACGAAGAGCTCGCGGCGCGCAACGCCGGCGCCTTCTGGAAGCGCGCCAATGCGATCGAACCATGGGAGCCCGCCACGCGCTATCGCCCGACGCTCTGGCGTTATGCCGAGATGCGCGCCATGTGCCTGCGCGCGCTTGATCTCGTAAGGCCCGACGAAGCGGGGCGGCGCGTCGTCACCCTGCTCAACGACAGCGATGCGGGGCGCGAGAATGTCGCGGTGTGCGGCTGGCTGTTCAGCGGAATGCAGGCGATGCGCCCCGGCGAGATCACCCCCGCGCACAAACACACGGCGTCGGCGCACCGTTTCATCATGGAGGGGAAGGGCGCCTATACCGTTGTCGACGGGCATCACATCACGCTGGGTGCCAACGACTATGTGCTGACCCCGAACGGCTGCTGGCACGACCATGGCGTCGCCGCCGACGGCGAAGTGTCGATCTGGCAGGACGGGCTCGACATCCCGCTGATGAACAGCCTCGAAACCAATTTCTATGCCGTCTACGACCAGCCCGCGCAGACGGCAGCCTATCCGGCGGACGATCTGCCGCTGACCTATGGCGGCGCGGCGCTCCGCCCCGAAGGCGTCGCGGCCTGGGAAAAACCCTATTCGCCGGTGATGGTCTATCGCTGGGAGGCCGTGCGCGATGCCTTGTTGAACCTTGCGAAAGTGTCGGTCGGGTCGCCCTTCGACGGTCATATGATGCGCTATGCCAACCCGCTGACCGGCGGCTGGGCGCTCCAGACGATGGGCGCGCATATGCGGATGCTGCCCGGCGGTTTTCGCGGCAAGGCGCACCGCCACACGGGCAATGTCGTCTATAATGTCGCGCGCGGCCGCGGCTGTTCGATCATCGGCGGTCAGCGGTACGACTGGCAGACACACGATATTTTCTGTGTGCCCGCGTGGACCTGGCACGAGCATGTCAATCTCGATGCCGCGGAAGAAGCCTTCCTCTTCTCGTTCAACGACTTCCCCGTGATGGAGGCGCTCGGCGTCCGGATCGAGGAACCTTTCCCGAAAAACGACGGACATCAAATATGCGCTTCGTAACATATCGCACGGTCGAAACCGAACCGCGGCTGGGCCTTCTCCACGACGGCCTTGTGATCGATGTCGATTATTTCGGCGATGCGATCGGGCAGGATTTGCCATCGACGATGCTCGATTTCATCGACCTGGGACCGATCGGCCCGCGCTTCCTGCGCGAAGCGGTCGAAAGCGCGACGCCCGCCGACCTGCTCGGCACTTCGCTGCCCCAGGGCAATGTCACCTTGCTCGCGCCGATCCCGCGCCCGCGCAAGAATATCTTCGGCATCGGGCTTAACTATACCGAGCATGTCGCCGAATCCGCCCGCGCGCTCGATACCGCGCACGAACTGCCGCAGCAGCCGGTGATCTTCTCGAAGCCGCCCACGGCCGTCGCCGCGTGGAACGACCCGATCCGTCACAATGCGAAAGTGACACAGCAACTCGACTGGGAAACTGAATTGGCGGTGATCATCGGCAGTACCGCGCGCGGCGTGGCCGAGGCCGACGCGCTGAACCACGTGTTCGGCTATACCGTCATCAACGATGTGTCGGCGCGTGACTGCCGCCGCGCCGGGCAATGGATCGTCTCGAAAGGGCAGGACAGCTTTGCCCCCATGGGGCCATGCATCGTCACCGCCGACGAGATCGGCGACCCGCATAATCTCAATATCCTCACCCATGTGAACGGAGTGGAAAAGCAGAACAGCAACACGCGCTTCATGCTGTTCAACGTGCCCCAGCTGATCGCTGACATTGCCCGTGTGATGACGCTCGAACCCGGCGACATCATCGCGACCGGAACGCCCGCCGGGGTCGGCGCGGGGCGCGATCCGCAGGAGTTTCTGTGGCCCGGCGATGTCGTCGAATGCACCGTCGAAGGCATCGGCACACTCCGCAACCCGGTTGTCGCGGTCTGACCCTTTTTTGCATCCCGGCAAAGGTCGGGATGACGGTCTCACACTTTATGCAGGATGTTTCGAGGCAATATATGAACAGGCCCATCCGCATCGGGCAGATCGTGCCCAGCTCGAACGTCACGATGGAAACCGAAATCCCCGCGCTGCTCCGCGCCCGCGAAGGCGCGGCGCCCGAACACTTTACCTTCCACTCGTCGCGGATGCGGATGAAGAAGGTAACGAAGCAGGAGCTGGCGGCGATGGACGCCGATTCCGACCGTTGCGCGCTCGAACTGTCCGACGCCGCGGTCGATGTGCTCGGCTATGCCTGCCTCGTCGCGATCATGAGCATGGGTACGGGTTATCATCGCGTCTCCGAAGCACGGCTGCACCGGCGCACGGTCGAGAATGGCCATCCGGCCCCGGTGGTCACCAGCGCGGGGGCGCTTATCGCGGGCCTTGGCACGCTGGGCGCAAAGCGCATTGCGCTCGTCGCGCCCTATATGAAGCCCCTGACCGAAATGGTCGTCGGCTATATCGAGGGGGAAGGGGTGGCGGTCGGCGACTGGCTTGCGCTCGAAATCGCGGATAATCTGGAGGTCGCCAATCAGGACCCGGCGCGGCTTATGGATCACTGCAAGCGGCTCGATCTGTCGGGCATCGACGCGCTCGTCCTGTCGGCCTGCGTCCAGATGCCGTCGCTTCCCGCGGTGCAACGGATCGAGGACGCGACAGGCCTGCCCGTCGTGTCCGCTGCAATCTGTACCGCGCACCAGATGCTCACGCGCCTCGGCCTGCCCACCGCAGTGCCCGGCGCCGGCGCGCTGCTGTCGGGGCGATACTGAAGGCGCGCCGTCTCGAAGCGCGCAAAAAAGCATGGCGCCGTGGCTTAATGTGCGTCGGGCGGGACCGTAAAATATGTAAAATACGAAGGATTGCTACCGGTAACCCGACCGGATGCCATGGCGCGGATTTCGATAGAAACGATGTTAACGATTATCTGCAATAGCGTTGAGTTTTCACGACAAATCCAGTGAATATGCAAACGGTTTCAAATAATTTCGCAGTGTCGACAGGGGGTTACGCCTCATGCGCGGCTGCCCCGAAAAGGTAGAAGACATGAATCCACGTCGCTTCTCCGATCCGGCAGGGGAGCAGGATTTTGCAGCGGCGGGTGATCGCCGCGGCGGCGATCGCTATCGCACAGTCTGGCGCATCGCGAAGGTGATACGCAATGGCGATGCGGGCTTGTGGCGCGTACGCAACATGTCCGACCGCGGCATGATGCTCGCCGCCGATGTCCCGATCACCGTCGGTGAAGCGCTCGAAATCGCCTTGTCGGACACGGTGACGCTGCGCGGCGCGGTCGTCTGGTCCGACGGCGGGCGCTGCGGCGTGCAGTTCGACACCGCGGTCGATGTCGCCGATATACTGAAGCAACTGGCGGCGGAGCAGCGCGCGATGGGCTATCGTCAGCCGCGCCTTCCGGTACACACGCAGGCAGAGGTCGTTGCCGACGATGGCACGGCAATGCGCATCGAACTGGTCGATCTGTCGCAGCATGGGGCGGGCTTCGTCCACGACGGGCATTTCGAAGTGGGTCGCGAACTGGACATTGTCCTCGCCAGCGGCGTCCGCCGCCGCGCGATTGTGCGCTGGTCGCGTGAGGGGCGCGGCGGGTTGTGGCTGACGCAGCCGCTCGACCGCGCCGACCTCGAAAGCATCCGCCGCTTCGAGGCCTGATCGCCGTCAGACGTCTTCGACGAGCCGCCCGTAAAGCTGTGGTCGCCGGTCGCGGAAAAACCCCATCCCCGCACGATGCTTTGCCGCGCGGTCGAGGTCGATCGTCTCGACGAGCGCACCCGTTTCGCTGGCGCCAAACGCCTGCGTCAGATCGCCCCATTCGTCGGCGATGAAGCTGTGGCCATAGAAACGCGCGTCGCCCTCCGTTCCGATGCGGTTCGCTGCGATGACGGGCATACAGTTCGACACGGCATGACCCTGCATCGCGCGGCGCCACATACGGCTGGTGTCGAGGTCGGCGTCATAGGGTTCGCTGCCGATCGCCGTCGGGTAGAAGAGCAGTTCGGCGCCCATCAACGCCATCGCGCGCGCGCATTCGGGATACCATTGGTCCCAGCAGACGCCGACGCCGATGCGGGTGTCGAAGACCTCCCAGATCTTGAAGCCGGTGTTGCCGGGGCGGAAATAATATTTTTCTTCGTAACCCGGCCCGTCGGGGATGTGCGACTTGCGGTAGGTGCCCATGATCCCGCCGTCGGGACCGATCATCGCCAGCGTATTGTAATAATGATGCCCGTCGCGTTCGAAAAAGCTCGTCGGGATCGCGACCTTGCACTTCGCGGCGAGCGCCTGCATCGCGACGACGCTCGGATGCTCGGCCGTCGGCCGTGCGGTGGCGAACAACTCCTCTTCCTCGACCTGGCAGAAATAGGGGCCTTCGAAGAGTTCGGGTGGCAGGATGATCTGCGCGCCCCTTGCCGCCGCTGCCTCGACAAGCGCGGTGACAGCCTTGATGTTCGGTTCGACGGGGCCGGGCAGGGCAAGCTGCAACGCGGCAACGGTGATGGTGCGGGTCATGGGGCCGGATATAGGGCAGGGCGCGTATCTTGCCAGTGCAAAAGCCCACACCCCCTCCCGTCATCCCGGTCGTCCGCCGCCCAAAAAAGCACTGTCCTACATGCCCCGGCTGTGCCTGCCTTCGCCGCGGTTCTTTCAACATGTCGACAAAGGCGGTCGCTGTCGGCGTGGGGAGGCGGGCAGGAGTCGGACGCGGAAAACCGGGGGCATCAAGAGGCTGAACTTCCCTGACCTTTGGAAGGATTGCGTGTCCCCGGCGCCGACCGGCTCGCACGTCCGGCCCGGCACAGCCGAAGCGGACGCCGACCGTTGCCACAACCAAGCCGGCTTCTGTTGATCGAGCCAAGGGCTTCGGCGATGACATTTTATTTCGAATTGTGCCTGAATCGGCCGCCTTGGGAAATGTCGGCGCTTCTTTTTTGACAGCTTAGGAGTCGACAGGCTGGCGTCGCCACGGCAAGAGGTGCGCCAAGCGGAATCAGCAGGGGAGCGCGCGGTGGATTTTATCGCCATTTTTTCGATTTTCGTGCTGGCGTGCTTCGTCGGCTATTTCGTCGTCTGGTCGGTGACGCCGGCGCTGCACACGCCGCTGATGAGCGTCACCAACGCGATTTCGTCGGTGATCATCGTCGGCGCGCTGATCGCCGCCGCGGCGGCGGGATCGGCCTCGTCGAAATGGCTGGGCCTTGCGGCGGTCGTGATGGCGAGCGTCAATATCTTCGGCGGTTTCGCGGTCACCGCGCGCATGCTGGCGATGTACAAGAAGAAGGAGCGCTGAGATGGATTTCCAGCCCATCCTTGCCGCCGCGGCCGGCGGCCACGGCGCGGTGAACCCGTGGGCGGCGATCGCCTATCTCGTGTCGGGCGTCTTCTTCATCCTCGCGCTGCGCGGCCTGTCGTCGCCGGCGTCGTCGCAGCGCGGCAACCGCTTCGGCATGGCGGGGATGACGATCGCGGTCGTCACCACGCTGTTGATGCATGTCCCCCGCCTCGACGGCGGAGCGCTCGACAGCGTGGCGTTGACCGAAATCCTTGTCGCCATCGGCATCGGCGCGGTGATCGGCATCGTCATGGCGCGGCGCATCGCGATGACCGCGATGCCGCAGCTTGTCGCGGCGTTCCACAGCCTCGTCGGCCTCGCCGCCGTGGCGGTCGCGGCGGCGGCCTATCTCAATCCGCAGGCGTTCGGCATCGCCGATGCCGCGGGACAGATCTTCACGGTCAGCCGTATCGAAATGGGCCTCGGCGTCGCAATCGGCGCGATCACCTTTTCGGGATCGGTCATCGCCTTCCTCAAGCTCAACGGCAATATGTCGGGCGCGCCGATCCTGCTGCCCGCGCGGCATGTCATCAATCTGGGCACGCTCGCCGCGATCATCGGCCTCGTCGCCTATTTCACCTTCGACCAGTCGCCATGGGTATTCTGGACCGTCACGGCGCTCAGCTTCCTCATCGGCTTCCTGCTCATCATCCCGATTGGCGGGGCGGACATGCCGGTCGTCGTGTCGATGCTCAACAGCTATTCGGGCTGGGCCGCCGCGGCGATGGGCTTCACCCTCGGCAACACCGCGATGATCATCACCGGCGCGCTCGTCGGTTCGTCGGGTGCGATCCTGTCGTACATCATGTGCCGCGCGATGAACCGCAGCTTCATCAGCGTGATCGCGGGCGGCTTTGGCGCCGACGCGGCGGCGGGCGCGGGCGGTGCGAAGGAACAGCGCCCGTGGAAGCCGGGCAGCGCCGACGACGCCGCTTTCCTGATGAGCCAGGCCGAAAATGTCATCATCGTTCCCGGTTACGGCATGGCGGTGGCGCAGGCGCAGCACGCGCTCAGGGAAATGGCCGACCTGCTCAAGAAGGAAGGCGTCAACGTCAAATATGCGATCCACCCTGTCGCGGGGCGGATGCCTGGGCATATGAACGTGCTGCTCGCCGAGGCGAATGTGCCCTATGACGAGGTGTTCGAACTGGAAGACATCAATGGCGAGTTCGCCCAGTGCGACGTCGCCTTCGTCATCGGGGCGAACGACGTCACCAACCCGGCGGCCAAGACCGACAAGAGTTCGCCGATTTACGGGATGCCGGTGCTCGACGTCGAAAAGGCGAAGACCGTGTTGTTCGTGAAGCGCTCGATGGGCGGGGTCGGCTATGCCGGCGTCGACAATGATGTGTTCTACATGGACCAGACGATGATGCTGCTCGGCGACGCCAAGAAAATGACCGATGATATCGTCAAGGCGCTGAGCGGCAGCGGGCACTGACCCCACAACCATTGACCCGAATCGTCATCCCGGCGAAGGCCGGGATCTCGACCTCGCGTTGGATAGCAACGTCGAGACCCCGGCCTTCGCCGGGGTGACGATAAAAGGGGCATGGATTCGTTATGCGCAAAATCGGCCTGATCGGCGGCATGAGCTGGGCGTCGACCGAGCTTTATTACCGCCATCTCAACAAGGGCGTGCAGAAGCGCCTCGGCACCGGCTGTTCGGCGCCGATTCTGATGGAAAGCCTGAACTATTGCGACCTGTCGCGGATCACCACCGATGAACAATGGGCGCATGCCAAAGAGGTGTTGATCGGGTCGGCGCAGCGGCTGGAGGCGGCGGGCGCGACCGCGCTGATGATTGCCGCCAATTCGATGCACAAGGTCGCCGAGGATGTTGCGGCGGCCATCTCGATCCCGCTCATCCACATCGTCGACGAAACCGGCGAGAAGATGAAGGCCGACGGGGTCAAGGCGGCGGCGGTGATCGGCACGCGCAACGTGATGACCGAGGCGTGGTTTCGCCAGCGGCTCGTGCGCCACGGGCTGACGCTTGCGCCCTATGACGCGACGCGCGCCGACGAAATCGACCGGATCATCTACGAAGAGCTGATGCTGGGCAAGGTCAACGAAGCCTCGCGGCGCACGATGAAAACCTTTATCACCGACATCGCCAAACAGGATATTCAGGCGATCGTCCTTGCCTGTACCGAGCTGGTGATGCTCGTCGATCCCGACGCCAATCTTCTGCCGATCTATGACACGACGCGGATTCACGTCGCGGCGGGGGTGGATTGGGTTTTGGGCGAGGGGGCGTAAGCCCCTTATTTCCGCTCGCATCGAGCGAAGTCGAGATGCCCCTCCGGCTAGGCGCCCGTTCGTTGGGTGTCTCGACTTCGCTCGACACGAACGGAACGAGAGGTGCGGCGTTACCCCACGCGCGTCCAAGTCACCGTGCGGCAGAAGACCGCGACGCAGCCCTTCATGGTCATCCGGTCGCCCTTCACGCTCAGATGCGCCTTGTAATAGCGGCCGTCCTCGGGGCTGTAGCCCTGCCCTTTCCAGCCGTCGCCGTGCGGGGCGAGATCCCAATAGATGCGCAGGCCCGTTACCTGGCGGCCGCGCTTGGTCTTGTCGGGGTTGCGCTCGTCGAGCTGGCCGCCCGCGGGCTGTTTGATGAGCAGCCGCTCGATATGGCCGCACATCTTTGCGCCGCATGGGCTCATCACCACGATCCCTTTGCCGTCGTCGGTTTTCCAGCGGCCCGCGAGGGCGGATGGCGCGGCGGCGAGCGACGGCACGGCGATAAAGGCGCCGAGCGCCAGGACAATTCGGAGAAACAATGCGACCTCCCCCGGCAGCGACCAGCCTGTCGGCAAGCGGCTTGGCTTTGCCCCAGTCTTGCACCATGCTGGCAAAAAACAAGGGAGAGTCTGATGCGATTCCATCATCTCGTCGTGCCTTTCGGCGCCGCGCTCGCGCTGGCGATGCCTGCATCCGCCAGAACGATCAGCGTCAGCGCCGATGCCGCCGACGCGAACGAAAAATTGCAGGAAGCGCTGATCCTCGCGCAGCCCGGCGATGTGGTGGAGCTGGGCGCGGGGGTGTGGAAGCTGACCGACGGGCTGTCGCTCGACGTCGCCAATGTCACCCTGCGCGGCGCGGGAACGGGCGAGGGCGGATCGATCCTCGACTTTTCGGGGCAGCAGGGCGCGGGCGAGGGGCTGCTCGTCACCAGCGACGATGTGCTGCTCACCAATTTCGCGGTACTCAATACCAAGGGCGACGGCATCAAGTCGAAGGGCGCCGACCGCATCGTCTATCACAAGCTGCGCGTCGAATGGACCGCGGGACCAAAGGCGACCAACGGCGCCTACGGCATTTATCCGGTCGAAAGCACCGACGTCCTCGTCGACAGCGTCTATGTCCGCGGCGCGTCGGACGCCGGCATCTATGTCGGTCAGTCGAAAAATATCGTCGTGCGCGAATCGGTCGTGACCGAAAATGTCGCGGGGATCGAGATCGAGAACAGCTATAACGCCGATGTTCACGACAATATCGCCAACCGCAACACGGGCGGCATCCTGGTGTTCGACCTGCCCAGCCTGCCGATGCAGGGCGGGCACAATGTCCGCGTCTTTTCGAACATCGTCAGCGACAACAGCGTCCCCAATTTCGCGCCGGCGGGCAATATCGTCGCGAGTGTGCCGACGGGGACCGGCGTGCTGGTGATGGCGAACCGCAATGTCGAGATTTTCGACAATATCTTCGACCAGAACGGCACCGCCAATGTGATGATCGTCGGCTATCGCTACGAGCATAAAGACCCGAAATATCAGCCGTTGCCGCGCGCGATCGTCGTGCGCGACAATCAGCATGGCAAGGCGGGCTATGCCCCCGCCTTTCCGGGCGGCGCGGAGATTGCCGCGGCGATGGGTGGCACGCTCCCGCCGGTGCTGTGGGACGGGTCGGGCGACGCGATCGTCAACGACGATGTCGGCGTGCTGTCGCTGAACCTGCCCGACATGGCGATGCCGCAAAGCGCGGCGAAGCCGTCGCCCGCCGACCTCAAAGGCACGGCGCCCGCGCCGCTGCCGGGGATCACGCTGCCCGAAAGCATGGAGGCGAAGGTTCGGTGAAGCGCGTCCTTGCCGCGATCACAGCGGCGTTGCTGTGTAGTAGCGGCGGCACGGCGCTGACCCTGCCGACCGTCGATCAGGCGCTGGTGGAAAGCGATGCGATGCCCGCGAAGCTCTCCGTCTTCGGCCTGTTTCGCGGCAATGATCCGCTCCGCCCAGTGGCGGGTATCGCCTATACGCTGCGCACGCCCTTGTTCAGCGACTATGCCGACAAGCACCGGTTCATGCTGATCCCGGAGGGCAAAAGGGCCACGGTTGCAACCGATGGCGCGATCGACTTTCCGGTGGGCACGGTGCTGATCAAGAGCTTCGGCTGGAGCGACGTCAACGCCGGGCGTCCGGTCGAGACGCGGCTGTTGATCCGCCGCGCGTCGGGCTGGGCGGCGCTGCCCTATATCTGGGATGCCGACGGCAAGGATGCGACGCTGGCATTGGGCGGGCGGCGCGTGCCGGTGAGCTTCACGACCGCGGCGGGCGAACGCCACGCCATTCGCTATGCCGTGCCGAACAGGAACCAGTGCAAGGAATGCCACAGCCTGAACGGCGAAATCGTGCCGATCGGGCCGAAAGTGCGCAACCTTGTTCTCGACCCCGCCGCGTCGGCGTCGCTCCGCGCGCGCTATTTCGATCAGCCCGCGGCGCTCGAACCGGCGATGCCCGTTTGGGACGATCCGGCCAGCGGCAGCATCGCCGACCGCGCACGCGCCTATCTCGATGTCAATTGCGCGCATTGCCACAATCCGGCGGGCAGCGCGTCGAACAGCGGGCTGTTCCTGCGCTGGACCGACGATCCCGCGGGCGTGAATTACGGCATCGGCAAGCGCCCCACCGCGGCCGGGCGCGGCAGCGGGGGGATGGATTTCGCGATTGCGCCCGGTGATCCCGAGCGCAGCTTCATGATCTATCGCCTCGAAAGCACCGATCCCGGAATTGCGATGCCCGAGGTCGGGCGCTCGACGGTGCATCGGGAGGGCGCGGCGCTGCTGCGGCAATGGATTGCGGAGATGGTGAAGGACGGCTCGCGCTGACCCGCCTAAACGTCATTGCGAGCGTAGCGAAGCAATCTTCAGCTTCCGTCGCCCGCCGACGAGGGCTGGAGATTGCTTCGTCGCTCCGTTCCTCGCAATGACGATGCTTTGATGTTCGGGCGCTTGCTAAACGGCATTGGTTTATCTTAGGTCCGCGCATGACCAACCTCGTCCTCCACGATTATTTCCGCTCCTCGGCCAGCTTTCGCGTGCGCATCGCGCTGAACCTCAAGGGGCTCGATTATGAGCGCGTCGAGGTCAGCCTGATCGCTGGCGAACAGCGCAGCGATGCCTATCTCGAGCAGAATGCGCAAGGCTTCGTGCCGATGCTCGTCGTCGATGGCGAGCCGATCATCCAGAGCATGGCGATCATCGACTGGCTCGATCGCGCCTTTCCGCAGCCGCGGCTTATCCCCGACGATGCCATGCCGCGCGCGGTCGCCTTGGCGCAGGCGCAGGTGATCGCGAGCGACATCCATCCGCTCAACAACCTCCGCGTGCTCAAATATCTGAAGCGCGACCTGGGATTGAACGAGCAGACCAAGGACCGCTGGTATCGCCACTGGATCGTGCAGGGATTCGACGCGCTCGAAGCGATGGCGGGCGACGGCAGGTTTCTCGGCGGCGACGCGCCGGGGATCGCCGACTGCTGCCTCGTGCCGCAAATGTATAATGCGCGGCGGTTCGAGACGCCGCTGGACGATTATCCGCGGCTGGTGGCGATCGACGCGGCGTGCATGGAGCTGGAAGCCTTCCAGAAGGCGCATCCCGACGCGGTGAAGCCCGCGTGATCCGGCTTTTGGTGGGGGTCGCGGCGCTGGCGCTGCCGGTGGCGGCGATGGCGCAGGACGCCGCCCATGATCTGGAAAAGATCGTGATTGCCGATCTGCGCCTTCCTCCCGGCGTCATCGTCGTCACCGGTTCAGGATCGCTGGCGCCCTCCGATGGCGATGCCGCACAGGGATTCGCGGTGTTGCGCGACCTCGATCGCGGCCTCGGCACGCGCGTCGAAAACCGGCTGCGCGACGAGGCGGGCATCGTCCAGTTCCGCCGCTCGGACGGGCGCAGCGCGCATCCGACGAGCCAGGGCGTGACGCTGCGCGGGCTCGGCGGCAATGCGTCGAGCCGCGCGCTGGTGACGCTCGACGGCGTGCCGCAGGCCGACCCGTTCGGCGGCTGGGTCGCGTGGAGCGCCTATGACGCGGTCCGGCTCGGCGGGATCGTCGTCACGCGCGGCGGTGGCAGCGGCGCCGATGGGCCCGGCGCGCTCGCGGGGACGATCGGGCTGCATTCGGAGATGACCGACGGCGCCGAAGCGAACCTTGCCCATGGCAGCCGCGATGGCTGGGATGCTTCGGCGAGCGTGGGCGGTGCGGTCGGCAGCGGACAGGTGGCGCTCGACGGGCGCTACAGCCGCGGTGACGGTTTCATCCCCGTCGCCAAGGACCAGCGCGGCAGCGCCGACCGCGCGGCGCCCTATGAGCAGGGCGGAATCGGGATGCGCCTGCGCTTCGATGCGGGCGACAGCAGCCGCATCGAGGCGAGCCTGCGCGGCTTCGTCGACCGCCGCGACCGCGGCGTCGATTTCACCCAGAGCAAGGTCGACGGCATCGACGCCAGCCTGCGCTTCGTCCGCGACCCCGCGGGCGGCGCGCAATGGCTCGCGCTCGCTTATGTCCAACTGCGCGATTTCGAGACGGGTTTTGCGAGCGTCGCGGCGGATCGCAGCAGCGCTGCGCCCGTGCTGTTCCAGCGCGTTCCCGCGACCGGCCTTGGCGCGCGCGTCGAATATCGCCCGGCGGTTGGCGGCGCGAACCCGCTGCGGCTCGGTGCCGACTGGCGCCGCACGACGGGGCGCACCGAGGAGGATTTTTTCTTCGCCGCGGGCGTGCCGCAGCGCCACCGCAGTGCGGGGGGCAGCAGCGACACCGTCGGCGCCTTTGCCGAATGGACGTCGGGCCGCCGCGATGACGACTTCCTCTGGACACTGAGCGGGCGCGTCGACCGCTGGTGGCTGGGCGGCGGCTATCGCCGCGAGGGCAATATCGGCGGCGCGCCGATCAGCGACGCCCGTTTTGCAGACCGGCAGGGTTGGGAAGCCAGCGGGCGCGCGGGGGTGCGCTGGAACGGCGACGGCGTGGCGCTGCGCGCGGCGGCCTATAGGGGTTGGCGCCTGCCGACGCTCAACGAGCTGTATCGGCCTTTCCGCGTCGGCGCCGAGGTGACGCTGGCGAATGAGGCGCTGAAGCCTGAACATCTGTGGGGCGGCGAGGTCGGGATCGACTGGGCTTGGGCTGACACCAGCCTGTCGGCAACGCTGTTCGCCAACCGGCTGACCGACGCGATCGCCAATGTGACGCTCGCGCCGAACCTCAACCAGCGGCAGAATCTCGATGCGATCGACAGCAAGGGCATCGAAGTCAGCGCCGAGCAGGGCATCGGCCCGCTGACGCTACGCGCGACCTGGGCCTATACCGACGCCGATGTGGACGCATCGGGCGCGGCGGCGATGCTCGACGGGCGGCGCCCGGCGCAGATTGCGAAACATGGCGGCAGCGTGTCGCTGCGAAGCAACGGCGACGGCCCGCTCGGCGGTTTTGCGACCTTGCGCTACATCGGCACGCAGAATGAGGATGATCTGGGGCTGCTGCGGCTGGACGATGCGCTGACGCTCGCCGCGGGGCTGTCGTGGCGCTTCGCGAACGGGATCAGCGTCGAGGCGCGCGGCGAAAATCTGTTCGACGAACTGGTCCCTGCGGCGATTTCGGCGGCGGGCATTGTCGAGCGTGCGATGCCGCGGACATTGTGGATCGGGGCGCGTTTCGGTTTCTGACCTTCACAGCGCCGAAACAGGCGATAGGATGGCTACGACCGGGTAGGACGTTGGGGATTATCAGGCATGGCCGCGAAGAAGCTCAATCTCGACAATTTCCTGCCCTATCGCCTGTCGATCGCCTCCAATGCGCTGTCGAGCCGGATCGCCGCCGAATATGAAAACCGTTTCGGGCTCAAGATCCCCGAATGGCGGCTGATGGCGATCCTGGGCGAAGGGACGCCCAAGACGCAGCGCGAGTTGGTGCAGGCGACGCGGATGGACAAGGTGACGGTGAACCGCGCCGCGAAGGGCCTCGCCGACCGCCAGCTGATCGCACGGCAGGCGCATGAGGCCGACGGGCGCTCGCACCATCTGGCGCTCACCGACACGGGGCGTTCGCTTTATGATGCGATCGTGCCCGCGGCGCTCGCGAGCGAGGCGCAGCTGGAGGCGAACCTGAGCACCGACGAGCGCGCGACGCTGATGGCGCTGCTCGCCAAGCTGATCGCCGCCGCCGAAACCTATGATTGACCGCGCCTATCGCGCGGCGCCGGCGGACGCGCTGCGTATCGAGCCGCTGGGCGAGCTGACAGCGATTTTCGACCGGCGGTCGATGCAGACGCACCTTGTCGTCGCGCCGCTTCCCGAAATGCTGGCGTTGATGGGCGAAGATCCATGCGATGCGGCGTTGCTCGCCAGGCGGCTCGAAATCGCGTTCGACCTGGGCGATGCGGGCGACGTGCGCGCGCTCGTTGGCGAACGGCTCGCCGAACTGGCGGACATGGGGCTGGCGGCGGCGGCGTGAGATATGTGAGCCGCATCGCCGTCGGTCCGGTGCAATTCCGTATCGGCAGCGACTGGCGCGAGCCGGTCGCGGCGCTCGACCGGCTCTACGCCGCCTATCCACGCGACGATGCGCGCCCTGCCGATGCGACGGTGCGGCTGTTCGCGGCGCGGCCGTGGCGGCGCTGGCTGCGCCCGTCGGTGCACATCGGCGGCGATTTCGTCGTCCCCGACGCGCTGCCGCTGCCGCTGTCGATGGGGTTGCTCGCCGCCGAAATGGCGATGAACCTTCAAGTTGCATTGGGCTGGCGGCGCCACCTGCTCCTCCATGCGAGTGCGGTGGCGAAGGGCGGGCGTGCGCTCATCATGTCGGGCGAATCGGGGTCGGGGAAATCGACGCTCGCGGCGCTGCTCGGCGAAGGCGCGTGGCGGCTGATGGGTGACGAGTTCACGCTGATCGACCCCGAGGACGGCGACGCGCTGGCCTTTCCACGCGCGGTGAGCCTGAAGAACCAGGCGATCGCCGAGGTCGCGGCAAGCGTCGATGCGGCGCGGCTGGGGCCCCTGATGACGGGGACGCCAAAGGGCGACATCCGCCATCTGATCCCGCGCGCCGATGCCATCGCCGCGATGCACGAACCCGCGCGGCCGGCGCTCCTCCTCTTCCCGCGCTTCGGCGGCGAGACGGCCATCGAACCGATGGGCGAGGGCGAGGCGTTCGTGCGGCTGACCGAAGCGTCGACCAACTATGTCGCGCTGGGCGAGGCGGGTTTTGCCGCGCTGACGCGGCTGGTGCGCGAAACGCCGGCGTTCGGCATATCCTATCCCGACAGCGCCACCGGCATCGCATTGGTCGAACAGCTTTGGGTGGAAGCGACGGCATGAGCGCGGTGCGCACGCTCGCCGACCTGCTCGCCGGACGGCGCGAGGCGGCAACCCTCGCCCCGCGCGACTGGGACAGGGTGATCACCGTCGCGCGCGCCGAGGCGATGCTGGGGACGCTGGCACACCGGCTGGACGAGACCCCGCTGCCCTCCACGGTTGCTGCGCTGTTTGCGGATCAGCGCGCCGCGGCAAAGGTCGCGACCGCGCAGGCGCTGTGGGAAGCGGAGATGGCGCGCCGCGCGCTCGCCCCCGAAGGGATCGAGTTCGTGTTGCTCAAGGGCGCCGCCTATGCCGCCGCGGGCCTTGCGTGCAGCGTCGGGCGCCAGATCGGCGACCTCGACATACTGGTGCTCGCCCCCGACATCCGCCGCGCCGAAAATGCGCTGCTGAACGCGGGGTGGGAATGGGTGAAGTCTGATCCCTATGACGATCATTATTACCGCGCGCACATGCACGAGTTGCCGCCGATGATTCACAAGGCGCGCGACCGGATGATCGACGTGCATCACACCATCCTGCCGCGCACGCACCGAATCACGCCCGACGCGCTGGCGCTGGTCAGCGATGCGGTGACGATTGCGGGCGGCCATGCGGTGCTCTGCCCCACGGACATGGTGGTGCATTGCGCGGCGCATATGCTCGCCGACGGCGATTTGCAGGGCGGGCTGCGCAATCTGTGGGATTTCCACTGCCTGACGCGCGATTTCGCCGCCGCGGACGCGGGATTCTGGGGCAAGCTCGACGCGCGGGCGGAACTGCACGGGCTGCGCGCCGCGGTGCGCCGGGCGGCGCGGCTGGCGCGCGATCTTTACGGAAGTGTGCTGCCGTCGGGCTGGGACGGGCAGAATGGCAGCGACCTCTGGTATCGCCGCCGCTTGCTCGCGCGGGACGATTGGGGACGGGTGACCAATCCATTGCTCGAACAGGCCTTTTACATCCGATCGCACTGGCTGCGGATGCCGCCCCTGATGCTGGCGACGCATCTTTGGACGAAGTGGCGGAAGCCCTCCTAGAGCCCGCCCCTTCAGGGGAGGGCTATAGCTCACCGAGCAGTGGCACCAGTTCGTCGAAATGGCCGATGACATGATCCGCGCCGAGCGTTTCGACCGGGCCATCGAGAAAGCCGAAGCCGACTGCGACGCTGAGGACGTCAGCGCCGCGCGCCGCCTGAACGTCGAAAATACTGTCGCCGACGAAGGCCGCGCGGCCGCCGCCGCATCGCTCGATCATCGCGCGGATCGGGGCGGGGGAGGGCTTGGCGCCGCCCGGTCCCAGCGTGTCGCCGCCGATGATCGCTGTCATCCGGTCGGCCAGCCTCAGTTCGCCGAGCAGCTGGCGCGCCAGCCGCTCGACCTTGTTCGTCACGACTGCAGCGCGGACACCGAGCGCATCCAACCGGTCGAGCGCGGTTACGGCGCCCGCAAAGGGACGGCTTTGCGTCGCGATATGCGCTTCATAAAAGCGGAGGAGTTCGGGATAGAGCCGCTCGACCGCACCGTCGGGTGCGCCGCCGGTCGCGATGAGTCCCTGTTCGAGCATATGTCTGGCCCCGCGCCCGATCATCGGCCGCACCGCCGCTTCGCTCAGGGGTGCGCGGTCCATCTGCGCCAGCGCATGATTGACCGCCGCGGCAAGGTCGCCGAGCGTGTCGACGAGCGTGCCGTCGAGGTCGAAGCCGACGATCGCAAAAGGAAATCCGTTCATCCCGCGCGCATGGCGCGATGTGCTGGAAACCGCAATGATTTGCTGGCATGGCAGCGCGCATGAACAACCCGATCGCCGCCATCGTCCTTGCCGCGGGCAAGGGCACCCGCATGAAGTCCGACCTGCACAAGGTGCTGCACCCGATCGCCGGGCGGCCGATGCTGCTGCACCTGATGGCGAGCGTCGACGAACTGAGCCCCGCGAAAAAGGTGGTCGTTGTCGGCGACAAGGCCGATCAGCTCGAAGCGGCGCTGAGCGGCACCGCGGAGCTTGCGGTGCAGGAGCCGCAGCTCGGCACCGGCCATGCTGTGCGGCAGGCCGAAGCGGCGCTCAGCGGTTTCGATGGCGACGTGCTGATCCTCTATGGCGATGTGCCCTTTGTGCCTGCGGCGACGATGCGCGCGATGCTCGACCGGCTCGGCGCAAGCGACGCCCCGGCGGTCGTCGTCCTCGCGTTCGAGCCCGCCGACCCGCTGCAATATGGCCGCGTCATCACCGACGGCGACCGCGTCGTGAAAATGGTCGAGCATAAGGATGCGACCGACGCGGAGCGTGCGGTGCGGCTCTGCAATTCGGGTCTGATGGCCGCGAGGGCGCGCGATCTGTTCGCGTTGCTCGCGCGCGTCACCGACGACAATGCGGCGAAGGAGTTTTACCTCGTCGATATCGTCAATATCGCGAACGCCGACGGGCGGCTCTGCGCGGTGGTGAAGACCGATCCCGCCGATGTCGGGGGCATCAACAGCCGCGCCGAACTGGCCGCTGCCGAAGCGCAGTGGCAGGCATTCAGGCGCGAGGAAGCAATGGCGGCCGGCGCGTCGCTGCGCGCCCCCGAAACGGTTTGGTTTTCGTGGGACACCCAACTCGGTCGCGACGTGACGATCGAACCCAATGTCGTCTTCGGCCCCGGCGTAAAAATCGCCGACGGCGCGACGATCCGCGCCTTCAGTCATATCGAGGGCGCGACGATCGGCGCTGGCTGCGAGGTCGGGCCCTTTGCGCGGCTGCGCCCCGGCACGGTGCTCGGCGAAAAGGCGAAGATCGGCAATTTCGTCGAGGTGAAGAAAGCGGTGCTCGGCGCGGGCGCCAAGGCCAATCATCTGACCTATCTCGGCGATGCGACGGTCGGCGCGGGCGCCAACATCGGTGCGGGGACGATAACCTGCAATTATGACGGCTATTTCAAGCACCAGACGCAGATCGGCGAACGCGCCTTCATCGGATCGAACAGCGCGCTCGTCGCGCCGGTCAAGATCGGCGCCGACGCGATCGTCGCCGCGGGCAGCACGGTGACGCTCGACGTTGGCGACGGCGAATTGCGCATCGTGCGCGGCGAGCAGCTCGTGAAACCCGGCTGGGCCGACCGCTTCCACGACGCGATGCGCAAGAAGAAGGCGGCGGAACAGAAGAAATGAGCGACCGTTACACCGACCAGCCCTTCCTGCGCTTCGTCGACGCCTGGGTGCTGAAGGTGATCGGGCATCTCGATCCGGCGACCGAGGCCTGGTGCAGGGCGATGGTGCCTCAGCTTGAGCAGAGCTTCGGCTTGACCGGAAGCTGGGAGCGGATCGTCGAGCAGCAGATGAAGTTCGGCCCCGAACTGCCCGCGCAGATCCGCAAGATATGGACCGACGGCAAGGCGCGCTTTGCCGAGGGTAATGGTGTGGCTCCCGATCCGGTGCAGTTCGCGATGATTTTTGTTGATCGCAACTTCGGGCGCGCTTGACGCGATATCATGATATGATATCAGTATATCAATGACCCGCATTCTTGCCGACCTGCCTGATGAAGAGATCAAGCGTCTCGACCGGATTGCCCATGAACAGGGCAAAAGCCGGGCGGCCGTGCTGCGCGACGCCGTCGCGGCATATCAGGCGCAACCGGTGTCGAATGATGGCGATTGGATCGAACGCGGCTTCGGACTCTGGTCCCGAAACGGCATTTCTGTTGATCCGCATGATTATGATCGGAAGCGCCGGGCCGAATGGACGCGGCCCTGGGATGATGATTATGAGGAAGTGCGCGCAGAATCGCCCGACATGTTCGACGCCGAGGATGATCGCCAGCGGCAGATCTATCTCGATATGATCGCCGGGAAATATCCCGAACCCAAAAGTCCGCACCCCAAGTGAGCGGTTATACGTTCGACGCAAATATCGTCATCGATGCCCTCGCCGGTTATCCGCCGGCGCGGGTCGAAATTCAGCGCGCTGCGCGCAATGGCGCCCGCCCCTGGATCAGCCGCATCGCGTGGATCGAAGTGCTGTCAAAGGGCGACGATCGCGTTGTCAGCGAGGCGATGGCGTTTCTGGCGCATTTCGGCCTGGATGAAATCGACGACGAAATCTCCTCGCGAGCAGCGGCGCTGCGCCGCGACCGACCGCGGTTGAAGTCGCCCGACGCAATTATACTGGCAACGGCCCAGACGCGCGGACGCGTTCTCATCACCCGTAATATCAAGGATTTTCCGGCGAATATGCCGGGCATCCGTGTCCCCTATACGCTCTAAGACGAAAGCCAGACCCACATGTGCGGAATTATCGGAATCATCGGCAAGGATCAGGTCGCCGAGCGCCTCGTCGACGGCCTCAGGCGCATGGAATATCGCGGCTATGACAGCGCGGGCGTCTGCACGGTCGAGGGCGGGCAGTTGATCCGCCGCCGCGCCGAGGGCAAGCTGGCCAATCTGGTGAAGGAACTCGCGGGCAACCCCGCGCCCGGCACCGTGGGTATTGCGCACACGCGCTGGGCGACGCACGGCGCGCCGACCACCAGCAACGCGCATCCGCACGCGACCGCCGAAGTCGCGCTCGTTCACAACGGCATCATCGAAAACTTCAAACCGCTGCGCGAGGGCTTGCAGGCGCGGGGCCGCACGTTCGAAAGCGAGACCGACACGGAGGTCGTCGCGCACCTCGTCAGCGAACAGGTCGAGGCGGGCAAGTCGCCGACCGAGGCGGTGCAGGCGATATTGCCAGCGTTGCGCGGCGCCTTTGCGCTCGCCATCGCCTTTCGCCAGCATCCGGACCTGCTGATCGGCGCGCGCCTTGGCTCGCCCCTCGTCGTCGGCTATGGCGAGGGGGAGACTTTCCTCGGTTCCGACGCGCTCGCGCTCGCGCCGCTGACGCAGAGAATCGCCTATCTCGACGAGGGCGACTGGGTCGTCATCACGCGCGACGGCGCGCAGATATTCGACAGCGAAAACAATCCGGTCGAACGCGAAGTGACCACGTCGGGTGTCACCGCCGCGGCGGTCGAGAAGGGCAATTACCGTCATTTCATGCAGAAGGAGATCTTCGAGCAGCCGACCGTCGTGGCGCAGACGCTCTCCTCCTACATCCGCCCGCTCGAACAGACGGTTGCATTGCCGCAGATGGATTTCGACCTCTCCGCAATCGACCGCATCACCATCGTCGCGTGCGGCACCAGCTTCTACGCCGGCATGGTCGCGAAATACTGGTTCGAGACTTTCGCGCGCGTCCCCGTCGACATCGATGTCGCGTCGGAGTTCCGCTACCGCGACCCGGTGCTGCAACCCGGCGGGCTCGCGCTCTTCATCTCGCAGTCGGGCGAGACAGCCGACACGCTCGCGGCGCTGCGCCATTGCAAAGCGAATGGGCAGACGATCGCGGTCGTCGTCAACGTCCCGACGAGCAGCATGGCGCGCGAGGCCGACCTGCTGCTCCCGACCCATGCCGGACCCGAAATCGGCGTCGCCTCGACCAAGGCCTTCACCTGCCAGCTGGCGGTGCTGGCGGCGCTCGCCGCGCACCTGGCGCTCAAAAAGGGCAAGCTCAGCGCCGCCGAGGAGCGCGAGATCGTCAAGCATCTGGTCGAAGCGCCCGCTGCGCTCAACGCCGCGCTCGCGCATGACGAGGACATCGCCGCGATGGCGCACCTGATCGCCCCGGCGCGCGACGTGCTTTATCTCGGCCGCGGTCCCGACTATCCGCTCGCGCTCGAAGGCGCGCTGAAGCTCAAGGAAATCAGCTATATCCACGCCGAAGGCTATGCGTCGGGTGAAATGAAGCATGGGCCCATCGCGCTGATCGACGAGGCGGTCCCGGTGATCGTTCTCGCGCCCAGCGGCCCGCTCTTTGAAAAGACCGTCAGCAACATGCAGGAAGTGATGGCGCGCGGCGGCAAGGTCGTACTCATCTCTGACGCCGACGGCATCGCCGAGGCGGGCGACGGCTGCATGGCGACGATCGAAATGCCCAAGGTCCACCCGCTGATCGCGCCGCTGGTCTATGCGGTGCCGGTGCAGCTTCTCGCCTATCATGTCGCGGTGGCGAAGGGCACCGACGTCGATCAGCCGCGTAATCTGGCGAAGTCGGTGACGGTGGAGTGACGCCCGCAGCGATTGTGTCACTTCGCGCGACGTATCAGCATCAACGAAGGGCGCGTGAACCCCTTGTTTGCCTGAAGCCTGGCCAGTGCAGAAAACCGATTTCCTTCAATGCAATGTCGGACTAGCCTTGCGCCCGTTTGATCCCGAAGGCGGGACGACAATGGGAATCGCGAGGAAAGTTGCACCGCTTTCCGGGATTTTCCGAAATGCCCACAAGGAGAAACCCCATGTGCACCGAAAAGATGGAAGCCGATCGAGACCGTGCGGGAATGCCCGTCGCACGCCGCAGCTTTGCGGCACTTGCGGGCGCGGGTGCATTGATGGCGGCGCTGCCCGCGCGCGCCATCGCGGGCAAGCCGGTGAAGGGCCGCGATGTCTCGATCACGACGGCCGACGGTATCTGCGACGCTTATTTTGTGGCGCCCACCGAGGACAAGCATCCCGGCGTGATTGTGTGGCCCGACATCCGCGGCCTGCGCCCGGCCTTTCGCCAGATGGCCGAGCGGCTGGCGGGCGACGGCTATGCAGTGCTGTGCGTCAATCCCTTTTATCGCTGGCAGAAGGCGCCCGTGGTGGACGCCGAAAATCATTGGGGTGTCGCCGCGGTGCGGGAAAAATTGTTCGGCTATCTGAAGCAATTGTCGCGGCCGCTGGTCGAAACCGACGCCGCGGCACATCTTGCCTTCCTCGACGCGCAAGGCGAGGTCGATACGGCGCGCGGGATCGGGACCAGCGGCTATTGCATGGGCGGGCCGATGACGATCTATACCGCGGCGCTGAAGCCCGGTCGCGTGCGCGCGGCGGCGAGCTTTCACGGCGCCAGCGTCGCCACCGACAAGCCCGACAGCCCGCATCTGCTGATCCCTGCAAGCAAGGCCGGCTATCTGTTCGCGATCGCCGAGGATGACGACAAGGAAAGCCCGAACGAGAAGGTCTTGCTGAAATCGGTGCTTGAACCGCGGCCAGAGTGGCACGAGGTCGAGGTCTATCCGGCGCAGCACGGCTGGTGCCCGCCCGACGGGCGCGTCTATGACGAAGCGGCGGCGGAGAAGGCGTGGAGCCGCCAACTCGCGCTGTTCAAGGCGAGTTTGTAAAGTTTCGCTTTGAAAACATATTGTCGTCCCGGCGAAGGCCGGGTTGACAAAAAGGCTCAGTGCGCGTGTGCGCCGCCGCTTGCGGCATAGCTCGCGTAGACGCGCTGGCCGCCGGGGCCGAAGGTCATCACTTTATAGGCTTCGCGGTGATCGCCATGTTCCATGCCGGGCGAGCCGATGGGCATCCCGCCGACCGCGAGTCCCTTTACCCCCTTCGGCTTTTCGCGGAGCAGGCGGGCGATCTCCTTCGCGGGCACATGACCCTCGATGACATAGCCGCCGACGAGCACCGTGTGGCAGCTTCGCAGCGTCGGCGGCACGCCCTGCTTGTCCTTGACCGCCGCCATGTCGGCCGAGTTGACGACCGTGACCTTGCGCCCGAACGATGCCTTCACCTGTTCCAGCCATTTGAGGCAGCAGCCGCAGCCCGCGTCGCGGAACATCACCGGGTTCGCGGCGTGCGCGGTGCCGATGGCGGCGGCGGAGGCGGCGACGACAAAAAAGGCGCGGCGGATGGGGGGCATGCGGAAACTCCTTGGTTCTGATAGCGCCAGAATAGCGGCCGTGGCTCGCGGCGCAAGGCGATCAGCCCATCGGATAGAGGATGTCCTTGCCGACCTTGTGCAGCGACTTCATCACATCGCCCTCCAGCACCAGATCCTTTGCATCGAGGATCGGATCAAGCTGGTCGTAGGCGCTGACCCCGACGATCGTCGAGGCGACGAAATCATGCTGCTTCGACCAGGCGGTCGCCATCGTCACCGGATGCAGTCCGGCGTCTGCGGCGATTTTCAGATAGCGTTCGGTCGCGGCGAGCGTCTTTTCATTGACGAAACGGCGCCCCATCGCCGCCTGCCGTCCTTCCATCGCGAGATAGCGTGAAAAGCGCGCGCCCTCCGGCGCCGCGCCGCCCTGATATTTGCCCGACAGCACGCCGCCCGCCAGCGGCGAATAGGGGATGAGGCTGACGCCTTCCTGTCGGCAGACCTGCGCCAGCTCATCCTCGAAACGGCGGTTGTTGAGGCTGAAATTATTCTGGATCGTGTGGTAGCGCGCGACGCCCAGCCGCTCGGATGCCGCGAGCGATTTCATCAGCCCCCAGCTCGTCTCGTTCGAGCAGCCGAGGATGCGGACCTTGCCGATCCGCACGAGTTCATCGAGCGCGTCCATCACCTCGTCATAGGGCGCGTCATGGTCGGGCCAGTGCGTCTGATAGAGGTCGACATAATCGGTCTGGAGCCGCGTCAGGCTGTCGTCGATCGCCTGAAAGATATTCTTGCGGTCGAGCGCGGTCATGCCGCTACGGCACGGCGACCTGAACCAGGTGTGGCTCGGCCCGGACACCTTGGTCGCGAGGATGATGGCGTCGCGCGGCTTGGTCTTCAGCCAGCGCCCGACGATCTCCTCGGTGCGGCCGACCCATCGGGTGTCGGGCGGCACGGGATAGCCCTCCGCGGTGTCATAGAAATTGATCCCCTCGTCGAAACAGCGGTCGAGGATGCGGAACGCCTCCGCCTCGTCGGTCTGGCTGCCGAAGGTCATCGTCCCCATGCAGATGTCGGACACATGGATGGCGCTTTTTCCGAGGCGGCGGCTTTGCATGGCTCTCTTCTCCGGTCAGGAAGGGGGAGCGCCGTCTTTAGGTTGCAAGCAGCAACCTTGCAATCACATGAGCAGCGCGAGCGATCCGACGAGCAACGCCGCCATCGTCCAGTTGAATGCGCGGAGCCGCGCCGGACTCGACAGCCAGCCGCGCAGCGACACGCCCATCACCGCCCACAGGCTCGTCGAGGGCAGGTTGATGAGGCCGAAGATGGCCGCGACGAGCAGCACGGCGGCCAGATTGCGATCGGGGGCGTAAAGCGCGATCGCGGTCAGCGCCATCGACCAGGCCTTGGGGTTCACCCACTGGAACAGCACCGCCTGGAAAAAGCTCATCGGTTTGCCGCGCGAGCGCCCCGCCGTATCGGGCGCTGCGGCGTGGGCGATCTTCCACGCCAGCCACAGCAGATAAACGACGCTCACCATCTTGAGCACAAGGTTCAGAACCGGGAACAGGTCGAACAGTCCCATCAGACCGACGCCGACCAGCACGATCATCAGCGTGAAACCGATGCCGACGCCCAGCGCATGCGGCACGGTGCGGCGAAGCCCGAAATTGGCGCCCGACGCCATCAGCATCATGTTGTTCGGCCCCGGCGTGATCGACGAGACAAGCGCGAAGGCAGAGAGTGCGGCGAGGGTGGTCTGGTTCATGGACGCAATATAATGCGCTTCGATGCGCTATGGATTGCAAAGATGGGCCGTTTTTAGTTATATTATGCAATACATGGTCAAAATTGACGCCATAGGCCGCAAGATATTGCATGAGTTGTCGCGCGACGGACGAATCTCGAACCTCGAGCTTGCCGATCGCGTCGGGCTGTCGCCCTCGGCGTGCCTGCGCCGCGTGCAGGAACTCGAACGCAGCGGCGTGATCAAGGGTTATCGCGCGGTGATCGACCCCGCAAAGCTCGGTTTGACTTTCCTTGCCTATGTCACCGTCGGCCTGTCGTCGCACACCAAGAAGTCGCAGGCCGATTTCGAGGCGGCGATGGCAGAAGCGCCCGAGGTGCGCGAATGCCACAATATCACCGGCACCATCGAATATCTGTTGCGCGTCGAGACCGAGGATCTGGCGAGCTACAAGCATTTCCATACCGAGGTGCTCGGTGTCCTGCCGCAGGTGCATTCGATCACCACCTATGTCCTGATGGATTCGCCGAAGGACGAGCGGGCCTGATGGTCATTGCTTCGCTTCGCTCCTCGCAATGACGGGGGGAGAGGTTGAACACTGTGCCCCTCCACCGCATATCGGTTTCATGCCGAAACTTTCGTTCCTCGACCTCGTGCCCGTTACCGATACCGGCACGATCGCCCAATCGCTCGCCAATGCCGCCGATCTGGCCCGTCATGCGGAGACGCTCGGCTATCATCGCTATTGGGTCGCCGAGCATCATGGCATGGCGGGGATTGCGAGCGCTGCGACGTCCGTGGTGCTCGCGCATATCGGGCACGCGACGCGGGCGATCCGCATCGGCGCGGGCGGGATCATGCTGCCGAACCACGCCCCGATGGTGATCGCCGAACAGTTCGGGACATTGGAGGCGCTGTTCCCTGGCCGTATCGACCTCGGACTCGGCCGCGCGCCCGGCTCCGACCAGCGCGTCGCCCATGCGCTGCGTCGCAATCTCGCAAGCGACGAACGGCAGTTCCCGCAGGACGTCCTCGAACTGCAAGCCTTCCTTGCCGGCGACGACCGGCTCGGCATTCGCGCGGTGCCGGGCGAAGGGGCGAAGATTCCGCTGTGGATTCTGGGATCGAGCCTGTTCGGCGCGCGGCTCGCCGCGATGCTCGGCCTGCCCTATGCCTTTGCCAGCCATTTCGCGCCCGACGCGCTCGACGAGGCGCTCGACATCTATCGCCGCCAGTTCAAACCCTCGGAGCAGCTTGCCGAACCCTATGCTGCGGCCGCGTTCAATGCCTTCGCCGCCGACACACGCGAGGAAGCCGAACTGATCGCAAGTTCGCAACAACAGGCCTTCGTCGCGCTGCGCACCGGTAATCCGGGCAGGATGAAACCACCGATTGCGGGATATAAGGACAGCCTGCCGCCCAATGCGCGCGCGATCCTCGACCATGTGCTGCAATGCTCGGCGATCGGCACGGTCGATGATGTCGCGGCGGGGCTGGCGGCCTTTCAGGCGCGCACCGGAGCGGACGAAATCATCATCGCGTCATCAATATATGATCACGACGCGCGCAAGCATTCGCTCATGCTGACGATGGAGGCCGCCCGGTCGCTGTAGTGCCCCCCCGTGTTGACGCGCCTCCGGCACCGGCAGTATAGGAGCGGCCCGACCAAGGGCGGCCCGAACGGGGTCGCCTTTTACTTTTTGACTGAAAGGTGCCTGCCATGTCGATCACGCCGCTCATGCCCGTATACCCCCGGTGCGCTGTGCGTCCGGTGCGCGGCGAGGGCGCCTATCTGATCGGCGAGCGTGGCGAGCGCTATCTCGATTTTGCGAGCGGCATTGCGGTCAACCTGCTCGGCCACGGCCATCCGCATCTGACCAGGGCGATTCAGGATCAGGCGGCGACGCTGATGCACGTGTCGAACCTTTATGGCAGCCCGCAGGGCGAAGCCTTTGCCCAGCGGCTGGTCGACAACACCTTTGCCGACACCGTCTTTTTCACCAATTCGGGCGCCGAAGCGGTCGAATGCGCGATCAAGACCGCGCGCGCCTATCATTCGAGCGCGGGCAACGCCGAAAAACATAATCTCATCACCTTCAACAACGCCTTTCACGGCCGCACGCTCGGCACGATTTCGGCGACCAATCAGGAAAAGCTGCGCAAGGGGTTCGACCCGCTGCTGCCCGGCTTCGCCTATGCGCCGTTCGACGACCTCAACGCCGCGCTCGACCTCGTCGACGACAATACGGCGGGCTTCCTCATCGAGCCGGTGCAGGGCGAGGGCGGCATTCGCCCGGCGTCGCAGCCCTTCCTCCAGGGGCTGCGCGACATCTGCAACGAACGCGACCTGATGCTCATTTTCGACGAGGTCCAGTGTGGCGTCGCGCGCACGGGCACGCTCTATGCCTATGAGCAGTACGGAATCGCGCCCGACATCATGGCGACCGCGAAGGGTATCGGCGGCGGTTTCCCGCTCGGCGCGTGCCTTGCGACCGAAAAGGCGGCGCGCGGCATGGTGATCGGCACGCACGGATCGACCTATGGCGGAAATCCGCTCGCGATGGCGGCGGGGCAGGCGGTGTTCGACGTCATCCTGGAGGACGGATTTCTTGATCAGGTCAAGGCAACCGGCGAGCGGCTGCGCGGCGCGCTCGAACAGCTTATCCCCAACCACGACCAGCTTTTTGAAAGCGTGCGCGGCATGGGACTGATGCTCGGCGTCAAGATGCGCTCGGACAGCCGTGCCTTCGTCGCGCACCTGCGCGACAATCACGGGCTCCTGACCGTCGCGGCGGGCGACAATGTCGTGCGTATCCTGCCGCCGCTCAACATCGAGCAGGGCCATATCGACGAGTGTATCGAGAAATTGTCGGCAGGCGCGGCGAGCTACACGCCGCCCGAAGCATGATTTTCGTTGTTCCGTTCGTGTCGAGCGAAGTCGAGACACCCAATGGCAGCGCGCGAACTCACGGCATCTCGACTTCGCTCGATGCGAACGGGGAGGTAATGTGCGGCATTTCCTGAACCTCGCCGACGCGGGCGGCGACGCCGTCGCCACGATGATCGCCGACGCGATCGACCGCAAGGCCGCGCGCGCGGGCTGGCCCAAGGCGCGACCCGACGCCGACGAGCCGCTTGCCGATCATGTGCTGGCGATGGTGTTCGAGAAGAACTCGACGCGCACCCGCTGCTCGTTCGACATCGCCATCCGCCAACTGGGCGGGGTGCCGATGATCCTCGACGCGGGCACGACGCAGCTCGGGCGCGGCGAAACGATCGCCGACACCGCGCGCGTGCTGTCGCGCTACGCCGACGCGATCATGATCCGCACCGACGATCATGCGAAGGCCGAGGAACTGGCCGCATATGCCAGTGTCCCCGTCATCAACGGTCTCACCGACCTGTCGCACCCGTGCCAGATCGTCGCCGACCTGCTCACGATCGTCGAGAGCGGCAAGGCGCTGCCGGGACTGGAGCTTGCATGGCTTGGCGACGGCAATAATGTGCTGGCCTCGCTGATCGAGGCGGCGGGCCTGTTCGGCTTCAATGTCCGTGTGGGTGTCCCGCAGGGTTATGAGCCCGACACGGGCTTCATCGAGGCGGCGCGCGCAAGGGGCGCTTGCATCGACATCGTGCGCGATGCGCGCGAGGCCGTCGCGGGCGCCGACCTGGTCGTCACCGACACCTGGGTGTCGATGGGACAGGACCATGCGCACAACAAGGTTGCGGCGATGGCGCCGTTTCAGGTCGACGAGCGGCTGATGGCTGCAGCGAAAAGCGATGCGCTCTTCCTCCACTGCCTGCCTGCGCACCGCGGCGAAGAGGTGGTCGATGCGGTGATCGACGGTGCCCAGTCGCGCGTGTGGGACGAAGCGGAGAACCGCGTCCACGCGCAAAAATCGATCCTGCTGTGGACGCTGGCAAAGCTTTGAGACGGCAAGCGTGAGCGAAACGATCGAAACCTGGTTCGACCAGCCGCTGGTCTTCACCATCGCTGCGCGCCATGTGCGCGGGCGACTCGTGCGGCTGGGGCCGGTGCTCAACAGGATCATTGCGGCGCACAGCTATCCGCCGGTTGCCGAAAAGCTGCTGGCCGAGGCGCTGGTGCTGACGGTTCTGCTCGGTTCGACGCTTAAGACCGAGGGCAGCCAGCTCACCTTGCAAGCGCAGACCGGTGGTGGGCCGGTCGAATTGCTCGTCTGCGACTACAAGGCGGGCGAACTGCGCGGCTATCTGAAGTTCGATGCCGAACGGCTCGCCGAAGCCGGTTCGGATCCGACCCTGTTCGCGCTGTTCGGCGAAGGCTTCCTCGCGATCACCTTTGACCAGGCGGCGACGGGCGAGCGTTATCAGGGCATCGTTCCGCTCGAAGGATCGTCGATCGGCCACGCCGCCGAACATTATTTCGAACAGTCCGAACAAATCCCCAGCCTGATCAGTCTCGCCGCGCGTCACGATGCCGGGGCGGACTGTGTCGCGGGCGGACTGCTGCTCCAGCATCTGCCCGAAGGCGAGGTGGGACGCGACCGGCTGCACGTAAGGCACGACCATCCCGAGTGGGATCATGCCAAAACGATCGCGGCGACGCTCAAGGACGAGGAACTCACCGATCCCGCCACGTCGCTCGAAACGCTGGCGTGGCGGCTGTTTCACGAAGACGAGGTGCGCGTCGAACCCGGCACCGCCGTGTCGCGCGGCTGCCGGTGCAGCACCGACTATTTTGCGGGGGTGCTGGCGCAGTTCCCGCTGGCCGAGCGCGCGGCGATGGCCGACGACAAAGGCGAGATTGTCGTCGATTGCGCCTTCTGCTCGCGCTTTTTCCCCATTTCGCTCACCGACATCGCCGGCCACGATCACGCCGAATAGGGATTTTTCCCTGCTTTGCGCGTCGAAGCGAGCGCATTCGGCGTCAAGCGGTTGAAATGGAGGGGGCGCCTTGCTAGCTTGGGGAAGAGCAGGGTCGCAATCCGTCGCTCATGCAGCCCATGGACCAACGAATGGCGATCTTCTCTCCCCTGGCACGAATCTCCCTGCTGACGCTCGGCCTTGCGGGCGCGGGCGCGGTTCCGGCGCAGGCGCCGTCGCTGGCGATGCTCGACCGCCTCGAAAAAGGCAGCTGGCAGCTGCGCGAGCGCGGCTCGAACGACGTCCTGCAGACGATGTGCCTGGGCGATGCGCGCCGGATGATCCAGATCTACCACCCACGCAGCAATTGCTCGCGCTACGTCATCGAGGACCGGCCCGATGCGGTGACGGTCCATTATACCTGCCCCGGCGCCGGGCATGGTCGCACGACGATCCGCAGCGAAACCAACCGCCTCGTCCAGATCGACACGCAGGGCATCGCCGAGGGGCGGCCCTTTTCGCAGGCGATCGAGGCCCGTCGCGTCGGTGCCTGCTGACGAGCAGGTTGTTAACCATTATTGGTTAGAGCGGAGGCACGGCATATCGATGTGTGCCCTTCTCCCTAACGGCGTTTGCGCCGACCTGGGCCGTGTGGCGATCGCCTCGCGGCCCGTTTCTTTTGACGCGCCGCGGCGCTTGCGTGCCCCGCGAGTGGGGCCTATCTGGCGCCGATGCAGATTATGTCCGGAAAAACGGTGATCGTCCTTTTGTCGGGCGGGCTCGACTCGATGGTCTGCGCGGGCCTCGCGCGCGAGGCTGGCGCGCGGATCGTCGCGCTGACGATCGACTATAACCAGCGTCACCGCGTCGAGCTGGAATCGGCGGCGCGCATTGCGGCGCATGTCGGCGCCGCCGAGCATATCGTCCTGCCGCTCGACCTGCGCCGTTTCGGCGGGTCGGCGCTGACCGCCGACATCGACGTGCCGAAGGACGGCGTTGGCACCGACATTCCCGTGACCTATGTTCCCGCGCGCAACCTGATCTTCCTGTCGCTGACGCTGGGGCTGGCCGAGGCGCGGCAGGCCGCGGACATTGTGATCGGCGTCAACGCGCTCGATTATTCGGGTTATCCCGATTGCCGCCCCGCGTTCATCCAGGGGTTCGAAAAGCTGGCCGCGCTCGCGACGCGCGACGGCGATCAGGGCGTTCGCTTCCATATCCACGCGCCGCTTCAGCACATGACCAAGGCCGATATCGCCGCCGAGGCGGCGCGGCTCGGCATGGATGCGGCGATGAGCTGGTCCTGTTATGACCCGACGCCCGAGGGTCTGCACTGCGGGGCATGCGACAGCTGCCGCCTGCGCCGCAAGGGTTTCGCCGACGCCGGGCTCGCCGACCCGACGCGCTACGCCTGAACCCATGGCATATTCGGTCAAAGAGATTTTCCTGACCCTGCAAGGGGAGGGCGCGCAGGCCGGTCGCCGCGCAGTCTTCTGCCGCTTTGCCGGCTGCAATTTGTGGACCGGGCGCGAACAGGACCGCGCGAAAGCCATCTGCCGCTTCTGCGACACCGATTTCGTCGGCACCGACGGCACATTGGGCGCCAAATATCGCGACGCAGCGGCGCTTGCCGATGTCATCGCCGAAAGTTGGGGGCCGGGCAGCGACGACCGCTATGTCGTCCTCACGGGCGGCGAGCCGATGTTGCAGGTCGACGACGCGCTGATAGACGCGCTACATGCGCGCGGCTTCACCATCGCGATCGAAAGCAACGGCACGCTGCCTATCCCGCGCAGCATCGACTGGATCTGCGTCAGCCCGAAGGCGGGAAGCGAACTGGTGCAATCGAGCGGTGACGAACTCAAGCTCGTGTGGCCGCAACCCGGAAGCGACGTCGCGAAGCTTGCTGCGCTGGATTTCCGGCATCTGCTCGTCCAGCCGCTCGACGATCGCAACGCCGCGGCCAATGTGCAGGCGTGCATCGACCTGGTGATGGCCGACCCGCGCTGGCGCCTGTCGCTCCAGACGCACAAGAGCCTGGGGCTGCGCTAGGTGTTTGGTCCCAGCATGTGATGGTTGGGTTTGACGATAAAGACATCGGGCTTTGATTTCCAGAGTTCCTCGATGGCTTCATATGGTGTCCTGAACTTGAGAGCCTTGAGCTGCTTGGCGAAGTTGTAGGCGATCAGCCAGTCGCTGACGTGTCGTCGCAGTTCCTGGATCGAGGCATAATGGAAGGATTTGACGGTCGCTTCCTTGATGGTTCGGACCATCCGCTCGGCTTGACCA
This sequence comes from Sphingopyxis alaskensis RB2256, assembly GCF_000013985.1. GTDB lineage: Bacteria > Pseudomonadota > Alphaproteobacteria > Sphingomonadales > Sphingomonadaceae > Sphingopyxis > Sphingopyxis alaskensis. Next base: position 1,412,047 of record NC_008048.1, on the reverse strand, counting down.
TTGGTCCATGGGTGGTAGGGCTTGGTCAGCCGATGCTCGATGCCGTTTTCGAGGCAGACCCGCTCGAAGATGTGGATCAGCCATTGCCGGCTCTGGCCGCGCTGGGGCTGGACGAACTGGACGCCATTGTCGGTCAGCACGGTGTGGATCCTGTAAGGCACGGTCTTGACCAGCACCTTGAGGAAAGCTGCGGCGGCAAGCTTTGTGGCCTTGCGATAGATGCGGGCGAAGACCAGCTTCGAGGTGCGGTCCACCGCCACATAGAGGAAGGCCTTGCCGCCCTCATAGCGTAGCTCGGCGATGTCGATGTGGAAGTAGCCGATCTCATAATCCTTGAACTTCTTCGGCTTCTCGCGGTCCGCTTTGGGCAGGCGGCTGATGCCATGCCGTTGCAGGCAGCGATGCAGCGACGAGCGCGTCAACTGCGGGATCACGTCCTTTAGCGCGATGTAGACGTCGTCGAGCGGCAACCGCGCCTGAACCCGCAACGCCACGATGGCAGCTTCTTCCATAGGCGAGAGGACGGTGCTGCGGCGCTCCTTCGGCCCCATCGGCATGTCGTCCACAGACTGCCGATGGCGCCACTTCAAGACGGTCTTCTCGTTGATCCCGTACTTCCTCGCGAGGCTCGCGACCGAAGCTTGCGATCGCTGTAGCTCGCCTCGAATGGCGTGCGTGGTCTTGGCGCTCCCGTGTAAAATCTGTCCCATAGCTCCCTCCGCTGCAACGGCGACAAGTCTACACCATCACATGCTGGGACCAAACAGCTAGGCTGTAGTGACAATTTAGGGGTTCCCAACTGACGCGAGTTCTGATTCAACACTGGCTTTTGGAGGCTGGTGTGGAAGGCGAGGTTCTCAGGGACGATCAGTGGGAGCGGCTTCGGGAGTTTGTGCCTGGTGGCCGCAAGGGCAAGCGCGGACCGCGCAGCGATGGTCGGCGGTTTCTGGATGCTTTGCTGTGGCTGGCGCATTCGGGTGGGCGGTGGCGTGATCTGCCCGAGCGATTTGGCCCCTACCAGACTGTAAAGCGGCGCTATTATCGTTGGATCGAACAGGGGGTGATCGACCGGATATTCGCAGCCGTGTCCGATGACCCCGACATCGAATGGCTGGCGATCGACGCCACCGTAATCCGTGCCCAAGCCCAGGCCGCCGGGGCCAGGGTAAAAAGGGGGGCGTTCAAGCCCAGGCTCTGGGCCGCTCAAGAGGCGGGTTCGGGACCAAGATCCACGCTGTAGTCGATGCTCTCGGCCTGCCGGTGCGCTTCATGCTCGGCCCCGGCCAGCAGAACGATATGGCCCCGGCCTGCGACCTGATCCGCGGCCTGAAGGCCGAACACGTGCTGGCCGACCGCGCCTACGACGCCGATAGCCTGTGCGATCTCATCACCGAACAAGGCGGCGAACCGGTCATTCCGCCCCGCCGCCACCGCAAGGTCCAGCGCAGTTACGACCGCATCGCATACAAACAGCGCTGGGGCATCGAGGGCTTCTTCGCCAAACTCAAGCAATGGCGACGCATCGCCACCCGCCATGACAAACTCGCCGCAAACTTCCTTGGCTTCATCAAACTCGCAAGCATAATGTTGTGGCTCAAATGATTAAATTGTCACTACAGCCTAGCACCTATTCGCCCTTTTTCGCCGGAGCATCGGGAGCGAGCGCCTTTTTCGCTGCGGGCATATCGACCGCCTCGGGATCTTCGTCGGCCTCGGCGGGTGGGGTGGCTTCTTCTTCTCCCTCGCCGTCATCGGCTTCCGCCGACTTCTTGCCCGTTCCGTCGTCGGGGACGCTGTTATCGACCGCGGTGCCGTCGCCGACCGCATCGTCGAGGATGATCATCGAATCGCTCACCGATCCGGGCTGAACCTCGACCGCGTCGAGCTTCGTCGTCGAACTGCCGCCGCTATCGTTGCTGCCGCACGCTGCGAGGGTGAGCAGGGAGAGCGAAGCGAGAAGGATCCTGATCATGCGCCGGTCCTAATCGCTTGGCCGCAGCTTGTCGAGAAAAGCGGGGAGCGTCCGGGCAAGCGCAGCATCGACCTCGGAAAAACCCGTCGCCTTCCCTAGCGCGGCGAGGCTCGTGACGGGATATTCGGCGATGCCGCATGGCACGATACCCGTGAAATGGGTCAGGTCGGGCGCGACGTTCAGCGAAAAGCCGTGCAGCGTCACCCAGCGTTTGACGCGCACCCCGATCGCGCCGATCTTCGCCTCGCGTCCCCGTACGTCGTCGGTCCAGATGCCGATGCGTCCCTCGGCGCGCCGCGCCTTGACGCCGAGCAGCGCGAGCGCATCGATCACCCAGCCTTCGAGCGCATGGACATAGGCGCGCACGTCGCGCCCGCGCCGCGTCAGGTCGAGCTGGACATAGCCGACGCGCTGACCCGGACCATGATAGGTATAACGCCCGCCGCGGCCAGCATCGTAAACCGGAAAGCGCGGGTCGAGCAGTTCGGCGGGATCGGCGCTCGTTCCCGCGGTATAGAGCGGGGGGTGTTCGAGGAGCCAGATGCGTTCGCCCGCTTCGTCCGCATGTATCGCGGCGGCGCGCGACTCCATGTCGGCGAGCGCCGCGGCATAATCGGTGAGACCGGGGCTGACGATCCATTGGGGCACGGGAAGCGAAGGCATGGCGCGGGCTATCTGGCGCGTCGCGGCCCGCCGTGCAAGGCCCTGCGGAGCATCGCGCGACAGGGCTGGACAGACGCGGCGAACATCGTCACTTTCGTTGCGTCGGGGAAATCGAAAAATCACGGGGTATCAATGACAAAATTCGACATGGGCGCGGCGTGGGACGACACCTTGCTGCTGCTCAAATCGCATACGGCGCTGATCGTCACGATCGCCGGTGTTTTTTTCTTTCTGCCCGCGCTCGCCTTTGCCTGGTTCGGACCCGTGCCGGTCGAGCCGCCCGCGGGCGCCGATTTCGATCAGCTGATGACCGCTTTTCGGGAAAGCTTCCGCCAGATGATCCCCGGCCAGATCGTCGTCGCGCTTTGCACGATGGTCGGCACGGTGGCGATCCTGCGGTTGTGGCTGGCGCGCACGGGGGTCAGCGTCGGCGAAGCGCTCACCTTTGGCTTCATGCTTTTTCCGACGATGCTGGCGGTCCAGATATTGTCGGGAATTGCGATCGGCATCGGGGTGATCCTGCTGATCGTCCCCGGCCTCTATCTCGTCGGGCGGCTGGCGCTCGTCGCGCCGGCGATTGCGGACCGGGCGATCTACAATCCCATCGAGGCGATCCGCACGAGCTGGGAACTGACGCGGAACAACGGCTGGGCCATCTTTTTCTTCCTGCTTCTGGTCGGGCTGGTGATCTTCATCGTCGCGCTGATCGTCGGCGGCGTTCTGTCGGTCGTCGCGGGAAGCGGACCCGGCTTTGGCCGGATGGTTGGCGGCGTTGTCGAAGCGGCGTTCGGCGCGATCGGCAGCCTGTTCTCGATCGCCGTCGCCGCTGCCGCCTATCGCCAGCTTGCGCTGCGCAGCGCCTCCGACGTGTTTCAGTGAGGCGGCCGATCGGAACGGATAAACAAGGCGTATCGCGTCACGTCAAAAAGGCTCTCACCCGCATCCGCGTGAACGAAAGACGGTTCGACAACAGGGGGAAGTGACATGAATAAAATGACGATCGGCGGCGCCTTTTCGGAAACGTTCGCGTTTCTGAAGGCCAATTGGATGCAGATGCTGTTGTGGGTCGGCGGGGCGCTGATCCTTGTCGGCCTGCTCGGTTATCTGTTTTTGGGGTCGACCTTTTCGGCGATGGCGATGGCGCCGAACGATCCGTCGCTCGTCATGGGCGCCTTCGGCCGGATCGGCCTCTTTGCGATCATCGCGGCGGTCATCTTCTATGGCGTGTCGATGCTCATCTGGCGCGGCGGGATGCACCCCGGCGAAGCGCCGAACTTCGCCTGGGCCCTTCAGGCCGGACCGGCGCTGGCCTTTGGCATGATCGTGGTGATGATCGCCGCCTATATCGTCATTTTCATCGTCATGCTCATCCTGACGCTGATTTTCGGCGCGGCGCTCGGCGGCATGGGCGCCTTTTCGCCCGCGGCGCTGGAATCCGGCGGCGCCGGGGCGATCGGCGGTGGCGCGATCTTTGTGATGATCGTCGTCTATATCGCGATCATTGTCTTCATGCTGTGGCTTCAGGGCCGCTTCATCGTCGCGGGGCCGGTGATGGCTGACCGCCTGACGCGCAATCCGGTGACGGGGCTTGGTGAATCGTGGCGGCTGACCGGGCCTTCGCAGTGGGTGATCGTTGGGTTCTACCTGCTCTTCACCATCGGCGTCGTCGCCTATGCGATCGTCGCGGGCATGATCTTCGGCGGCATCCTGGGGGCGATCGCCGGGGGGTCGGTCGTCGGCGCGATGTTGACGATGATCCTGATGGCGGCGCTTGTCTATCTGCCGATCATGATGCTTTCTTTCTCGGTGCCGGTCGGCGTGTATCGCGCTATCGCTCCGCGCGCATCGGGCGACATCTTCGCCTGATCGGCGCAGACGATCAGGAAGGGGCGCTCCACTGGCTGCGGGGCGCCCTTTTCAGCTCCACTTGGCGAGCGGCGGCAGGCTCATCAGGATGGCGTCGATATTGCCGCCGGTCTTGAGGCCGAAGAGCGTGCCGCGGTCGTAGACGAGATTGAACTCGGCATATCGGCCGCGCCAGACGAGTTGCGCGTCGCGTTCGGCGTCGGTGAAGGGCTGATCCATCCGACGTCGCACGATCCGCGGGAAGATGTCGAGGAACGCCTCGCCCACCGCCTGCGTCAACTGGAAATTGCGATCGAACTCGGCGTCGTCGCCGCATTCGAGATGGTCGTAGAAGATACCGCCGACGCCGCGGTGGACGCCGCGGTGCGGAATATAGAAATACTCGTCCGCCCATTTGGCATAGCGTTCATAGACATCGGGACCGAAGGGGGCACAGGCGGCGCGCAGTCGCGCGTGAAAGGCATCGGTGTCCTCCTGGTACGGGATCGGTGGATTGAGGTCGGCGCCACCGCCGAACCAGCGCTTCGTCGTGACGAGGAAGCGCGTGTTCATATGCACGGCGGGGACGTGCGGGTTCGCCATATGCGCGACGAGGCTGATCCCCGTCGCGAAAAAGCGCGGATCGTCGCCCGCGCCATGGATCGAGGACGCGAAATCGGGCGCGAACTCGCCGCCGACGGTCGAGACGTTGACGCCGACCTTTTCAAACACCTTGCCCGTCATCACTCCGCGCACACCACCGCCGCCTTCGCCGGGTTCAAGTCCCTCGGCCTCGCGATCCCACGACGTATAGGTGAAGCGCGCGTCGCTGCCCGCTTCGGCCTCGATCGCCTCGAACTCGGCGCAGATGCGGTCGCGAAGCGATTCGAACCAGTTGCGCGCCTTCTGTTGCTGCGGATCGAGCGGGATCATGCCGGAAAGCCTTTCGTCTGCCTGAGCGCCTCGGCGAGCGCGATGCCAGCCGCGACCGCGACATTCAAGCATCGAAAGCCGGGCTGCATCGGAATCGCGACCCGTTCGGCGGCGGCGGCGTGAACGTGCGGCGGAACGCCTGCACTTTCCGATCCGAACAGCAATATGTCGCCGTGCGCGAACGCGAAGTCAGGCAGCCGTGTGGCGCCTGCGGTGGTCAGGAGAACCAGCCGACCCGCCGTGCTGTGCGACCAGCCGGAAAAGCCGTCCCAATCGGCGTGGCGCCGCACGTCGGCGCGCGCGGCATAGTCCATGCCGGCGCGCCGGAGCGCCGCGTCGCCGAACGGAAAGCCGCACGGCTCGATGATATGCGCGGGCACGCCGAAGCAGGAGGCGGTGCGCAGAATCGTGCCGACATTGCCGGCGATGTCGGGTTGGAACAATGCGATTTCCATGTCGCCGCTATAAAGGCGAAGGCGCCACGAATCGAGAGGTCTGGCTGCGGCGGGGCGGCCGGGTGGCGGAAGCGGAAATTGCCTGTTGGCAAGCCCGGACTGTGCGGCTATCAGGCCCGCAATTCCCGGAGGGGCCGCCGGGTTGTGCGCTTTCGTGCGCGTGCAACAGAGCGAGCCATTGCTTCGAGAACGATTTCTAGTTCACCCATGCAAGGGCAGTCGAATGGCCAGTGAAACTGAACTCAACGCCGGTATCGAGGATGGCGTGCGCCGTCGGGATTTCATCAATATCGCAGCGGTGAGTTTCGCGGGCGTCGGCGCGGTTGCGGCGGTGCTGCCGCTCGTCAACCAGATGAACCCGTCGGCCGACGTGCTGGCGCTGTCGTCGACCGAAATCGACATTTCGGCGATCGGCACGGGGCAGGCGATCAAGACGAGCTGGCGCAAGCAGCCGGTGTTCGTGCGCAACCTGACCGCCGCCGAGATCGCCGAGGCGAACAGCGTGCCGCTGAGCGACCTGCGCGACGCGCAGACGCTCGCCGAGCGCACCAAGCCCGGCAGGGAAAACTGGCTGATCACCCTTGGCGTCTGCACCCATCTGGGCTGCGTCCCGCTGGGTGCCGCCGAGGGCGAGAACCGCGGCGATTACGGCGGTTATTTCTGCCCGTGCCACGGTTCGCACTACGACACCGCGGCGCGCATCCGCAAAGGGCCGGCGCCCACCAACCTGGTCGTGCCGCCTTATGAATTCACCAGCGACACCGTCGTGACGATCGGCTGAGGAGCGAGATAAGATGAGCTTTCCCTGGGCCAAGCAATATGAACCCCAGCAGCCGCTGATGAAGTGGCTGGACGAGAAGCTGCCGCTGCCGCGCCTCGTCTATAACGCGATCGGCGCCGGTTATCCTGTGCCCCGAAATCTCAACTATTTCTGGAACTTCGGCGTCCTCGCCGGCGCTGCGCTGGTGATTCAGATCGTCACCGGCATCGTGCTCGCGATGCACTATGCCGCCAACGCCGGGGTCGCGTTCAATTCGGTCGAGCATATCATGCGCGACGTGAACGCCGGCTGGTTCATCCGCTATGCGCACATGAACGGCGCCAGCATGTTCTTCATCGTCGTTTATCTGCACATTTTCCGCGGCCTTTATTACGGGTCGTACAAGGCGCCGCGCGAAATGGTGTGGCTCCTCGGCGTCGTGATTTTCCTGCTGATGATGGCCACCGCCTTCATGGGCTATGTGCTTCCCTGGGGCCAGATGAGCTTCTGGGGCGCGCAGGTGATCACCGGTTTCTTCTCGGCGATCCCGATGGTCGGCGAACCGATCCGCCAGTGGCTGCTCGGCGGTTTTGCGCCCGACAATGCGGCGCTCAACCGCTTCTTCTCGCTGCACTATCTGCTGCCCTTCGTAATCGCGGGAGTCATCATCCTGCACATCTGGGCGCTGCACATCCCCGGGTCGAACAACCCGACGGGCATCGAGGTGAAGGACGAACAGGACACCGTTCCCTTCCATCCCTATTATACGGCGAAAGACGGCTTCGGCGTCGGCGTCTTCCTGCTCGTCTTTGCGGCGCTGACCTTCTTCACGCCGAACCTGCTCGGCCACGCCGACAATTATATCCCGGCGAACCCGCTTTCGACGCCCGCGCACATCGTGCCCGAATGGTATTTCTGGCCCTTCTACGCGATCCTGCGCGCCTTCACCTTCAACTTCCTGTGGATCGACGCGAAGCTTTGGGGCGTTATCGCAATGTTCGCGGCGATCGCGTTGCTCTTTTTCCTGCCGTGGCTCGACAGTTCGCCGGTGAAATCGTCGACCTATCGTCCGCTCTATCGCATCTTCTTCTGGGTGCTGGTGGCCGACGTCGTCCTGCTCGCCATCTGTGGCAAGATGCCCGCCGAACAGCCGTGGGTCATCCTCAGCCAGATCGGTTCCATCTATTATTTCGCGCACTTCCTGATCATTCTGCCGATCGTGTCGCGCATCGAGCGACCCTTGCCGATGCCGAAATCGATCACGGAAGCGGTCCTTGCAAAGCATGCCGACGACAAGTCGGCGGCCACGGCCTGAGCGCCGGACATTTATAGGAGCTGATACAGCCATGGTTCGTCCGCTCGGTTTTCTCGTCGGCCTGGGTTTCATCACGGCGCTCGTCTTTGCGATCTTCACCACGCCGCTGAAGAATGAACCCAATGTCGCCCATAGTTTCGTCAAGCACCCAAGGCATCTGAAGCTGGCAAGCGACGGCCTGATGCCGCACTGGGATCTGGCGCAGCTTCAGCGCGGGATGCAGGTGTACAAGGAGGTCTGCTCGGCCTGCCACAGCCTCAATCTCGTCGCCTTCCGCAACATTCAGGATCTGGGCTACACAGAAGGCCAGGTGAAGAGTTTCGCCAAGGGTTTCCAGGTGCCGTCGATCAACCCCGACACGGGTGAACCGGCGACGCGCGACGGGCTGCCCTCGGATCATTTCCCGGCGCCCTATGCGAACGAGGTCGCGGCGCGCGCGGCAAACAACAATGCGCTGCCGCCCGACCTGTCGCTGATCACCAAGGCGCGCGAAGGCGGCAAGGATTATGTCTATTCGCTGCTGACGGGCTATCAGAATCCCCCCGCCAACCTGCCGAAGGAACTGCGTCCGGGCACGGGGCTGCATTACAACCCCTATTTCCCCAACCTGAACCTGGCGATGGCGAAGCCGCTGTCCGACGGGCAGGTGACCTATGCCGACGGCACCAGGGCAACGGTCGATCAGATGGCGAAGGACGTGACCGCTTTCCTCGTCTGGACCGCGGAGCCCAAGCTGGTGAAGCGGGTGCAGGTGGGTTGGGCCGTGATCGGCTTCCTGCTGATCTTTACCGTGCTGACCTATTTGTCGTACCGCAACATCTGGGCCGACAAGAAGCATTGAGTGCCGCGGAGGGCGACCGGTTGATGATCGCCCTCCCGCCGCAGCCGGATCTCGACCTTGCGTCGCTGGTCCGCACCATCCCCGATTTTCCCAGGCCGGGCATCCAGTTTCGCGACATCACCACGCTGATCGGCGACGCCGTCGGCTTTGCCGAAAGCGTACGCCGATTGAGCGCGTGCGCCGCGGCCTATCGTCCCGACCTGATCGTCGCGGTCGAGGCGCGCGGTTTCCTGTTCGGCGCGGCGATGGCGACCGCGATGGGGCTGGGTGTCGTGCCGGTGCGCAAGGCGGGCAAGCTGCCCGGCGTCACGATCGGTGTCGATTATGAACTCGAATATGGCACCGACCGGCTCGAGCTGCACGAAGGGGCGGTGCTGCCGGGGCACCGCGTCGTGCTGGTCGATGATTTGCTCGCGACGGGCGGCACGATCCTCGCCACGGCGGCACTGATGCGGAGCGTCGGGGCCGAGGTTGCGGCGGCGCTCTTCGTTATCGACCTGCCAGATTTGGGTGGGTCTGCGCGCTTGGGTGCGGCGGGGCTGCGTTGCGAGACGCTGATTGCCTTCAACGGCGATTAGAGCGGCGTGCTGGATGAACGTGGATAAGCACGCAACTCTTGGGGCGCTTCTATCCAGCGATCCGCCGCGAATGGAAGCATTGGCAGCTGTCGCTGCCCTGAAACTTCCAGACTGCTGGATCAGAGCGGGCTTCGTTCGAGACGCTGTATGGGATCATCTACGCGGGCGTGCCCCGACTTTTCCACAAGCAGATGTTGATGTGGTCTGGTTCGCGCCGGAGATGGCGAGTGCGAAAGTCGATCGGGATATCGAGCAACGGCTGCATGCCTATGTCCCGCGATACAATTGGTCGGTCAAAAATCAGGCGCGGATGCACCACCGCAATCATGATGCGCCCTAGGCGTCAACGGCGCATGCGATGAGGCACTGGCCCGAGACGGCAACCGCGATAGCCGCCGGAGCCAACACCGCACAACAAAAAGGCCCGCGCCGAAGCGCGAGCCATCTTTTTGGTTACGCCCGCAGTTTTGTCAGAACGGCAGCCAGTTCTGCTTCTTGCGGAACTTCATATAGCCGACATTCGCGCCCAGCCGAGCGCCGACGCCGACGCGGATCGGGATCAGCACCACGTCGCCGCGGCGCAGATAGCTGGCGTTGAAACCGCCCACCAGATAGGCGGCGCCCTCGCCCGCGGGATAGCGCTTGTAGAGGTCTTCGCTGTCGAAAAGGTTGTAGACGAGGACGAAGGTATTGCCCGCGTTCGCGCCCGCGTCGAAGCCGATGGAGGGGCCGGTCCAATAGACCGGAAGCTCGCCTTCGACCTTGTGGTACAGCGTCCCCGAACCGTAACGCACGCCGAGCACCAGTGCGCCGCCGGCCTCGCGGCCGACGATATAGGCGTTGGGTTCGCCCTGTTCCTTCAATATGTCCTCGATCAACGCCGCCAGGCCTTGCGCCCCCTTTCCGAACACACCCTCGGCGGCGCCGATCAGATCGTCCTTCTTGTAGGTCGATCCCGGCTCGTTGGCGGTGGTGGTGGCCGCGACCTCGGCGCCATCGCTGGCAGTGGCAGCGGAATCGGCTGGTGTTTCGCTCGTCTGCTGATCGCCCGTGGCCAGGTCGTCGGCATAGGATTCGCCGGGCGCGGGATCGCCGGTCGCGGGGGGCGGCGCGGGATTGTCGAGATCGGAATCGATCTGCATGTTGCTGGGATCGATTTCGCGCATTTGCGCCGTTGCCGGGGCCGGCATCAGCACGAGGCCGATCGACGCCAATGTCGCCAGGACCATGCCGGTGAAACTCTTGCGCATTGCGAACCCCCAAGGAAAACAAAAACTGTCGCGGCGAACCCCGCGTCGATCATGACCCGCTTTGGCGGGCGGGCAATGAACGGGCGATGACCCGAGTCGATTTTGCGCCAGACCGAATCGATTGGGCGACGAAATGCCGTCCGGTGCGGGAAAAAAGCACGATCTTTGACGTTGCGGGGTGCGAAGCGCATGGCTATAGCGACCCGCCTAGGCCAAACCTGCCGTTAGCGCGGCAGACCATGCGGAGACGTGGGTGAGTGGCTGAAACCAACGGTTTGCTAAACCGTCGTACTGGTAAATCCGGTACCGAGGGTTCGAATCCCTCCGTCTCCGCCACCTTCTCTCCGGCGTAAATGACCTCCTAGCCGCGCGGCTCCAGCCACCAGCGCTGGCGCCAGCCATAGGGGCTGGCGATGGGCTCGCCCGCGGCATTCGTCGCGGGCTTGAAGCGGAAGCGCGCTTCGATGAGGTCGCAGGTCGTCCGGTCGAGCGCGGCGTTGCCGCTCGACCTTGTAACGCGGCACCCGGTGACGCGGCCGTTGGCCTCAATCGTGAAGCGCACCTCGACCTCGCCGCCTGCGCGCTCGCGGCTGGCGTCGCGCGGATAGTCGCGGTCGCGGATCGTGCCGCTGCGCCACGCAGCCCTGGTTCCGCCGCCCGTTCCGATACCCGAACCACCGGCGCCAGTGCCATCGCCGCGGCCGCCCGCGCCCGATCCGGGACCGGGGTCGGGCGTTGCTCCGGCGGCGGGGGCGTTACCGGCGCCAGGTTGCGGCGCCGCCGCGACCGGCGGAGTGAGCGGCGGCAGTTTCGGGGGCGGCGCGGCGACTGCGGCGGCTTTCGCCTGCCTGTTCGCCGCCGAGGCCTTGCCCGCGGCGCGCTCACTGGGCGCCGACGCGGGAACCGTCGCGTCGCGCGGAGCGGGCAGGGCAATCGCGGTGATCGCCGCGCTCGCGCGGCGCACAACATCGAGGTCGAGCCCGCGCGCGAGGCCGAAACCGATGGCAAGCGCCGCGACCAGCGCCGCACCGCCCGACAGAAACTTTTGCGGCCGGGAAACCTGCCCTGAATATGCCATCGTGCCGCCTCGTGTCGCGCGCCCGACGCGCGCCGCCAGCGCCCGGCTTAGAGGAAGTCGTCTAACGTGGACATGAACCGGTCGAACTGGTCGTGATGCAACCAGTGGCCGGCATTTTCGAACTCGATCACCCTGGCGGTTTTGAAATGGCGAAGGCGCCCGTCCCTTTCGGGATTCGAGGCCCAGCTGTCGGCGCCATAGAGCAGGAGCGTAGGACAGGTGATCGCGCCCCACAGCGAGGCGATGTCATCCGGCGGCGCGTCGAAAGCCGGCCAGACATTGAGGTAATTGTCGAACTTCCAGCTCCACGTGCCATCCTCGTTGCGGCTGACGCCGTGGATGGTGAGGTGGCGAGCCTGCGCTTCGGTCAGATAGGCATTTTCAGCCATCATCCTTCCCAGTGCATCCTCGATCGTCGCATAGCGGCGCGGCGAGCGGCCTGCGGCCTGGCGTTTGTCGTCGATCCATTTGCGGAAACGCTCAGCATAAGGCGTCTTTGCCCGTTCGGCGAGCAGCGTGGGCGAGGGGCCGAGCCCCTCGATCGCGACCAGCTTCTGCACATTGGCGGGATAGAGCCCGGAGTAGCGGAGCGCGATATTGCCGCCCAGCGAATGCGCAACAATCGACACCGGACCGCGATCGAGCTGGTGGATGAGTTGGGCCAGATCATAGACAAAGCCGTCGATCGGATAGTTGCCGTCGGGCGACCAGGCGCTGTCGCCATGACCACGAAGGTCGGGGGCGATGACGTGGAAACGGTCCTGAAGCCGCTCGGCGACCCAGTCCCAGTTGCGGCAATGATCGCGCCCGCCGTGGACGAGCAGCAACGGCGGCGCCGCGCGATTGCCCCAATCGACGAAATGGAGCTTGAGCCGCTGCGAGATAAAGCTGTTCGAGGTGGGGCCGGCACTTGCCATCGGATCATCCTTGCTGTCTGTTCCAGTTTCAAAAGGCGACTGGTTTCGATCCGTCAACCCCCGGATCGCCTTCGCGCGATCAAGAAGAAGTGAGGGAGAGAGAGAGAAATGACGACATTCCGCGACGGCCTGCTGGCCGGAAAGACCGCGTTCGTTGCCGGCGGGACGAGCGGTATCAACCTGGGCATCGCCAAACGCTTTGCCGAACTGGGCGCCAAAGTCGCGGTGGCGGGCCGCGATCCCGACAAGGCGGCACATGCCGCGGCCGCGATCGGCGAGGGCGCTCTCGGCCTGTCGGGCGATGTGCGCGACTATGCCGCGATCCGCGGCGTGATGGAGCGGGTCGCGGGCGAGCTGGGGCCGATGGATATCGTCGTTTCCGGTGCCGCGGGCAATTTTCTGGCCCCCGTTCTCGGCATGTCGGCGAACGCCTTTCGCACCGTTGTCGATATCGACCTCAACGGCACCTTCAATGTCTTTCGCGGCTGCCACGACCTGTTGGTGCGGCCCGGCGCATCGCTGATCGCAATCACGGCGGGGCAGGCGGTCAACGCCTCCGCCTTGCAGGCGCACGCCTGTGCGGCGAAGGCGGGGATCAACCAGCTGATCCGCGTGCTCGCGCTCGAATGGGGGCCGGAGGTGCGCGTCAACGGCATCTCGCCCGGCCCGATCGCCGATACCGAAGGGATGAAGCGCCTCGCGCCCGATGCCGCCACGCGGCAGGCGCATTACGACCGCATCGCGATGAAACGCTGGGGCCGGATCGAGGAGGTGGCCGAATCGGCGGTGTTCCTCTGCTCGCCCGCCGCGGGCTATATCACCGGGACGATCCTCGATTGCGACGGCGGCAGCCAGATCGGCGATGCGTCGCGCGGCGACCTGGCGAAGGGCATGGTCTGAAAGCAAAAACGCCGCCAACCCGGCGGGGCGGCGGCGTTTTGAATGGTGGGCGTGGCAAGGATTGAACTTGCGACCCCTGCGATGTCAACACAGTGCTCTACCACTGAGCTACACGCCCATCCCTTTGGGGTGACGCGCCCCCTAAAGGCCTTGGAGCGGCTTGGCAAGCCCTTCGGTGGATCGTTGCGTTTATTGCTGGTGCGACTGGTCGGCGCGCCCGAACAGGCTATCGACCTCGCGCACCAGATCCTTGAGATGGAAGGGTTTGGACAGGAGCTTGGCCTGCGGCACATTTTCCTCGGCACGCAGCGAAACCGCGGCGAAACCGGTGATGAACATCACCTGCGTCTGCGGGGCCGCCTTTGCCGTATGCTGGGCAAGTTCGATGCCGTCCATTTCGGGCATGACGATGTCGGACAGCAGCAGGTCGAAGGTGCCCGAATCGATATAGGGCACTGCCGCCGTGCCGCGATCGACTGCGGTGACGTGATAACCCGCGCTGGTGAGCGCGCGCGCAAGATATTCGCGCATCACATCGTCGTCTTCGGCCAGCAAGATGCGAATCATCGTGAAATCTGTTCCCTGGTCCTTGGAACGTCGCCGGTTCCGCTCGGCGACGCTTGCTTCACCATCGCCATAGCGAGAGAGATTTAACAAATTGGCGTGGCGCGCTGGATTCCTCGAGCTTTTTTTGCCACCCATCCCCCATGACGTCGCACATCATCCTCCCTGCGCCCATCGCCGTCAACCGCCCGGCGGCGCCGGGTCCGGTCGTCGTGTCGGTGCCGCATGCCGGGCGCATCTATCCGCCCGAAATCCTGTCCGCTGCGCGCGTCGATCGCTGCGCGCTCGAGCGGCTGGAGGATCGCTGGTGCGACCGGATCGCGGCGGGCGCGCACGATGCTGGCGCCGCTGTCGTGACGGCGTTCTGGGCGCGCGCCGTTGCCGACTGCAATCGCGGCGAGGGCCAGATGGCGCCGGGCGAGGTCGCGCCGACGCTGCGCGCGCAATTCGCGACGCCGGGGCGCAAGGAGCGCGCGGGCCTCGGCGTTGTGCCGACCAGACTCGCCGATTGCGGCCCCTTGTGGAAACAGCCGATCGACCGCACGGCGCTGGAATGGCGGCTCGATCGCCTGCATCGCCCCTTCCATGACGCACTGGCGGGTGAAATCGCGGCGGCGTGCGCCCGGTTCGGATTCGCGATACTGGTCGATCTCCATTCGATGCCGACGATCCCACCGGGGCAGCCGGGACATGGCGCGCGAATTGTCATCGGCGACCGTTTTGGCGCGACGGCGGCCGAATCGCTCGCCGCTCTGGCGGTCGCTTCGGCATCGGCGCTGGGCGAGCCGGTGTTGCGCAACCAGCCCTATGCCGGCGGGCATATCGTGCGGACGCACGGACGACCCGGTGACGGGGTTCATGCGATCCAGATCGAAATCGACCGCAGCCTCTATCTGACGGCCGAAGGCCTGCCCGACGCGGGCCGCATCGGCTGGCTGTCGCGCTGGTTCGCCGAGTTCATCAGGAAGGCCGGGCAATGGCGCCCCGACGCGCAGTTTCTGCCGCAGGCGGCCGAATAAAAAACCACCTCGCACCGAAGTACGAGGTGGCCAGGGTCCAGGGAGGACGCGCCCGCGTCGAACCCGACGGGGCACTCACCGCGATGGAAAGGGGGGAAACCATGGCGGCGTAGGACAAATCTAGGGATATGTTTGCTGACTTACAAGAAGTGTCAGCGCAGATTCTGCAATATGCGAAGAAACTGGTCGGGGAGAGAGGATTCGAACCTCCGGCCCCTGCCTCCCGAAGACAGTGCTCTACCAGGCTGAGCTACTCCCCGACCGATCTGCGCGGGCGGCCGTGGCCACCGCGAAGGCAGGGCGGTCCTCTAGACGCGCAATCTGCGAACTTCAAGCGCCAATCGGCACAGTGAAGTCGATTGCCCGAACTACAGCATTCCGGCAGTTCGAAAGCTGAAATGACCGTCGGCGACGAAAATCAGATGATCGACCAGATCGACACCGATTGTCCGCAGAAACCGCGCGGCGTCGCGCGTCGCGGCCATGTCTGCGTCGCTAGGCCAGGCGATGCCCGACGGGTGGTTGTGCGCCATCACGACGGTCGCAGCGCCTCCGCCCAGCAGCGCGCGCCAGCATCGCGGCGGGATGATGCAGCGTCGCGGCGTTTCGCCGTCGATGCGTTCCAAACGGACCAGGCGCTGATACGTATCGAAGCCAGCAAGGAGCAGGCTTTCCCGATCGCCGTCGAACTGGGGACGCAGCAATTGCCCCGCAACCGCATCTTCGCCCTCGCACTGCACAAAGCCCCGGCGCCGGGTATCGGTCGCGGCTTTGCTCACAGGGTCAAAGATTGTCATCCTCGTCGCATGGCGCAGGTGCGTCGCGGACCCAACAGCCGACTGCCCCGCATTGGATGGATCGGCGGCGGCGGACGGGGCGACGCCCTTGCCGCCGTGCAGTGCGGAGCCTAGCAATGACAGGGAAAGAAGGGGAGCACGTCTTGGCTGATTCCATCCACTATGAACTGCAATATCTCGACCTGATGCGCCGTATCTGGGTCGACGGTGACGAGCGCGTCGACCGCACCGGCGTCGGCACGCGCTCGCTGTTCGGTGAGACGATGCGATTCTCGCTGAAGGACGACGCCATCCCCCTGCTCACGACGAAGCGCGTTTATTGGAAGACTGCACTGCGCGAACTGCTTTGGTTTCTCACGGGCGACACCAATATCCGTCCGCTCGTTGCGCAAGGCGTAAAGATCTGGACCGACTGGCCGCTCGAGAAATATCGCAAGGCGACCGGCGAGGCGATCAGCGCCACGGATTTCGAAGCGCGGATCGTCGCAGACGCGGATTTTGCGGCCAAATGGGGCGACCTTGGTCCCGTCTACGGTCATCAATGGGTCAACTGGCCGCGCTACGAGCCGGCGGGCGGCGGTCTGTTTCGCCGCGCCGACCACGGGTATAACCAGATTGCGGCGCTGATCGACTCGCTCAAGAACAATCCGGGGTCACGGCGCCACATCTTCACCGGCTGGAATGTCGCCGATCTCGACCGGATGGCGTTGCCGCCGTGCCATATGACCTATCAGTTCCATGTTCGCAGCGACGGCGGATTGTCGTGCCTGCTCTTTCAGCGCTCGTGCGATCTTGGTCTTGGCTTCGCGTTCAACATTTTCGAGGCGGCGTTGCTCACGCGGATGGTCGCCGAGCAATGCGGCCTTTACGCGCATGAGGTCGTGTGGACCGGTGGCGACGTCCATCTCTATCTCAACCACGCCGAGCTGGTCGAACAGCAGTTGGCGCGCGTACCGGAGGGAAAGCCCCGGCTCCGCATCCTGCGCCGACCGCCCAGCATTTTCGAATATCGGTTCGAGGATTTCGTGGTCGAGGATTACGCGCCGCAAGCGCATATTTCCGCGCCGGTGGCGGTCTGACAGCTGCCGTTGCATTCGCATGGCGGCCGTAATAATATGTCGCCACGATGAAATATAACTAGGCGCCGATTCGCGCCCGAAGGGAAGAAGATATGCCTGAAACGCCTGCCCGGGCGGATAAGGGGCGTCCGGCGAGCAACCTGCCGCCGCTGTCGCTTCATATCCCCGAACCGCGCTATCGCCCCGGCGACACGCCCGACTTCAGCGACATCGAAATCCCTGCGGTTGAGGCGACCCCGCGTCCCGGTGAAGCGACCAGGCCCGACGCAATGCGCGAGCTTTGCTATGGCCTTGTCCGCGTCCTCGATTTCGACGGCATCGCCAAGGGGCCATGGAATCCCAACCTCGCCCCCGACCGGCTGCGCACCATGCTGCGTTACATGATGCTGACGCGCGCGTTCGACGATCGCATGTTCCGCGCACAGCGGCAGGGCAAGACCAGCTTCTACATGAAATGCACGGGCGAGGAGGCAACCTCGATCGCCTCGACGATGGCGATCGACCGCGCCGACATGTGCTTCCCCAGCTATCGCCAGCAGGGCATTTTGATCGCGCGCGACTATCCGCTGATCCAGATGATGAACCAGATTTACTCGAATCGCGGCGATCACCTGTTGGGGCGGCAACTCCCGATCATGTATTCGGCGCCCGAACATGGGTTTTTCAGCGTGTCGGGCAACCTCGCCACCCAATATCCACAGGCGGTGGGCTGGGCGATGGCATCGGCGTCGAAGGGCGACACGCGGATCGCGACCGTGTGGTGCGGCGAAGGCTCGTCCGCCGAGGGGGATTTCCACTCAGCGCTGACTTTCGCCACCGTTTATAATGCCCCCGTGATTTTCAATGTCGTCAATAACCAGTGGGCTATTTCGAGCTTTTCGGGCTTTGCCGGCGGCGAGCGCACGACCTTTGCGGCGCGTGCGGTGGGTTATGGCATCGCGGGGCTGCGCGTCGATGGCAACGACCCGCTCGCGGTCTATGCGGCAACGCAATGGGCAGCCGATCGCGCGCGGACGAACAACGGCCCGACGCTGATCGAACATTTCACCTATCGCGCCGAAGGGCACAGCACCTCGGACGACCCCGGCGCCTATCGCGCGGCGCAGGAAGCGAGCGCCTGGCCGTTCGGCGACCCGATCGCGCGGCTCAAGCAGCATCTGATCGCGCTTGGCGAATGGGACGACGCGCGCCACGAAGCGCAGGCGAAGGAACTCGACGATCTGGTCAAGACGACGCAGAAGCAGTCGGAAAAGCTTGGCATATTGGGTCACGGGATGCACCAGCCGTTCGAAACGATGTTCGAGGACGTTTTCGAGGAGATGCCCTGGCACCTCAAGGAACAATGCGCGCAGATGCTCGCCGAGCAAGAGGCCAAGTTCGGCCCCGACTGGAAGCCCGAATGATGAGCGCCGAAACCCGGACGAAAACCATGAACATGATCGAGGCGATCAACAGCGCCATGGACGTCATGCTCGAACGCGATCCCGCGACCGTCGTGATGGGCGAGGACGTCGGCTATTTCGGCGGCGTTTTCCGCGCCACCGCGGGCCTCCAGAAAAAGCATGGCAAGACGCGCGTGTTCGACACGCCGATCAACGAATGCGGCATCATCGGCGTCGCGGTCGGCATGGGCGCCTATGGTCTGCGCCCCGTCCCCGAAATCCAGTTCGCCGATTATATCTATCCGGGGCTCGACCAGCTCGTCAGCGAGGCGGCGCGCCTGCGCTATCGCTCGGCGAACGACTATATATGCCCGATGACGGTGCGCACACCGTTCGGCGGCGGGATTTTCGGCGGCCAGACGCACAGCCAGTCGCCCGAAAGCATCATGACGCATATCTGCGGCGTCAAGACGGTGATCCCGTCGAACCCCTATGATGCCAAGGGGCTGCTGATCGCGGCGATCGAGGATAACGACCCCGTCGTCTTCCTCGAACCCAAGCGCATCTATAACGGCCCGTTCAGCGGCTATTACGATCGCCCGGTCGAACCCTGGTCGAAGCATGACGCCAGTGCGGTGCCCGAGGGCTATTACCGCATCGACCTGGGGAAAGCGGCGACGGTGCGCGAGGGCGAAGCGGTGACCGTACTCGCCTATGGCACAATGGTTCATGTCGCAAAGACGATCATCGAGGAAATGGGGATCGACGCCGAAATCCTCGACCTGCGCACGCTGTTGCCGCTCGACATAGCGGCGATCGAGGCGTCGGTGAAAAAGACCGGCCGCTGCCTGATCATCCACGAAGCGACGCGCACGTCGGGTTTTGGCGCCGAACTCGCCGCGCTGGTGCAGGAACGCTGCTTCTATCATCTCGAGGCGCCCG
This sequence comes from Sphingopyxis alaskensis RB2256, assembly GCF_000013985.1. Lineage (GTDB taxonomy): Bacteria > Pseudomonadota > Alphaproteobacteria > Sphingomonadales > Sphingomonadaceae > Sphingopyxis > Sphingopyxis alaskensis. Next base: position 1,392,757 of record NC_008048.1, on the reverse strand, counting down.
TCGAGCGCGTCACCGGTTTCGACACGCCCTATCCGCACAGCCTGGAATGGGCCTATTTCCCCGGCCCGGTGCGCATTGCGACCGCGCTGACCAAGATTTTGAAGGACTGACGCCATGGCCCGCTATTCATTCCGTCTGCCCGACATTGGCGAAGGTATCGCCGAGGCCGAGATCGTTGCCTGGCACGTCAAGGTGGGCGAGCGCGTCGAGGAAGATGCGCAGCTTGCCGACATGATGACCGACAAGGCGACCGTCGAGATGGAATCGCCGGTGTCGGGCGTCGTGGTCGAACTGGCGGGCGAGGTCGGCGACCTCATTCCAATCGGATCGACGCTGGCGGTGATCGAGACTGATGACGATGGTGACGGCGCGCTGGATGCACCGCCCGCCGACACGCCGGTCGAGGACGAGATGGCCGTGGAGACGCCGGGGACGGAGGAGGTTTCGGATGCCGAGAAGATCCCCCTCCCGCTTGCGGGAGGGGCTGGGGGAGGGGCTGGGGGAGGGCCTGTCGAGGCTCCTGCGGTGGTTTCCGAAACAAGCCCTCCCCCGACCCCTCCCGCAAGCGGGAGGGGAAAAAAGGCTGTCCTCGCATCCCCCGCCGTCCGCGCGCGTGCGAAGGATCTGGGCATCGACCTGTCGCTGGTCCAATCCGACGGCGACCGCATCCGCCACGCCGACCTCGACGCCTATCGGCGCTACAGCGCGGGGCAAGGCTATCACGCCCCCGGCGCGAGCCGCGCGCGCGCCGACGAGCCGGTCAAGGTCATCGGCATGCGGCGCAGGATCGCCGAGAATATGGCGGCGTCGAAGCGCGCGATCCCACACTTCACCTATGTCGAGGAAATGGACGTCACCGCGCTGGAAGAGATGCGCGCGGACCTCAATGCCAATCGCGGCAGCCGGCCCAAGCTGACGATGCTGCCCTTCCTGATCGTCGCGATCTGCCGCACCATTCCTGAGTTTCCGATGATCAACGCGCGCTATGACGACGAAGCGGGCGTGGTGACGCGATACGGCGCGGTACATCTGGGCATGGCGACGCAGACCGACGCCGGCCTGATGGTCCCCGTTATCCGCGACGCGCAGGACAAGAATGTCTGGCAGCTTGCCAGCGAAATCACCCGCCTCGCCGAAGCCGCGCGCACCGGCAAGGTCAAGGTCGAGGAGTTGACCGGCGGCACGCTGACCGTGACGTCGCTCGGCCCCCTCGGCGGAATCGCGACGACGCCGGTGATCAACCGCCCCGAGGTCGCGATCATCGGCCCGAACAAGATCGTCGAGCGGCCGATATTCGACGGCGACGACATCCGCCGCGCCAAGCTCATGAACCTGTCGATCAGCTGCGATCACCGCGTTGTCGATGGCTGGGATGCCGCGAGCTATGTCCAGGCATTGAAGAAGCTGATCGAGACGCCGGTGTTGCTGTTCGCGGATTGAGCTTCCCTCGTCATTGCGAGGAGCGAAGTGACGAAGCAATCTCCAGCGGGTGGACTTATGGGTCGTTAGCTGGAGATTGCTTCGCTTCGCTCGCAATGACGGGGCGGGCTACAGCCCCAACCCCGCAAAGCTCGTCTGATCGAACTTCAGCTTGAAGGTGACATAGGCGCCCGATCGCGAAAAGCGCGCATCCTCGAAATCGCGGTCGTGGAAGCCGGCGAAATTATAGCCCAAGGTGATGTTCGCATTCTTCATCGGCGCCAGCGTCAGTGTCGGCCCGCCTGCCCAGCTGACGGTATCGGCATCGGTGCCGACGCGGATGGTGCCCGACGCGCCCACATCGACATGCTCGCCGAGGGCCACGCGGACGTCGGCGCCGATCAGGTTCGACCAGCCCTTCACATCATCGGCGCCGAAGCGGTCGAAATTATAGCGCGTGCCCCAGAAGACGCCGAACTCGGCACGCTCGTACCACATGCCGCCTTCGCCGCGCTCACCAAGCGGCGTCCAGTTTACCGACAGGCTGCCCAGCAGGCGGCGGCTCGTCGCATCGCCGTCGATCGTCAGCGCGCCGCCGATCGGCCCGGCCTGTCCGGCAACGGCGTCGCGCACCCTGTCCGACCGGAACTCGCCCTTGCCCAGCCACGAAATCCGCGAATCGGCGGGGCGGTGCGCCCAGCTCATTTCGAACTGGATCACTTCGGTCGTCGGCACCGTGCCGCTGCCGCTCGCCTGTGCATAGGTGAACAGCGCGCCCAGGGCGCGGCCTTCGCCAAGCTGGCGCAGCCCGCCGAGCGTCAGGCCGTAACGATTGGCGAGTTCGCCGTCGCGATATTCGGCGCGGCCGGTGAGCGTCCACCGGTCGGCGCGGTATGTTGCGCCGGTGCTGATCGCCAGGAAATCCTCGGTCAGTGTGCCATTGCCGCCGAGGAAGCCGCCCGACGCGACCGGTTGTTGAGCGTTCAGTACGTCGCGCGCGCTGATGCCGCCGATCGTGCGATTGCCGTCGACCGAAACATCGACCGACAGATGTTCGCCGAGCCTCAGCGACTGCGACAGCCCATAAGCGGCGAAGCTGCGCGGGCCATATTCGCCGATGTCCTGCCGGTTCGCGGTCGCGAGCAGGCGCGCGCCGACCCACGGCGTCAGGTCGAAGCCGAGCCGCGCGGTGCGCGCGCGGACCGTATCGCCATCGGCGATTTCATAGCTGCCGACGAGATTGACGTCGCGGCTGATGCCGAAGCGTGCGCCGAGCCGGTGCCGCGCCGGGAAATCGACGCTGGCGTCCTTGCCGCCCAGCGCAAATTCGGTCTGCGCGTCGAGTTCGAGGCGCTTGGCGAACAGGCGCTGCGTTGCGCCGAGCTGGACGATGGTCGAACGATTGCGCGAGCCGTCGGACAGGCGATCGTCGGCGTACGTCAGCCCGGCGCGGGCGACGCTGCTGCCATTGTCATATTCGACCAGCGCGCGCGCGGCGCGGCGGCGCGCGTCGGTGCCCGGATAATCTTCCTGCCACGCGCTGCCCGTCAGTGCCAATGTGCGCGTCGCGCGCAGCCGCGCGTCAAAGCCGAACTTGCGCGTGCCATCCTCGCCGCGATTGAGCTGCCCGGCGCCGAAACCGGCTTCGCGCTCGCGGATATAGGCCAGAAAATCGGCGGTGCTGCCATGATGTTCGGCCTCGATCAGCCATGCCTTTGCCGTTCCAGCGGCGGCAGCGCTGCCGTTCATGGCCTTCGCATCGCTGACCGCCAGTTCGGCGCGCACTTCGGTGTCGATATTGGGGCGATAACGGGCGTCGATGCCGCCGATGTCCGTCTTTGCGTTGCCATCCTCGTCGTGGATGACGGTCGCGCCGACGCGCAGCTTTTCGTCGGTCGAGCGATAGCTGACGCGGCCGCCGGCGTTGAGCACGCGTTGGCCGACGCCATCGACTTCATATTCGGCGACGATGAATTGCGGGTCGAGGGCGGACGAACGGCTGAGCACCGGCGCGCGGAAGCGGATCGTGCCCGACTGATAGTCGATGTCGTAATCGACATGGCGCGAGAGGGAGACGCTCTCGACGATGCGTTCGCTGTGCAGGCGGTCGCGCGTTTCGATGACGATCCGCTCGCTGTTGGGCAATATGTCGCGCGCGCCGAGCTGATAGGGGCCGGTCAGGCCATTGCCCTGAATCTCGTCGCGGCGAAAGCGATAGGGGGTGTCGGCGACAAAGGCGGTCGCGGCGATATTTCGGCCGCGGTATTCGGCCTTGCCGCCGTTCAGCGCGCGCTGGTAACGGGCAAGCTCGGGTTCCGAAATCCCCGTTTCGATATCACCGAACATCGCATAAAATTGCGGGCGTTCGAGGCGGAGATAAAGCTTGCGCACCGACGCCGCGTCGTAGCGCGTCTCGTTGCGGTCGGCGTAAATGGTGTAATAGGCGCGCGGGTCGATCACGCCGCCGAAGCGCGCATCGTCCGCTTCCTTGTCGCTGTCATAGGCCAGCGTCATCAGCCATTTGCCGCGCACGCGGCCCTTGGCGTAGAGTGCTAGGCGCGCGTCGGCATTGAGGTCGTCGAGCGTTTCGGCGACCGGCTCCATCCGGTCATCGAGCGTGTTGTATCCCAGCGTGCCCGCGGCGAAGCCGACGACGGTCCACGGACGGTCGCCGGGATCGAGCCAGGTTTCGATCACCTGCTTGTGCGTGACCCGATCGTCGCGGAACAGAAAGTCGATCGCGAGCGTACCCGAGGCGGTGGTCGGCTCCAGCTCGATATAGGCGATGCCGTCGTCGCCATCGACCTTCCACACTGGCGGTGCGCGTTCGAGGCCGGACAGCTGCCGCGCCTGCTGCGCGTCGGCTTCGACCGCCGGATAATAGGGGGCGGGGACGCTGAAATCGCCGGTCAGTCCGGCACGGATCGGCTTGCCGTCGCGGTCGGTCAGGCGCACCGCGATCACCGGGCGCGTGACGCCGTCGGCGACGAGCACCGATTTTTCCCGGACCAGCGCGGCGCGCATCGGGGTGATCGAATAATGGACGGTGCGTTCGAGCGTTTCGACGGTTATGCCGTTTGCGTCCTTCACTTCGGCGACCAGGCGGTTGTCGCCCTCGCGGATTTCGAGCCCGCGCCACAGGCTGACCGCCACGGCGCCGTCGGCTGATTTGCTGACGCCTTCAAAGGTCAGCGGGTCGGCGATCTGGCCGTTGACGCGCAGCGTGACGATCTGTCCCGGCGCGTGCTTGATCGCAGCGCGAATCGCCCTGGCGCGCGGATTATGGTCGGTAGCGGGGAAGAGCCAGCCGATGCCGGGTTCCTGCCCGGTGAGCCAGTCGCGATGGGCGCCAGCGGCTTCGGGATCGGAAAGCGGCGTCGCTGCCGGACGCGCCGCCGTGGCGGGCGCGGCGCGCGGGGCGCTGGCGGCGGCGCGGAAGTCGGCGCGTTTCAGTGCGCCGCCGCGACCCTCGACGAAACGCGAGATCGCGCTGCCGGCGCTTTGCGTGCTCCGCGCACAATCGACGACCGCGCGGTCGAGCGGCAGCGTCGAGGGATCGATCTGCACGACGTGCAGGCCGGGAAGCACGCCTTCGAAATGATAGCGGCCGTCCTCGTCGGTGACGGTGTAGCTGCCGTCCTGCAGCATCACGCGCACGCCCATGATGCCATCGGCCTTGCCCGGATCGACGGCGCAGCCGCCGTCGGTGATGCGGCCGATGATCGTCATGCGGTCGCCGAGCTGGTCGCGCTTGATCGCGATCGTCGCTTCGGCGACGTTGCTTGTCGTTCCGCGATTGTCGGTCGCGCTCGCGCGGTTGAGCGCGCTGCCCGGCTGCGCCGAGACGACGACTTCGGCGAGATAGGTTAGCCGCGCCGACTGCGCGGCGGCAATGCCGGGCAGGGTGACGGTGAAGGCGCGGCCGTCAGCTTCGACCGCGGCATCGACGCGAACGCCGTCGACACGCACCGTGTCGGCGCGCAGGCGCATTCCGGCGGGCAGGACGTCGCGCACCGTCACCGCGCCGGTGGTCCGCCGCGAATCGCGATTGGCCACCTCGATCCGATACTGCACGACATCGCCCGGCACCGCGACCTGCGTTGAGGTCGTCTTGCGCAGGACCAGCGGCAGGCCGGGCTGGTCGACGGGAATGTCGACGCGCACCGGGGCGGGGCTGTTCAGCGTGAAGGCGCGGCCATAGCTTGCGTCGCTGATCGCAAAGGGCTGGCCGTCGTCGGGACGGCGAAAGGCGGCAAGGTCGGCGGGGCTGGCGGCCGACGGCGCGGCAAAGGGCGCAGGGGGCTCGACGATGAGGCGGTAGCTGCCGGGCGCGACGAAGGGAAAGCGATAGTCGCCCGCCGGATAGTCATAGACGGTCCCGCCCGAGTCGGTGACGCGCTGGCCGGTGATGACGCTGGACGGATAAGTCGAGACGCCGTCGTCGCCGAACACGTCGGCCGGCTGGCCCGTTGCGGCGTCGACGATCGTCACGCGGCTCCCCGGCACGGGAGCGCCGTCGCCGCTGTCGAACACGATGCCGAAGGGGTCGACGAGGAAGTCGATCGTGGCGAGTGCGACGAGGCGGGCGTCTCCCAGATCGGACACGCGCAGCGTCAGCGCCGCGCCGGGATCGACCGACAGGCGGCAATCGCCCTGCGTCACGGCGGGCGGCACGCCGATCGTGTTGATGAAACCGACGAACTCGCCGCTGTTCGCGGTGGTTTCGGTGAGGATGATCGATTCGCGGTCGCCATTCTCCAGCTCGATCACGACGGGCAGGGTATCGCGGACCTGCGGGTCGTCGTTGGCGGCGGCGAGCGTCACGCCGACGACGAGCATTTCACCTGCCCGAAAGCTGTCGCTGCGCTGAAGCGAGGCCGGGGCGGTGGAGATTCCGGCATAAACCCCGGAAAGCGGGATCGTTGCTGCGGTCGCGATACTGAGCGCTCCGACAGTCCCGTTCCCCGCGCGGACGCATTGCGTCGGCGCGAGCGGCACCGAGCGGTCGCCGCCGCCATTCGTCAGGCGATAGGTTGCGATGCGCGGGGGTTCGGATGGTCGCGGGACGACGGTCACATCGACGCGGTTCGACAGCGCCGCGCCGCGTTGGCCGTCGTGCGTCCATTCGGCGGATGCGGTGTTGCTGATCACCTGCGCGCGCGCCGCCGGTGTCGCGGGCATCAGGACGACCGCCGCGAGCGCGCTCAAAAGGCCGAAATATGTATCGCGGATCGCCATGCCAGCCCCGAAGGAAGCGGCGGCGCCCGGTCGAGCCGGGGCGCCGCCGCGTCCGTCCGTTACGCGGTCAGTTGACCGTGGCGCGGAAAACGAGGGTGCGCGTCGCCCCGGCCGCGATCGTCGCGATCGTCCCCGACACGTTGGGCGCCGAATAGCTGCCGCCCACGGCGCCGTCGGCGTTGCATGTGCCCGCAGTGACGGTGCCGCCCAGCCGGATCGTTCCGGCGCTGAAGCTCAGCTGTCCCGGCACGGGATCGTTGATCGCGACCGAGGTCGCGTCGGCGCTGCCCGAATTGGCCACCGCGATGCAGTATTCGACAACGGCGCCCGGAATCAGTTTCGGATTGGTCGTATTGTTGAACGGGTCAGAGATGACGCGGCTGGTCTTGGTGACCGTCAGGGTCGCCGTCTGCACCGTATAATCGTCATTGTCGCTATGCGATCCGTCGCGCCCGGCGTCGCCCGTGACGCCCGCGGTGTCGGCAAAGACGGTGTCCTTGCCCGCGGTGTTTGCGCCGGTGGTTTCGGTGATCGCCGCGCCCTGGCTGCCCGCGGTGCCGCCCTCGCGCGCGGTGGCGCGAAGCGTCACCCCGGCGACGGCATTGTTGGCAAGCGCCGCCGGAATGTCGGCGACGACGAACAGCCGGATCGCGGTATCGACAACGAGTTCGTCGATATAGCCCGAAATCAGCGTGTCGGCCGCGTCCCAACTGCCGACCGTTCCCGATGATATGTTGTCGCGATAGATACGAACATTGGTGGCATCGAAGCTGTCGGTGCCGCCATGCGCGGCAGTGCCGCCCGCGATCTGCGAGGCAACGAGCGCGAAATCGAGCACTTCGTTCGAGCTGTTGGTGAGCTGAAACGTCGTCACGGCGTTGGTCTGGCCCGGAACAACATTGGTGGTGACGGTGCCGACTTCTTCGACGAGCAGGTTGATCTTGCGGTCGACGGTGAAATTATCCGACGCGGATTGTTGCACCTGGGCGACGCCACCGACCTGAAAATCGACAGTGGCAGTATTGGTGATCGTGGTTCCTGCGGTCGTGCCGGCAGCAAGTGCCGACGTGGCGGCGAGACTCGATATCGCCGCCAGACCGATGAAACCCACGGTGTTCAGCTTGCTGGTCATAGCTGAAGCTCCTTGGTTTGGTTCGATTGCCCATTCCCCACCGCTGGCAATCGTTAAGCGGTTATTATGCAGTCGCTATTTGACGATTCCCCGAAACATGAGCTTGCCCGTGGCGCCCGCCGGAATCGGCTTTTGAAAGGCCCAGCGGATATGCGTGACGTCGGCGGGTTGCGCGGCGCGGCGCGTGCCGTCGGGCATAGCGACCGAAAGCTCGCCAAGCCGTCCCCACTGTGTGCCACCATCGACCGAAACCAAAGGCTGCGTGTCGCCGGCATCGGCGAAACGGACCGCGGCGGGCATCGGATTGGTAATCACGAACTTGTCGGCGGGCTGTGCGCCGGCATTACGATAATTGAGCACGAAGACGAGCCGGTCGCCGGGAATGACGACCTTCGGTTCTTCGAGCAGGATGTGCTGCTTGCCATCCGCGTCGGTGGATACACGCTCGACGAAAACAAGATTGTCGAGCGCAACCTGATTGGCGGCAAAGGCCGGACCGGGAAGCGCGGCTGCGAGCATAAGCAGGAGGGCGGGGCGCATGGGCATCTCCATCAGTCGATCAGGGTCTGGAAGGTGACGGTGCGCGTCTGGCCGCCAGCGACGGTGCCGAGCGCGACATTGATCCGCGTGCCGTTGAAATCGCCCGCATCAGCATCGGCCGCGTCGGTCAGTCCGCTACCGCCGAGCGTGATCGAGCCGGGGATATAGCTGGTGTCGGCGGGGATATTGTCGGTGATTGCGAGCCCGTTCACCGAACCGCTGCCCGCAACGGTGGCGACGATCGTATAAGTGATCGTCGCCCCGGGGATCGGGTCGGCGGTGCCGAGCGGATTGGTGATGCTGGCCGATTTGACGAGCGTGACCGTCGCGGCCGAAACGACGAAGGCGCCGGCATCTTCGCCATCGGCGCCGGTCGAACCGACGACGGCGTCGCCGCCGCCTTCGCCCTGACCGGCAAAACTGTCGCCGGGCGCGCCGGTTCCCGTCTTTGCCGCCGCGGCGAGGCTGACGATGCCGCGATTGCCGTCGACGACCGCGCCGGGCGTCGTCGTCACGACGAACACCGTGGTGCTCTCGTCGGGATCGAGCGTCGGATCGTTGACGCCCGCGATATAGAGCGTGTCGGTTCCGGCATCGAACAGACCGTCGCCATTGTCGAGATAGACCTGCGTTACTGCCGGGTCGTAATCGTCGCCGCCCGCATTCGCGACCGTGCTCAGCGCGAAATCCTCAACGCCATTGCCATTGTTGGTGACCGAGAAGGTCAGCACCTGTCCGGTGGCGCCCGGCGTGGTCGGCACGTCGGCGGGATTGCCCGAATCGACGGTGACGTCGAGCAGTTCGTCGACGAGCAGGTCAACGCGGTTCGAGTCGATCGTCGTCGGCCCACCGCCGGTATCGAAACTGGCGGACGCGGTATTGCTGATCGTCGACCCGGCGCGCGTTCCGGCGGCGTTTGCCTGCATCGGCAGCGCAAGCGCGGCGAGCAGCGCGATGAATGAACAAGAGGGAAGAAGCCGATGCTTCGCGCCCCCCACAGGCGCTATCATCATCAGATTGACTCCGAAAGGTTGGTCCTTGAAGCCGTCAATCGCCGAAAAAGGGTAATTTCTGGTTAAGAAGTCTTTGGAAAGTCGCGATTTGCTCCAAAAGGGGACAGGCGCCGCCGTGCTTTTGCCGCAAAATGGGGCGACTGGTGCGATGCGTGAAGCGCGCGTAAGATGAGACGGTTAACAGGGAGACGCAGGGTGGCGGACGACAGGGGCAGCGAGGATATGCGGCCGCCGCGCAACAATCCGCTGCGCCAGATCGAGATCGACGATTTTCGCCGCGACCGGCTGCTCGCCGCGCTCGCGCTGATCCTTGGCGCCAGCTTCTGCCTTGGCTTGCCCTTTGCCTTGCAGGCAGGCGCGGAGTTTTTTCTGCCGCTCACCGCGGCGATCGTCATCGCGATCGCGCTCGTGCCGCTGCTCGAATGGCTCGAGCGGCGCGGCGTGCCGTCGGCGCTCGCCGCCTTCCTGTCGCTCGCGGCCTTCCTCGCGATCATCAACGCCGCACTGGCGATTATCGTGGTGCCCGCGACCGGCTGGTTCGCGCGGCTTCCCGAATCGATCCCGCGGATCCAGAGCAATCTGGCGCCACTGATCGATTTCTATGCGACGCTCCAGCGCTTCGTCGACCGCACGCTGATGTCGGTGGCGAGCGGGAGCGAAGCGACGGCGCAGGCGGTAGCGGCCACCGCGCCGACCTCGGTGGTGGACTATTTCATCTCCTCGGCCCCGGCCGCAGCGATCCAGCTGTTTTTCGCGGTGCTGGTGATCTTCTTCTTTCTCGCCGGCTGGACGCGGCTGCGCCGCGGCACGATTCGCCGCCGCGGCAGCTTTGACGGGGCGATGCAGACGGCGCGGGTCATCCAGAATGTCGTCGATGCGACCGCCGATTATCTGGCGACGATCACGATGATCAACGCGATGCTGGGGCTGATCGTCGCGCTGCTGCTCTGGGCGCTTGGAATGCCGTCGCCCTTCATGTGGGGCGGAATCGTCAGTATCTGCAATTTCGTGCCCTATCTGGGGCCGATCGTCGCGTCGGTACTGCTTGCGCTCGGCGGGCTGATGACGTTCGACGCGGTGGGGCTGGCACTGCTGCCCGCGCTGATCTTCATCGGTGTGCATCTGGTCGAGGCGAATCTGATCACCCCGCTGGTGCTCGGCAAGCGGCTGACGATCAATCCGCTGCTCATCCTCGTTTCCTTGAGCTTCTGGGGCTGGGTGTGGGGAACGCCCGGCGCGCTGCTCGCGGTGCCCCTGCTGCTCATCCTCCAGACCGTGCTTGCCTCGACAGGAACGCCCGATCTGGCGGGATTTCTGTTCGAACAGGGGACGCTGACAACCAGTGACGAGGTGCGCGACCGATTAAATCGCACACAGGAGGAACGCGACGGTTGACAGGCCGCCGCGCGGGTCATATTGGCGCGGCTCCCAAGCACACGCGGGTGTAGCTCAGTTGGTTAGAGTGCCGGCCTGTCACGCCGGAGGTCGCGGGTTCGAGCCCCGTCACTCGCGCCATTTCCTGTCTCTCGGGACGGAATGGCCACCGCAGCCTGGGATCATTCCATCGTCGTAAAACCGGGGACTGGCGCCGCTCGCTAGCGGCGCCAGGTCCCCAGTTCCATCCAGCGCAGCAGCGGCTTCAGCGGCACGATCCAGATGATCCCGGCCACCAGATAGAAGGCCGCCTGCACCAGCGCCGGCCAGGAGCCGACCCACGGCGACAGGCTGACGACAATCGCCGTCCAGCCCGCGATCAGCGCGAGGATCAGGAACATGCCCGCGGGCTTGCGCCAGCTCGGCTGGGGATTGGCAGGTTCGTTGCTCACAAACGGTCTCCGCAAAGAATCAATTCCTGTTCGGTCAGGATGGCGTCGAGCGCAATATCGGCCGAATCGCGCGGGCAGGCGTCGATTTCCTGCACCGACCAGCCGATGCCGATCCGCAAGGCGGCGGGATGGGCGGCGAAATAGCGATCGTAATGGCCGCCGCCCTGGCCGATGCGGCCGCCCCGGCGATCGAAACCGACGAGCGGACAGAAAATTGCGTGCGGTTCGGCCAAAGGCGCACCGTCGTCCGGCTGCCGCGTTCCCCACGGCCCCGTCACCAGCGATTCGCCCGGGCGCCAGCGGCGAAAGCGCATTTCGGCGACGCGACCCGCGTGATGCGGCAAAGCCAGCGCGCCGGTTGCGGCCAGATCGGCGAGCATCGGCAAAACATCGGGCTCGTCGCCATGCGCGACATAGGCGCCGACGACGGCATGATCGGCCAGACGCTCGGCCAGGGGCGCGGGAAGCGCGCGAAAGGCGGCGAGCTTGGCCATTCGATCGAGGCTGGCGACGAAATGCCGCCGCCGGAAACGCAACCGTTCGCGCAATTTCTGCTTTTGTTCGGGAAGACTGGCGCGCAGGTCGGTCATCGCCCTTTCCGGGCCGTGAGGGAGCGGTTGGCGGGACCGCCGTGGTCGTTTGCCGGAAAATCCTCTGACGCCAGTAACGTCAGGTGGGGACCATGTGCGTCGGACCAGGATCCGGGCAGGGACAGCCCCCTTGGATGATGTATCGCCTCAGGGATATTCGCAGCGGCTCGTGCCGGGCAGTGCCCGCCGCCCCCTATGTAGGGGGGCGGGCGGCTTTGCTCAAGGGAGTTGCTCGACCCGCGTGGCGAGCGTTTCGATCCGCTCGGCAATCTGCAGCAGCGCGCGATTGTGGGCAGGGTTGGCGGCCGCCGGAGCCGCGGGGACGGCTTCGCGCGCCGCCTCAAGCTCCCTGAGCGCCGCCTGCTCGCGCGCGATCGCGGCCTTGAGCTCGTCGCGCGCCTGCGCCTCGCGGCTTTCAGCAAGCGCAACGGCGGCCCGCAGCGAGTCCGATTGCGGTTCGACCTTGTCGATCTTGCCGCGCGCCTCCTGCACTTCGTCGGCGAGCATCAGCGCCGCGAACAGCAGCTGGCGAACCTCGGTCAGACCGGGCATCGTGCGCGCTTTTTCATCGACGACCGCCGCCAGCTGGATCAGCTGGGCTTCTTCGCCATCGGCGCAATGGACATCATAGGGGCGCCCCGCGATGGTCAGCTTGACGTCAGCCACGGCCCGCCTCCGCGATCAGCCGGTCGAGCTCGCCGATGACGGCCGCGACCTCCGCCTTCAGCGCCGATTGGTCGGCAGCCGAGGCAGCGCCGGCGGGTGCGGGGCGGTTGACGCGATCGGCCAGCGCCTTCTCGATCCGGCTCAGCGCGCGCTCGATGCGGCCGATGGCGAGGCTGGATTCGTCGAGATCGAGTTCCATGGCCAAGGGTTAGCAGCGCCGACGGAGGGGTGCAATCGCCTGTCCGCGCCGAAATGCGGGGGAAATTGTGCCGCGAGCGGTTGACTCCTGCCCGTACGGCCGCAAAGGGCAGTCGCACCGAATCCGGCCACCCAAACATCCTTTCCCGGGGGACTCATGACATATCCCGAAGGCCATTCGGCCGAACGCCAGCTCGCCAACGCGATCCGTGCGCTTGCGATGGACGCCGTGCAGGCCGCGAACAGCGGCCATCCGGGGATGCCGATGGGCATGGCCGACGTCGCCACGGTGCTGTATTCGGACTATCTGAAGTTCGACCCGACCGATCCCAAATGGGCCGATCGCGACCGATTCGTGCTGTCGGCGGGCCATGGGTCGATGCTCGCCTATGCAACGCTGCACCTCGCGGGCTATGCGCGCCCGACGATCGAGGACATCCGTAATTTCCGCCAGCTGCACAGCCCGTGCGCGGGACATCCCGAAAATTTCGAGCTTGAAGGCGTCGAAACCACCACTGGTCCGCTGGGGCAGGGGCTCGCGACCGCGGTGGGCATGGCGATCGCCGAGCGGCACCTGAATGCGCTCTACGGCGATGGACTGGTCGATCACCGCACCTGGGTGATCGCAGGCGACGGCTGTTTGATGGAGGGCATCAACCACGAGGCGATCGGGCTGGCTGGGCATCTTGGGCTCGGGCGTCTGACCGTGCTGTGGGACGATAACAAGATCACCATCGACGGATCGACCGACCTGTCGACGAGCGAGGATGTCGCCGCGCGCTATGCCGCGACCGGCTGGCACGTCGAAAGCTGCGACGGGCATGACCCGGCCGACATCCGCCGTGCGATCGACGCCGCGCTCGCCGATCCGCGCCCTTCGCTGATCGCGTGCCGGACGATCATCGGTTTCGGCGCGCCGAACAAGCAGGGGACCTCTGCAACGCACGGGGCGCCGCTCGGCGCCGACGAGATCGCGGCGGCGCGCCGGGAACTGGGCTGGACCGCCGAGCCTTTCGTCATCCCGGCCGACATTGCCGCAGCGTGGGCGTCCTTTGGCGAGAAAGGCAAGAAACTTCACAACGAGTGGAATAGTCGCCTCGCAACTAGCGAAAAGAAAAACGATTTTGAAGCACGGCTGAATGGCAAAGTCGCCCCGGGCGCTGCCTTCAAAGCCTATCTCGACGGCCTTGCTGCCGAACCGCCGAAGGTCGCAACGCGCAAGGCTTCGGAGAACACGCTGAGCGCGCTCACCGTCGATATTGCGGCGCTCGTCGGGGGCAGCGCCGACCTGACCGGTTCGAACAACACCAAAACATCATCGACCAAGCCACTGACCAGAAATGATTATTCGGGACGCTATATTTATTATGGCATCCGCGAATTCGGCATGGCCGCGGCGATGAACGGCATGGCGCTGCACGGCGGCGTCGTCCCCTATGGCGGCACCTTCCTGGTGTTCGCCGATTATTGCCGCGCCGCGATCCGCCTGTCGGCGCTCCAGAAACAGCGCGTCGTCTATGTGATGACCCACGACAGTATCGGCCTGGGCGAGGATGGTCCCACGCACCAGCCGATCGAACATCTCCAGTCGCTGCGTGCGATGCCCAACCTGCTTGTGATGCGCCCCGCCGACGCGGTCGAAACCGCCGAATGCTGGGCGCTCGCGCTCGCGCAGGAGGGGCGCCCGTCGCTGCTCGCGCTGACGCGCCAGAACTTGCCGCCGCTGCGCCATGACGTCACGGAAAATCGTTGTGCTAAAGGCGGTTATCGCCTGCGTGGGGCTTCGGCGGCACGCAAGGTCGTGCTGGTTGCGACGGGTTCCGAAGTGTCGCTGGCGATGGACGTCGCCGACAAGCTGGAAGCCGCCGGTCATGGCGCCGATGTCGTTTCGATGGTGTCGACTGAATTGTTCGACGAACAGGACGCCGCTTATCAAGCCGACGTCCTGCCCGATGATGCGCTGATCGTGTCGATCGAGGCGGGCACGACCTTTGGCTGGGAACGCTACACCGGCCGCGACGGCCTGCGTTTCGGCATCGACAGTTTTGGCGCCTCGGCACCCATCGAAGACCTATTCAGGCATTTCGGCCTTACCGCCGATGCCATCACCCCCCAGATCCTGGCCCGGCTGAGCCATTAAGGACCGGCCGACCATTCGCAGAAAGGACAATTCGACATGGCAGTGAAAGTCGCAATCAACGGTTTCGGACGCATCGGCCGCCTCGTGGCGCGCGCCATTCTCGAACGTCCCGACTGCGGGCTCGAACTGGTTGCGATCAACGACCTTGCCGATGCCAAGGCGAACGCCCTGCTGTTCAAGCGCGACAGCGTCCATGGCCCGTTCCCTGGCGAGGTTTCGGCCGACGGCGACCAGATGATCGTGGGCGGCAAGGCGATCCGCGTAACGAAGGAACGCGATCCCGCGAATCTGCCGCACGGCGAACTGGGTATCGACATCGCGCTCGAATGCACGGGCTTTTTTACCGACCGCGAGAGCGCGTCGAAGCATCTGGCCGCCGGCGCCAAGCGCGTCCTCATCTCGGCCCCCGCGAAGGGCGCCGACCTGACCGTCGTTTACGGGGTCAATCACGACAAGCTGACCGCCGAACATGTCGTCGTGTCGAACGCGAGCTGCACGACCAACTGCCTCGCGCCGGTCGCCAAGGTGCTCAACGACACGCTGGGCATCGAGCGCGGGCTGATGACCACGGTTCACGCCTATACCAATGACCAGAAGATTCTCGACCAGATCCACAGCGACATGCGCCGCGCGCGCGCCGCGGGTATGTCGATCATCCCGACAACGACGGGCGCCGCGCGCGCGGTCGGCGAAGTGCTGCCCGAACTCAAGGGCAAGCTCGACGGATCGGCGATCCGCGTGCCGACGCCGAACGTCAGCCTCGTCGACCTGACCTTCACGCCGAAGCGCGACACGAGCGTCGCGGAAGTGAACCAGATCCTGAAGGATGCGTCGGAGGGCGCGCTCAAGGGCGTGCTGGCCTTCTCTGACGAGCCGCTGGTGTCGATCGATTATAATCATTGCCCGGCAAGCTCGACGGTCGACAGCCTCGAAACCGCGGTGCTCGAGGGCAAGCTGGTGCGCGTGGTCAGCTGGTACGACAATGAATGGGGCTTCTCGAACCGCATGGTCGACACCGCGGGCGTGATCGCGAAGCTGCTGTAAGCATATCCGTGTGCCCCCGCGAAGGCGGGGGCCGATCACCGACGCTATCAGATGGCGGGATGGTGGCGGGTGACGAAAGCGCAGGAGATGGGCCCCCGCCTTCGCGGGGGCACAGCGTCGGGCAATGGAGTATAAACGGATGACCGCGTTCAAGACCCTCGACGATATCGGTGACGTCACCGGCAAGCGCGTCCTCGTGCGCGTCGATCTCAACGTCCCGATGATCGATGGCGCGGTCAGCGACGCGACGCGCATCCAGGCGGCGATGCCGACGATCCGCGAATTGTCGGACAAGGGCGCGATTGTTCTGCTGCTCGCGCATTTCGGGCGGCCGAAGGGGGCGAAGAACCCGACGCAGTCATTGAGCCTCGTCATGGGCGGCGTCGAGGATGTGCTGGGCCATTCGGTGATGTTCATTCCCGAAGCGGTCGGCGAGGGCGCGAAGGCGGGCGTTGCCGTGCTCGCGCCGGGCGATGTCGCGGTGCTCGAGAACACGCGCTTCTATCCCGGCGAGGAGCAGAACGACCCGGCCTTTGCCGATGCGCTCGCTGAAATCGGCGACCTGTATGTCAATGACGCCTTTTCGGCCGCGCACCGCGCGCATGGCTCGACCGAAGGCATCGCCCGGCGGCTTCCGGCCTATGCAGGGCGTGCGATGGAGGCCGAGCTGAAGGCGCTTGACGCCGCGCTCGGCAATCCGGTGCAGCCGGTCGCGGCGGTCGTCGGCGGCGCCAAGGTGTCGAGCAAGATCGATGTGCTGAGGAACCTCGTCGGAAAGGTCGATCACCTCATCATCGGCGGAGGCATGGCGAACACCTTTCTTGCCGCGCGCGGCGTCGACGTCGGCAGGTCGCTGTGCGAGCATGAGCTGGTCGATACCGCCAATGCGATTTTCGACGCCGCCGACGCCGCGGGCTGCACCATCCATCTGCCCTATGACGTCGTGGTGGCAAAAGAGTTTGCGCCGAACCCGCCGACGCGCACCGTCAACGTCCATGAGGTCGCCGCCGACGAGATGATCCTCGACGTCGGGCCCGCCGCGATCGAAGCCCTCGCGGACGTACTCAAAAACTGTCGCACGCTGGTGTGGAACGGTCCGCTCGGCGCGTTCGAGACGCCACCCTTCGACACCGCGACCGTTGCGCTGGCCAGGACCGCTGCCGCGTTGACGCGCGAGGGATCGCTCACCTCGGTCGCGGGCGGTGGCGATACCGTCGCGGCGCTCAATCATGCGGGGGTGGCCGGCGACTTCACCTTTGTTTCGACCGCCGGCGGAGCCTTCCTCGAATGGATGGAAGGCAAGCCGCTGCCGGGCGTGGACGCCCTCAAAGCCTGAGTTTATCGCGCAATTGCATCCCGCGCGGCGGGACGCTATGCGCGCGGCCACATACGTATGCAATCAGTCGGAGACCTTATGACCACCGCCAATGCCGAGATGCTGGACCAGATCAAGTCGGGGCAGGGCTTTATCGCCGCGCTCGACCAGAGCGGCGGGTCTACGCCCAAGGCATTGAAGGGCTATGGCATCGGCGAGGACGCTTTTTCGAACGACGAGGAGATGTTCGCGCTGATCCACGACATGCGCAGCCGCATCGTCACCGCGCCCTGCTTCAACGGCGAAAAGGTGATCGGCGCGATTCTGTTCGAACGCACGATGGACGGCCAAGCAGGTGGCAAGCCGGTGCCGTCGCTGCTCTGGGAACGTGGCGTCGTGCCCTTTCTGAAGGTCGACAAGGGGCTCGAAGACGAAGCCGACGGCGTCCAGTTGATGAAAGCCAATCCCGGTCTCGACGATCTGTGCGGGCGCGCGGTTGCAAAGGGCGTGTTCGGCACCAAGATGCGCAGCGTCGTCAATCTGGCCCACCCGGTCGGGATCAAGGCGATCGTCGATCAGCAGTTCGCGGAAGCCGCGCGCATCGCCACGCACGGCCTTGTCCCGATCATCGAGCCCGAAGTGAACATCAAGAGCGCCGAGCGCGATGCGGCCGACCGGCTGCTGCTGAAAGAGCTTCTCGCGGCGCTCGACGGCTGGACCGGCGCGCCGGTGATGCTGAAATTGTCGCTGCCTGCCGAGGCGGGGCTGTTCCAGCCGCTGGTTGATCATCCCAGGGTGCTGCGCGTCGTCGCGCTGTCGGGCGGCTTCACGCGCGGCGAAGCATGCGCCGAACTGGCGAAGAACCCCGGCATCATCGCGAGCTTCAGCCGCGCCCTGCTCGAAGACCTGCGCCACCAGATGAGCGACGACGAGTTCAACGCCTCGCTCGGCACCGCGATCGACGAGATTCACGCGGCCTCCGTGGCCTGACGTGATGGGAGAGGGGCGGCGAGCGGCGGCTGGCCGCTTGTCGCCACCCTCGCTGACGCTTGCGGCCTATAGCCCGCCAGCGAAGCGGAACGAGAAACGATAGTCGGCGGACTTCAGCGTCACGTCGGTACGCCTTTCCGGCCGCACCGATTCGAGCGTGAACTGCCCGTCGGCCAGATGGGTCGGCTCGCCCAGCGTCACCTCGAAGGGCTGTTTATCGCCATTGCCGCGGTGCCACAGCATCTGCACCCGTACGCGACCGGCCCAGACGCAGCGCGCGTTCATCGGGCAGCGGCTGTCCTCGATGATCGCAACCGGTTCGACGATCGGGCCGTCGACAAAGGCTTTCTGGCCGAGCGCGACGTTGCTGCCGTCGGGCAACGGCGTATTCACGGTCGTTGCACAGGCGGAAAGGAGGAGAGCGGAAGGAAAGGCGACGGTCGCAAGGTGCATGATCTTCTGCATTTGCCCGCATCTGGCGGCGTCGCTATGAACGCGCCATGACCACCGCACCGACTGCACCGACCTGCCAGCTTTACTTGATCTCGCCGCTCGATGTCGGTGGCGATTTTCCTGCGCGGCTGGAGGAGGCGCTGGCCGCGGGGCCAGTCGCGGCGTTCCAGTTTCGCGTCAAGGGGCTGGACCAGCATGACGCGGCGCGCCTCGCGGAGCCTTTGCGGGCGATTTGCGCGGAGCATGACGTGGCCTTCATCGTCAATGACGATGTCGCGCTGGCAAAGCGGCTGAAGGCCGATGGCGTGCATCTGGGGCAGGGCGATGGCGATCCGAAGGAGGCGCGCCGCCAACTCGGTCCCGATGCTCAGATCGGCGTGACGTGCCATGATAGCCGCCATCTGGCGATGGATGCGGGCGAGGCGGGCGCCGACTATGTGGCCTTCGGTGCCTTTTTCCCGACGACGACCAAGACGGTCGAGCATCGCGCCGACCCCGAAATCCTGACCTGGTGGCAGGGCCTGTTCGAGCTGCCCTGCGTGGCGATCGGGGGAATCACGATCGACAACGCGAAAACACTCGCCGATGCCGGGGCCGACTTTGTCGCGGTATCGGGCGGCGTCTGGAATTATCGTGACGGACCCGGCGCCGCGGTGCGCGCCTTTGCCGAAATCCTGGGCAATCAGCCCGCGGGATAGTCACGTTCCGGCTTTTTCGGGTCGCCCTTGTCTTTCGGCGCCGCCGCCGCATCCTTGCGCCATCCGAACAGGCCGACGCAGGGCGCTCCGCGCGGCGAAGATGCTGCGTCACCGCGCGGCGGCGGCGGGGAGAGAGGGGATAGTTCGGCGTTCATCATGCCCGCTCCTATGCCAGCGCGCGCGCCGCCGATTGGATCGATCCGACAAATCGGCTTCGATTCGTCGCATTTCCCGATCCGCGGCCCGCGGAAACGGCGGCTTGCCCTTCGGCGCGGGCGCGGCTAAAGGCGCGCTCCTGTGTCCGGCATATAGGCTATGTCGGCGGCTCTTTCCATCCTTGGCCAAGTGAGTGTGCGCGATGAAGATCACCGGCGTTGAAATCCGTCCCGGCAATATAATCGAGTTTGAAGGCGGTATCTGGAAGGTCACCAAAATCCAGCACACGCAGCCGGGCAAGGGCGGCGCCTATATGCAGGTCGAAGCCAAGAACCTGATCGACGGGCGCAAGCTCAACAACCGTTTCCGCAGCGCCGACACGGTCGAGAAGGTCCGCCTCGACACCAAGGATTTCCAGTATCTCTATGCCGAAGGCGACGATCTCGTCTTCATGGACAAGGATACGTACGAACAGATCACGATCGGCAAGGATGTCGTCGGCGAGGCGCACGAGTTCCTGCAGGACGGCATGGACGTCGTGCTCGAGCTTTGGGAAGAACGCCCGATCTCGGTCGAACTGCCCGAACAGATCGAAGCCACGATCGTCGAGGCCGACGCGGTGGTGAAGGGCCAGACGGCGTCGTCGTCGTACAAGCCCGCGATCCTCGACAATGGCGTGCGTGTGATGGTGCCTCCGCACATCACCAGCGGCACGCGCATCGTGGTCAATGTGTATGACCGCGAATATGTGCGGCGCGCCGATTGATTAGTCCCCCTCCCGCTTGCGGGAGGGGTTAGGGGAGGGCGTGTCGAGGGACGGGCCTTTCTCGATAGGAACCGTTCCCTCCCCCGACCCCTCCCGCAAGCGGGAGGGGGGAGTAGATATCATGGCCGTATCCGGCATCATCACCGTCATGGAACGCGCTGCGCGCAAGGCGGGCACCAAGCTGCGCCGCGACTTCGGCGAGATCGAGCATCTGCAGGTTTCGCAGAAAGGCCCGGCCGATTTCGTATCCAAGGCCGATCAGGCCGCCGAGCGCACGCTTTATGACGAGCTGATCCATGCGCGTCCGGGCTGGGGCTTCCTGATGGAAGAAGCCGGCGAGATCGAGGGCGAACCGGGCAAGCCGCGTTTCATCATCGACCCGCTCGACGGCACCTCGAACTTCCTCCACGCGATCCCGCATTTCGCGATCTCGATCGCGGTGCAGGAGCCGAAACTCGGTGGCGGCTGGGGCGACGTCACCGCGGCGCTGATCTATCAGCCGGTCACCGACGAAAGCTATTGGGCCGAGCGCGGCCGCGGCGCGTGGCTGCACGACCGGCGGCTTCGCGTCGCCTCGCGCCGCCACCTCAACGAATGCCTGATTTCGACGGGCATCCCCTATATGGGTCATGGCAATATGGCGCAGTGGAGCCGCATTTTCGGTGCGATCGCACCCGAAGTGGCGGGGATCCGCCGCTTCGGCGCGGCCAGCCTCGACCTCGCATGGGTCGCGGCGGGTCGCTACGACGGTTTCTGGGAAAGCGACCTTCAGATATGGGACGTCGCGGCGGGGATGTTGCTGGTGCGCGAGGCCGGTGGTTTCGTGACCGACTTTCGCGGCGGCGATCGCGCGATCGAGCGCAGCGAATATATTGCGGGCAGCGCAGCTGTGCACTCGAAGTTGCAGAAACTGGTCGCAGGCGCGCTGCGCAACGCCTGATGTGTTCGTCATCCATCCCGGCCTTCGCCGGGATGAAGGATTTAGGCGGTTGCCCTATTCCTCGAACACATGGTCCCGAAAGCTGTCCATCAGCGACGCCCAGGTGTTGAACGTCTCGCCGACATTTTCGCGCGGGATCCCCGCGAAATCCAGGTCGACGTCCATTTCCAGCACCGGGTCACCCGCATCGTCCTTGTACGCGCGCGCGAAGCGCTTTTCCCTGTTCCACTGATTGAACCGTTCGAGCGGCATGTCCTTCGCATCGCTGAAGCCCATATAATATTGCAATGTCTTGCACTTCTGCCCCTCTTCGCAGTTCATGAAAAGGACGAGGAACTTCAGGCCGTTGCGGCTGCTCTCGATATAGGGATCGTCGCCCTCTTTCGCGACGATCGTGGCGGGCCAGCCCTGCGACTCGACGATAGCCTTGATCGTCGCCGGATTCGCCGCGTTCACGAGTTCGGCATGTGCCGGCGACGCCCATAAAAGCGCGGTCGCGGCAAGGGTGAGGGCGGCGCGCATGGTGATTGGTCCCATAATAGCTCCCATAATCGATATGGCGCCCGAAAGGCGCGGCACTGCGACCCGTTTTGCTCGCCTATCATAAGGGCAGGGCCGCTCGCCAGCGTGCAATGGGGCATTGGTCACACAAGATACGAAAATCCTGCCCGCAATGCTTGCGACGCGCGGCGCGCTGGCCTAAAGCGCCCCGCATAACCGGGTGCGCGCCACCCCAAAAATTGCACAACGGAACTGCGAGCTCCCATGGTCGATCTGACTCAGTATCTGCCGATCCTGATATTCCTGGTCATTGCGGTCGGGTTATCGGCGGCCTTCGTCTTCCTGCCGATGGGCGTCGCGCGACTGACCGGCGCGCACAAGCCCGACCCCGCGAAGCTCAGCGAATATGAATGCGGCTTTCCGGCGTTCGAGGATGCGCGCAGCCAGTTCGATGTGCGATTCTATCTCGTCGCCATCCTGTTCATCATCTTCGACCTCGAAGCCGCCTTCCTCTTTCCCTGGGCGGTAAGCCTGGAGGAAATCGGCTGGGCCGGCTGGGTCACGATGATGGTTTTCCTTGCCGAGCTTGCGATCGGCCTGATTTACGCATGGAAGAAAGGGGCGTTGGATTGGGAATGAGCAACAGCACCATCCTGATGCCCGGCCAGATGCCGGTCGCGCCGGGGACCAACCCCGACCAGTCGTTTTTCGACGATTTGAGCGGCGAGGTCGGCGACAAGGGCTTTCTCGTCACCTCGACCGAGGATCTGTTCAACTGGGCGCGCACCGGCTCGCTGTGGTGGATGACCTTTGGCCTTGCGTGCTGCGCGGTCGAGATGATCCACGTCAACATGCCGCGTTACGACATGGAGCGTTTTGGCGTCGCGCCGCGCGCGTCCCCACGCCAGTCGGACGTGATGATCGTCGCGGGGACGCTGTGCAACAAGATGGCCCCCGCGCTCCGCCGCGTGTACGACCAGATGTCGAACCCCAAATATGTCATCTCGATGGGCAGCTGCGCCAATGGCGGCGGCTATTATCACTACAGCTATTCGGTGGTGCGCGGCTGCGATCGCATCGTGCCGGTCGACATCTATGTCCCCGGCTGCCCGCCGACCGCCGAAGCCTTGCTCTATGGCGTGATGCAATTGCAGCGGAAGATCCGCCGCACCGGGACGATCGAACGCTGATGGCCAGTCCCGCTCCCCTTGTCGCCCCGCGCGCGGGCCTTGCCGCCGCGCTCGAAAAACTGCTCGGCGACGATTTGCTCACGCATGTCTTCACCGTCGGCGAGGACAGCATCACCGTGCGCCGCGAGGCGATCGCCGGCGTGATGATCAGCCTTCGCGACAATCTCGATTACCAGCAGCTGATGGAGATCGCGGGGGTCGATTATCCCGACCGGCCCGAGCGGTTCGAGGTCGTCTATCACCTGCTCAGCGTGACGAAGAACCACCGTCTTCGCGTGCGCGTGTCGACCGACGAGGCGACGCCGGTGCCGAGCATTGTGCCCGTCTGGCCCGTGGCGGGCTGGCTCGAGCGCGAGGTGTTCGACATGTATGGCGTGTTGTTCGCGGGCAATCCCGACCTGCGCCGCATCCTGACCGACTATGGTTTCCAGGGGCACCCGCAGCGCAAGGACTTTCCGCTGACCGGCTATATCGAGCTGCGTTACAGCGAAGAAGACAAGCGCGTCGTCTATGAGCCGGTGAAGCTGGCGCAGGATTTCCGCAACTTCGACTTCCTGTCCCCGTGGGAAGGCGCCGACTATGTGCTGCCCGGCGACGAGAAAGCCGGTGGTACGGGCGAAGCGCCGGGCAAGGGCGCGCCGACGCCGATGACCGCCAAGGAGGTCAAGGCATCCGACGACAAGGCGAAGGCTGCGCCGCCGCCGACCCCGAAAACGACCGAAAAACCTGCCGATACGGGCGCGGGCAACAAGACGAACAAGGCCGCCGCAAAGCCGAGCAAGGATGGTGCGAAGGCGAAGCCTGCTGCAAAGGCCAAGACGCCCGCGACCAAGAAGGCGGAAAAGGCGCCGGCCAGGCCGCGCGCGCCGCGCAAGCCGAAAACAGGAGGTGACGCATGACCGATGCTCCTCAGGTCAGGCACCACGGCAGCGACATGTTTGAAGGCTATCCGGTCGATACCGCGAACACCGCGGGCGATCAGGCCGTCACCAATTACACGATCAACTTCGGCCCGCAGCATCCCGCGGCGCACGGCGTGCTGCGCATGGTGATGGAGCTCGACGGCGAGATCATCGAGCGCGTCGACCCGCACGTCGGGCTGCTCCATCGCGGCACCGAAAAGCTGATCGAATACAAGACCTATTTGCAGGCTTTGCCCTATTTCGACCGGCTCGACTATTGCTCGCCGCTCGGCATGGAGCACAGCTATGTGCTCGCGATCGAGAAATTGCTCGACCTCGAAGTCCCGGCGCGCGCGCAATATCTCCGCACGATGTTCGCCGAGCTGACGCGCATCTGCAACCATATGCTCAACATCGGGTCGCACGTCATGGACGTCGGCGCGATGACGCCAAACCTGTGGGTGTTCGAACTGCGCGAAGATTGCCTGAACTTCTTCGAGCGGGCGTCGGGTGCGCGGATGCACTCGGCGTACTTCCGTCCGGGTGGCGTCCATCAGGACGTCCCCGAAAAACTGCTCGTCGACATCGGCGAATGGGTCGAAACGCGGCTGCCGAAGCTGTTCGGCGACGCGATGAGCCTGGTCATCGACAACCGCATCTTCAAGCAGCGCAACGTCGACATCGCGACAGTGAGCAAGGAAGACGCGCTGGCGTGGGGCTTCTCAGGCCCGATGATCCGCGGCAGCGGCATCGCGTGGGATCTGCGCAAATCGCAGCCCTATGACGCCTATGCCGCGATGGAGTTCGACATTCCCGTCGGCACGCGCGGCGACTGCTATGACCGCTTCATGGTGCGCGTCGAGGAAGTCTATCAGTCGGCAAAGATCATCAAACAGTGCCTGCGCGACATGCCGACCGGCCCGATCGCCAGCCTCGACCGCAAGGTCGTGCCGCCGAAGCGCGGCGAGATGAAGCAGTCGATGGAATCGCTGATCCACCACTTCAAACTCTACACCGAGGGTTTCCACGTCCCCGCGGGCGAGGTTTATGTCGCGACCGAAAGCCCGAAGGGTGAATTCGGCGTCTATCTGGTCAGCGACGGCACCAACAAGCCGTACCGCTGCAAGATCCGCCCGACGGCGTTTTCGCACCTGCAGGCGATGGACATGATGTCGAAGGGCCATATGCTTGCGGATACGACCGCGATCATCGGCGCGATCGACGTGGTGTTCGGGGAGTGTGACCGGTGAGTGTAGGTCTCCGATGTGTGCGGTTTGTCGATTGGGATGTTGCGAATATGCGCGGCGGAATGACGACGTTGCTGGCTACGATTCCACCTTTGCTGGCCGTGCTCATCTTTGGGCCGCCGGATGGTCTGAAATCGATTGAATTCTGGGGAGCCTGCGTGCTGGCAGCCGGCATCTTCGTCTTCATGACATGGCGAATGATTCGACATGAAATCGACGAGTTTCAGCGCCTCAAAGCGATGGATGAGAATTCAGTAAGAACTAGCAGGAATGGCCGCTAATGGCTGACGCACCCCAAATCCCTGACGAAGCCGAAACCCGCGCGCGGTGGGGCGCTTTTGCGTGGACGGCGGAAAATGCCGAAAAGGCGAAGGCGGTTATCGCGCGCTATCCCGCGGGGCGCCAGCGTTCGGCGGTGATGCCTTTGCTCGACCTTGCGCAGCGCCAGGTCGGCGCCGAGACGCAGACGCAGGGCTGGCTGCCCGTGCCGGTGATCGAATATGTCGCGGCCCAGCTCGATATGCCGTTCATCCGCGCCTATGAGGTCGCGACCTTCTATACCATGTATAATCTGGCGCCGGTCGGCCGCTATCATGTGCAGGTGTGCGGAACGACACCGTGCCTGCTGCGCGGGTCGGACGATGTGACGGCGGCGTGCAAGAACCGCGGCATGGTGAAGGGCAAGACGACGCCGGACGGGCTGTTCACCTTGAGCGAGGTCGAGTGCATGGGCACCTGCGCCAACGCGCCGATGGTCCAGATCAACGACGATAATTACGAAGACCTCGACTACGACAGCATGACGCGGATCCTCGACGAGCTTGCCGCGGGCAAACAGCCCAAGACCGGCACGCAGAACCCGCGGCGCCACACGAGCGAGCCTGAGGGCGGGCCGACGACGCTGAAGGAAATGGTCGAGGCCAATCATGACTATCGGAAGGAGTGGTGATGATGACAAACGCCTCATTCCTTCGTCATGCCGGACTTGATCCGGCATCCATCGCGGCGCTGAAGTCGTGGACCCCGGATCAAGTCCGGGGTGACGGATTGGGAGCCGCCCGATGAGCCTCGCCGACAAGGACCGCATTTTCACCAATCTCTACGGCTTCCAGCCGTGGAACCTCAAAGCTGCGCAGGCGCGCGGCGATTGGGATAATACCAGGGATCTGATGAAGCGCGGCCAGGACGCGATCATCGAGGAGATCAAGGCGTCGGGCCTGCGCGGTCGCGGCGGCGCGGGCTTCCCGACGGGGCTCAAGTGGAGCTTCATGCCGAAGGAGCCGCGCGCCGACCGCCCGAGCTTCCTTGTCATCAACGCCGACGAATCCGAACCGGGGTCGTGCAAGGACCGCGAGATCATCCGTCACGATCCGCACAAGCTGATCGAAGGCGCGCTGATCGCGGGCTATGCGATGCGCGCCCGCGCCGCGTACATCTATATTCGCGGCGAGTTCATCCGCGAGGCCGAAACACTCTTCGCGGCGGTGCAGGAGGCGTATGACGCCGGCCTGCTCGGCAAGAATGCGGCGAAGTCGGGTTATGACTTCGACGTTTTCGTCCACCGCGGCGCCGGCGCGTACATCTGCGGCGAAGAAACCGCGATGATCGAGAGCTTGGAAGGCAAGAAGGGCCAGCCGCGTCTGAAACCCCCGTTCCCGGCGGGCGCGGGCCTCTATGGCTGCCCGACGACGGTGAACAATGTCGAAAGCATCGCGGTCGTCCCGACGATCCTGCGGCGCGGCGCGCCGTGGTTCGCGAGCTTCGGGCGCGAGAATAACAAGGGCACCAAGCTCTTCCAGATCAGCGGCCATGTGAACAAGCCGTGCGTCGTCGAGGAAGAGATGAGCATCCCCTTCCGCGAACTGATCGACAGGCATTGCGGCGGCATTCGCGGCGGCTGGGACAATCTGCTCGCGGTGATCCCCGGCGGTTCGTCGGTGCCGCTGGTTCCGGCGGCGGAAATCATGGACTGCCCGATGGATTTCGACGGGCTGAAGGCCGTGGGTTCGGGCCTCGGCACCGCGGCCGCGATCGTAATGGACAAGTCGACCGACGTCGTTCAGGCGATCAGCCGCATCAGCTATTTCTACAAGCATGAAAGCTGCGGCCATTGCACGCCATGCCGCGAGGGCACCGGCTGGATGTGGCGCGTGATGGAGCGGCTGCGCACCGGCGACGCCGACATCAGCGAGATCGACACCTTGTTCGACGTGACCAAGCAGGTCGAAGGCCACACGATCTGCGCGCTCGGCGACGCCGCGGCGTGGCCGATCCAGGGCCTGATCCGCCACTTCCGCCCCGAACTCGAACGCCGCATCCGCGAGAATGGTGGTGCGCTGGAGGCGGCGGAGTGAAGCGGCAATCGGCTATTCTGTGTACGGTTATGTCGGTTTACTCGCTCGGCAGCCAAATGGCTTA
Organism: Sphingopyxis alaskensis RB2256; assembly: GCF_000013985.1. Lineage (GTDB taxonomy): Bacteria > Pseudomonadota > Alphaproteobacteria > Sphingomonadales > Sphingomonadaceae > Sphingopyxis > Sphingopyxis alaskensis. Next base: position 1,365,375 of record NC_008048.1, on the reverse strand, counting down.
CGCGCAGGCAACAGGGACGTACGTAGGGCCCTCGCCGGCACAAATTCCTGATCGCGCGGGCATCAGCAAGGAAGATCGCGCCCGGATCGCCATGTACCGTTATGCGGAATGTGTTGTCGACAAAAGCCGGGCACGGGTGGAAAAATATCTGGAGACGTTTCCAGGCTCAAAGACGGCCCGCGATAGTGCTGACAGGTTGGCGGTAGACGCCTGCCTTTCAACCGGGCACATGCGTTTTAGCGAGACTGTTTTTCGCAGCGGCGTTTACGACGTCTTCTATCGGAAACAGTTTCAGAAGGACGGGCCAGTCGATTTCAGCGCCGTTTTGCCGATCGATTATTCGACGGGCGGCGAAGTTCAGCCCGATGCGGTCGTGCAACCACATGTGTCGCTTCGGAGGATTTCAGAATGCGCAGTTCGCAAGGCGCCACAGGAATCACGCGAGCTTATATTGAGTATGGTGGCAAGCAACGCTGAGGCCTCGGCGCTCGATAAGATTGTTCCGTCGGTGGGAAGCTGCGTGGCGGAAGGAAACCAGTTAGTCTTTTCCAGATCTGCTCTTCGAGGCGTGATTGGGGAAGTTCTTTATCGGCTATCGGTAGCTGCAAGTCAGCCGACGATAGCAGCCAAGGACTGACGATGCCTAAAGTTACCGTAGATGGCGTAGAACTCGACGTTCCGCAGGGCGCGACCGTTCTGCAGGCGTGCGAGCTGGCGGGGAAGGAAATTCCGCGCTTCTGCTATCATGAGCGCCTGTCGATCGCCGGCAACTGCCGCATGTGCCTCGTCGAGGTCGCCCCCGGCCCGCCGAAACCGCAGGCATCGTGCGCGCTGCCGACCGCCGAGGGCCAGATCATCAAGACCGACAGCCCGATGGTCAAGAAGGCGCGCGAAGGGGTGATGGAGTTCCTGCTCATCAACCACCCGCTCGACTGCCCGATCTGCGACCAGGGCGGCGAATGCGACTTGCAGGACCAGTCGATCGCCTATGGCCGCGGCGCGACGCGCTATGACGAGAACAAGCGCGCGGTGACCGAAAAATATATGGGGCCGATCGTCAAGACGGTGATGACCCGCTGTATCCAGTGCACGCGCTGCGTCCGCTTTGCGGAGGAAGTCGCGGGTGTTGAGGATATCGGCGCGATCTATCGCGGCGAAAATATGCAGATCACGACCTATCTGGAACATGCGATCCAGAGCGAACTCAGCGGCAACGTGGTCGACCTCTGCCCGGTCGGCGCGCTGACCAGCAAACCCTATGCGTTCGAGGCGCGGCCGTGGGAGCTGACCAAGACGCTCGGCATCGACATGATGGACGCGGTCGGCACCAATGTGCGTATCGACAGCCGCGGGCGGCAGGTGCTGCGCGTGCTGCCGCGCGTCAACGACGATGTGAACGAGGAATGGGCGAGCGACAAGACGCGCCACCATGTCGACGGCCTCGTTCGCCGCCGCCTCGACCGGCCTTTTGTCCGCAAGGACGGCCAGCTGGTCGAAGCGACCTGGGCCGAAGCATTCGAGGCGATCAAGGCGGTGAACGCCGGTTCGTCGGTCGCGGCAATCGCGGGCGACCTCGTCGATTGCGAGACGATGTTCGCGGCCAGGGCGCTGGTGAACGCGCTCGGGTCGGAGCTGCTCGAAGGGCGTCAGACGGGCCTTGACTATGACGTCACCAGCCTGTCGGCGGTCAATTTCAACACCACCATCGCCGAGGCCGAAAATGCCGACGTGATCCTGCTCGTCGGCACGAACCTGCGCTGGGAAGCGCCGCTGATCAACACGCGCGTCCGCAAGGCGGTGTGGAAAAAGGGCGCGAAGGTTTTCGCCATCGGCCCCGAAACCGACCTGACCTACAAGACCGAGTGGCTCGGCGACGACGCCTCGCTCGTCGCGAAACCGCCCAAGCATGTTCTCGATGCGCTCAAGGGCGCCGAGCGGCCGATGCTGGTCTTCGGCGGCGGCGCCTTGTCGGTGCCGGGCGTTCACGGCGCGGGCCTCGCGCTCGCCAAGGCGGTGAATGCGGTCAAGGACGGCTGGAACGGCTTCAACGCCGTGCATGTCTCCGCGGCGCGCATGGGTTCGCTGATGCTTGGTTATGGCCTGCCCGGCGGGATCAGGGACGTGATCGCGGCGAAGCCGAAGCTGGCCTTCTTCCTCGGCGCCGACGAGGTCGATTTTGCGGCCTTCGCGGAGACGTTCAAGGTCTATGTCGGCCACCATGGCGACAACGGCGCGCATGCCGCCGACGTTATCCTGCCCGCGGCCGCGTGGACCGAAAAGGACTTCACCACGGTCAACACCGAGGGCCGCGTCCAGCGCAGCGAGAAGGCGGTGTTCGCACCGGGCGACGCGCGCGAGGACTGGAGCATTTTCCGTGCGCTCGCCGATGCGCTTGGCGTGAATGTCGGCTTCGACAGTTTCGACGAGTGCCGCGCGGCGATGATCGCGGCGGTGCCGGCGCTTGGGCAGGAAGGCCTTGCCGATTATGGCTGGACGGTGCCGAAACTGCCCGCGAAGCCCGAGGCGCGGGCGATCCCGTCGCCGATCAAGGATTTCTACCTCACCAACGCCATCTGCCGCGCGTCGCCGACGATGCAGCGCTGCTCGGAAGAGCTGATCCATGGTGTGGCGTTTGCGGAGGCGGCGGAATGAGCGCGGCTGTATATTTCAGCCCTTCTCCCCTTGCGGGAGAAGGATACGAAGCCTTGCCGCTGCAAGCGGCCAGGCGCAGTTGGATGAGGGGTTGCGCGCCGCAGGCGCGCGCGGTCGCGGCGCGACCGCATACCCCTCACCCAGCTTCGACTAGGCGACCGAGCCGCCAAGTCTTCGCAACCCTCTCCCGCAAGGGGAGAGGGGAAGGGGTTGTGTATCAATGACCGATTTTTTCCAATCGCTCGGCATGTCCTATGAATGGGCTTGGGGGCTTGCGACCGTCGCGGGCATCCTGCTCATCGCGCTGCCATTGATGCTCGCGGTCGCGATGATCATTTATGCCGACCGCAAGATCTGGGCGGCGATCGCGCTGCGCCGGGGTCCGAACGTCGTCGGGCCGTTCGGCCTGCTCCAGTCGTTCGCCGACGGCCTCAAAGTGTTTCTGCAGGAAACGATCATCCCGTCGGGCGCCAATCGGGGCCTGTTCCTGATCGCGCCGATCATCACCTTTACCGTCGCGCTGCTCGCCTGGGCGGTGATTCCGTTCAATTCGGGCGCGGTGCTCGCCGACATCAATGTCGGCCTGCTCTATATCCTCGCGATTTCGTCGCTCGGCGTTTATGGCGTGATCCTGTCGGGCTGGGCGTCGAACTCGAAATATCCCTTCTTTTCCGCGCTCCGCGCCTCGGCGCAGATGATCAGCTATGAAGTGTCGATCGGCTTCATCCTGATCGGCGTCGTGCTGTTTGCCGACAGTTTCAACATGAACGAGATCGTCAAGGCGCAGCAGGGCCACGGGCTCGGCATCGTCAACGCCTTCGGCTTCAACCTGCTGCTGTTCCCGCTCGCGGTGATGTTCCTGATCTCGTCGCTCGCCGAAACCGCGCGCGCGCCGTTCGATCTGACCGAAGCCGAAAGCGAGCTCGTCGCGGGCTATCAGACCGAATATTCGTCGATGAGCTTCGCGCTCTTCTGGCTCGGCGAATATGCTAACGTCCTTCTGATGTGCACACTCAACGCGGTGCTGTTCTGGGGCGGCTGGCTGCCTCCGATCGACTGGGCGCCGCTCTATGCCGTCCCCGGCATCATCTGGCTGTTCGCGAAGATCCTGTTCTTCTTCTTCGTCTTCAGCTGGGTCAAGGCGACCGTTCCGCGCTACCGCTATGACCAGCTCATGCGGCTGGGCTGGAAAATCTTCCTGCCGATTTCGCTGATCTGGATCTTCCTGATCTCCGGCTATCTGATGCTGACGAGGTATTCATGAGTTACGTAGGCCATCTCGTCAAAAGCTTCACCTTGTGGGAGTTTGTGAAGGCGCACGCCCTCACGCTGAAGTATTTCTTCAAGCCGAAGGCGACGATCAACTATCCGTTCGAGAAGAACCCGCTGTCGCCCCGTTTCCGTGGCGAACATGCGCTGCGCCGCTATCCGAACGGCGAGGAACGTTGCATCGCGTGCAAGCTGTGCGAAGCGGTGTGCCCGGCGCAGGCGATCACGATCGAGGCCGAGCCGCGCGACGACGGCAGCCGCCGCACGACGCGCTACGACATCGACATGACCAAGTGCATTTACTGCGGCTTCTGTCAGGAAGCATGCCCGGTCGATGCGATCGTCGAGGGGCCGAACTTCGAATATGCGACCGAAACGCGCGAAGAACTGCTCTATGACAAGGCCAAGCTGCTCGCCAATGGCGACAAATGGGAACGCGCGATCGCGGCGAATCTTGCCGCCGACGCGCCCTATCGGTAAGGGCGCGCGCACATGATCCAGCTTATCGCCTTTTACCTCTTCGCGACGATCGTCATCGCCTCGGCGGCGATGGTGATTTTCGCGCGCAACCCGGTCCACAGCGTGATGTGGCTGATCCTCGCCTTCTTCAACGCGGCGGGGCTGATGCTGCTCGCGGGGGCGGAGTTTATCGCGATGCTGCTCGTCATCGTCTATGTGGGCGCGGTCGCGGTGCTGTTCCTGTTCGTGGTGATGATGCTCGACATCGATTTTGCCGAATTGCGCGCCGGTTTCGTGCGCTATCTGCCGCTTGGCGCGCTCGTCGCGATCATCCTCGCCGCCGAACTGATATTCGCGGTTGGCGCCTGGAGCGCCGGCGGGGTGGACCTTGCGGCGCGCACGGCGCCGGTGGTCAGCGACAAGAGCAATATCCAGCAGATCGGCGAACTGCTCTACACGAAATATATCTTCCTGTTCGAGGCGGCGGGCATCGTCCTGCTCGTCGCGATGATCGGCGCGATCGTGCTGACGCATCGCCAGCGCGGCGGGGTGCGCGCGCAGAATATCTCGCAGCAGGTGCGCCGCCGTCCGGAGGATGCAACGCGCCTCGTCGATCCAGGCACCGGGCAAGGGGTTGAGCTGTGATTTTCTTGACCGTTCAAAATCCGTTCGCATCGAGCGAAGTCGAGATGCCCATCGTTCGTACAAGCCCTCGTGGTGTCTCGACTTCGCTCGACACGAACGGAATTCAAGGTGACAGCACGGGAGTGGCTGCATGATTTCGGTCGGCCATTATCTCGCCGTTTCGGCGGTGCTGTTCACGCTCGGCGTGCTCGGCATCTTCATCAACCGCAAGAATATCATCGTCATTTTGATGGCGATCGAGCTCATTCTGCTTGCGGTGAACATCAACCTCGTCGCGTTCAGCGCGGCGCTGGGCGATCTGGTCGGGCAGGTGTTTTCGATGTTCGTGCTGACCGTCGCCGCGGGCGAAGCGGCGATCGGTCTGGCCATCCTTGTTATCTATTTCCGCGGCCGCGGCACCATTGCCGTCGACGATGCCAACCGGATGAAGGGGTAAGCCGGTGATTCAGGCGATCGTTTTCCTGCCGCTGCTCGCGGCGCTTGTTGCAGGGCTTGGCCAGCGCGCCATCGGCCCCTTCGCATCGAAGCTGGTCACGACCGGCGCGCTGTTCACCAGCTGCGCGCTCAGCTGGCCGATCTTCCTGTCCTTCGTGGCGGGGACCGGCGAGGCCGAAGTCGTCACCGTGCTGCATTGGGTGTCGTCGGGCGCACTCCAGTTCGACTGGGCGCTGCGCGTCGACACGCTGACCGCGGTGATGCTCGTCGTCATCACGACGGTGTCGGCGCTCGTCCACCTCTATAGCTGGGGCTATATGGAGGAAGACCCGGACCAGCCGCGCTTCTTCGCTTACCTGTCGCTCTTCACCTTTGCGATGCTGATGCTGGTGACCGCAGACAATCTGGTCCAGATGTTCTTCGGCTGGGAAGGCGTCGGCCTTGCCTCCTATCTGCTCATCGGCTTCTGGTACAAGAAACCGAGCGCCAATGCCGCGGCGATCAAGGCGTTCGTCGTCAACCGCGTCGGCGATTTGGGCTTCATGCTCGGCATCTTCGGCACCTTCCTGGTGTTTGGCACCGTCTCGATCCCCGAGATCCTTGCGGCCGCGCCGGGCATGGCGGGTTCGACGATCGGCTTTTTCGGCTATCGCGTCGATACGATGACCTTGCTCTGCCTGCTGCTGTTCATCGGCGCGATGGGCAAGTCGGCGCAGCTCGGGCTCCACACCTGGCTGCCCGACGCGATGGAGGGTCCGACGCCGGTGTCGGCGCTGATCCACGCCGCGACGATGGTCACGGCGGGCGTCTTCATGGTGTGCCGCCTTTCGCCGATGTTCGAGACCGCGCCGATCGCGCTGGGCGTCGTCACCTTCGTCGGCGCCGCGACCTGCCTGTTCGCCGCGACTGTCGGCACGACGCAATGGGACATCAAGCGCGTCATCGCCTATTCGACATGCTCGCAACTCGGCTACATGTTCTTCGCCGCGGGCGTCGGCGCCTATGGCGCGGCGATGTTCCACCTGTTCACGCACGCCTTCTTCAAGGCTCTGCTGTTCCTCGGCGCGGGGTCGGTGATCCATGCGATGCACCACGAACAGGATATGCGTTATTACGGCGGCCTTCGGAAACATATCCCGCTCACCTATTGGGCGATGATGATGGGCACGCTGGCGATCACCGGCGTCGGCATCGCCGGGGTCGCGGGCTTCGCGGGCTTCCATTCGAAGGACGGCATCCTCGAGGCGGCCTTTGCTGCCGGCGGCGGCGGCGTGGTCGCTTTCTGGGTCGGTATTTTCGCCGCACTGCTGACGAGCTTCTATTCGTGGCGCCTCGTTTTCCTGACCTTCTATGGCAAGCCGCGGTGGGAAGCGAGCGAGCATATTCAGCATGCGGTGCATGGCGAACATGAAGAGCCCTCGGATGAACATTCGAGCGGCAATCATGCGCCTCATCACCACGATCCCCACGGCGACGGCACCGCGGGCTACCATCCGCACGAAAGCCCGCTGTCGATGCTGATCCCGCTCGGCGTGCTGTCGCTCGGCGCGGTGTTCGCAGGCTTCGTCTTCGCGCACCCCTTCATCTATCCCGAAGAAGGCAAGACTTTCTGGGCGGACAGCATCGCGTTCGACGAGCATCTGATGCACCTCGCGCACGAAGTGCCGACCTGGGTGAAGTGGGCGCCGTTCGCGGTGATGGCGATCGGGCTGTTCCTCGCGTGGAACAGCTATGTCCGCAACACCAGCCTGCCGGCGCGCTTTGCGGCGCAATTCCGGCTGCTCTACCAGTTCCTGTACAATAAATGGTATTTCGACGAGCTCTACAACATCCTCTTCGTAAAGCCCGCCTTTGCGATCGGCCGCTTCTTCTGGAAGCGCGGGGATGAAGGCACCATCGACCGCTTCGGTCCCGATGGTGCCGCGGCGCTCGTCGCCGGGGGGACGCGGCTCGCGGTCCGGCTGCAATCGGGTTATGTTTATGGATATGCGTTTGTGATGCTGCTCGGTCTTGTCGGCCTCGCCAGCTGGGCCATGGTGAATTTCCTGTGAGCGGCTTTCCGATCCTTTCGCTGATGCTGGCGGTCCCGCTGATCGCCGCCATCCTCTGCCTCTATGCGGGCGACCGTAACGCACGTGTTATCGCGCTCGCCGCGACGCTGATCGATTTTGCGCTGGGCATCGTGCTCTGGGCCAGTTTCGACATCGGCGGCGCGCAGTGGCAGTTTACCGAGCGCGCTGACCTGTTCGGCCGCTTCCAGTGGGCACTCGGCATCGACGGCATGGCGCTGATGCTGATCATGCTCAGCGTCTTCCTCATGCCGCTGTGCATCCTCGCGAGCTGGGAAGCGATCAAGAGCCGTGTCGGGCTCTACATGGCGATGTTCCTGATCATGGAAGTCGTGATGATCGGCGTCTTCATGGCGCAGGATCTGCTGCTCTTTTACATCTTCTTCGAAGCCGGTCTGATCCCGATGTATTTCATCATCGGCATCTGGGGCGGCGCGAACCGCAAATATGCGGCGTTCAAATTCTTTCTCTACACGCTGCTCGGTTCGGTGCTGATGCTGATCGCGATGATCGCGATGATCGCCGAGGCGGGCACGACCGACATCCCGACGCTGCTCAACTATGACTTCCCGGTCGAAATGCAGACATGGCTGTGGCTCGCCTTCTTCGCCAGCCTCGCGGTCAAGATGCCGATGTGGCCCGTCCACACCTGGCTTCCCGACGCGCATGTGCAGGCGCCGACCGCGGGCTCGATGATCCTGGCGGGTGTGCTCCTGAAGCTCGGCGCCTATGGCTTCCTGCGCTTCATGATGCCGATGTTCCCCGACGCTTCGGCGCAGCTGATGTGGCTGGTGTTCGGTCTGTCGATGGTCGCGGTGGTCTATACCAGCCTTGTCGCGCTGGTGCAGAACGACATGAAGAAGCTGATCGCCTATTCGTCGGTCGCCCACATGGCGATCGTCACCGCGGGCCTCTTCGCTTTCAACCAGCAGGGGATCGAGGGCGCGCTGATCATCATGCTCAGCCATGGCGTCGTCTCGGCCGCGCTCTTCTTCTGCGTCGGCGTGATCTATGACCGGCTGCATACGCGCGAGATCGATCGCTACGGCGGGCTTGCGGTCAACATGCCGGCCTATGCGCTCTTCTTCATGTTGTTCACCATGGCGTCGATCGGCTTGCCGGGGACGAGCGGTTTTGTCGGCGAGTTCCTGAGCCTGCTCGGTATCTACGAAGCGTCGAGTGTCGTCGCCTTCGTCTGTACGACCGGGATCATCCTCGGCGCCGCGTACATGCTTTACCTCTATCGCCGCGTCGTGTTCGGCGAACTGACCAAGGACGATGTGAAGGCGATGCCCGATCTCAACGTACGCGAATGGGCGATCATGGCGCCGCTCGCCGCCGTGGCGCTGTGGATGGGCGTCTATCCCGAAAGTTTCCTCGCGCCGATGCGCGGCGACGTGACCACGGTGGTCGCACGCCTCGCTCCCGCGAAGCCCGCGGGCGACGCGCATCTGGCCGTCGGCAAGCCGAAGCCCGCCGCAGTGCATGAGGAAGCCGCCCACGGATCGAGCCATGCGGGAGGCGTGCAATGACCGCCGATCTCGCGCTCATCTGGCCCGAACTGATCCTGACGATCGGCGGGCTGATCACCCTGATGCTCGGCACCTTCATGGGCGACCGGCAGGTGGGCACCTACCAGCTCAGCGCGCTGCTCACGCTTGCCGCCGCAGCGGCCGCCGCTATCGCGCTGTTCGGCGTCGAGACGACGGTGTTTTCAGGCACGCTGTCGGTCGACGCCTTCGGTGGCTTCGCCAAGCTGCTGATCTACGCCGCGAGCTTTATCTGCATTCTCGTCGCGCCGCGCTTCTTCACCGGCGGGATGCGCGCCGAATATCCGACGCTGATCCTGTTCGCGGCGCTCGGCATGGGCATCATGGCCTCGTCGCGCGACCTGATGACGCTTTACGTCGGGCTCGAACTCAACAGCCTCGCCGCCTATGTGCTCGCGAGCTTCATGCGGTCCGACGAACGGTCGAGCGAAGCGGGGCTCAAATATTTCGTGCTTGGCGCGCTCGCATCGGGGATGCTCCTCTACGGCATCTCGCTGCTCTATGGCTTCACCGGCACCACCGATTTCGCAGGCATTGCGGCGGCGATGGGCGGCGAGCCGGGCATCGGCCTGATCTTCGGCATCGTCTTCGTGCTTTCGGGGCTGGGCTTCAAGATCAGCGCCGTGCCGTTCCATATGTGGACCCCCGACGTCTATGAAGGCGCGCCGACGCCGGTGACGACCTTCTTTGCCAGCGCGCCCAAGGTGGCGGCGATGGCGCTGATGGCGCGCATCGTCATCGATGCGATGGGCCCCGCGGTCGGCGCCTGGCAACAGATCGTCATCTTCCTCGCGCTCGCGTCGATCATCCTCGGCGCGGTTGGCGCGATCGGGCAGAAGAACATCAAACGCCTGCTCGCCTATTCGTCGATCAACAATGTCGGTTTCATGCTCATCGGCCTTGCCGCCGGAACGCAGCAGGGGGTTGAGGGCGTGCTGACCTATCTGCTCGTCTATCTCGTGACGACGCTCGGCGCCTTCCTCGTCGTCCTGCAACTGCGCGATGAGGGCGGCAATCAGGTCGAAAGCATCCCCGCGCTCGCCGGCCTGTCGCAACGGCGACCGGGGCTGGCCGCCGCGATGTCGGTGTTCCTGTTCAGCCTTGCCGGCATTCCGCCGCTGTTCGGCTTCTGGCCCAAATATCTGGTGTTCGAGGCTGCGGTGAACGCGAACCTTGTGCCGCTGGCGGTTGCGGGCATCGTCGCATCGGTGATCGGCGCATTCTATTATATCGCGATCATCAAGACGATGTATTTCGATGATAAATCTGACGTCGAGGTGACAGGCGGCGGCAATGCCGTCGAGGGCACGATCGTCGCGGCGAGCGCGCTTTGGCTGTTGGCGGTTGGTTATCTGTTCATCCCGGCGCTTGCGGTGGCTTCGGCGCACGCCGCATCGGTGCTGTTCTGATCCCGCCGATCGAGCGTATCGCGCAGACAGGTTCGACCAATGCCGACCTGCTGGCGCGGCTGGCGGGCGGCGAGCATGTCGGCGAGGGTCACTGGCTGGTCGCCGACCGTCAGACCGCCGGGCGCGGGCGCCTGGGGCGCAGTTGGAACGACGGGCAGGGCAATTTCATGGGGTCGACGGTCGTTCACCTGGCCGTCGGCGATCCGTCGGCGGCGACGCTGGCGCTTGTTGCCGGGGTTGCGCTTGCCAGAACCGTCGCGGCGCTCGCGCCCGATAGCGGCGCGCAGCTCAAATGGCCGAACGACCTGCTGGTGGATGGCGCCAAATGCGCCGGCATATTGATGGAGCGCATCGGCGATTCGGTGGTGATCGGTATCGGTGTCAATCTCACCAGCGCGCCCGAACTGCCCGATCGTCCGACCGCAACGCTGTCCAGCAACGGCGCGGCAATCGACCGCGACCATTTTGCGGGTGCGCTGGGCATCGCGATGATCGACGCGCTGCGGACCTGGCGGCAGGAGGGCGTCGCGAGCATCCTGCGCGCCTGGCTGCCGTTCGCGCACCCCGTCGGCACGCCGCTGCGCGTTTCGGAGCAGGGCATCGACGGCTTTTTCGACGGGCTTGCCGAGGATGGTGCGCTGCGCTTGCGCCGCGAGGGCGGGGAGACCATGCTGATTCATGCGGGCGACGTCGAACTTCGCCGCCCGGTGGTTGAAGGATAACGCCATGCTGCTCGCGATCGACGTCGGCAACACCAACGCCAAATTTGCGCTGTTTCGCGGGGCCGAGCTGCTCGCGCGCTGGCGCATCGCGACCGACGACCGGCGCACCGCCGACGAATATATGGTGTGGCTCGATCAGTTGATGCGGATCGAGGGGTATGATCGCGGCGACGTCGATGCCGTGATCATCTCGACCGTGGTGCCGCGCGCGCTGCACAATCTGCAACTACTGGCTCACAAATATTTCGGCGTCGATGCGCTGGTTGCCGGTCGCGAACCCGTCACATGGGGCATCGCATTGAAGGTTGACGAGCCGCAGTCGGTCGGCGCCGACCGCGCGGTCAATGCGATCGCGGCACAGGCGGTCGAGCCCGGCAGGGACAAACTTGTGATCAGCTTCGGCACTGCCACGACGCTCGACCATATCGGCCCCGACGGCGCCTATCTGGGCGGCATCATTGCGCCGGGTGTCAACCTGTCGCTCGAAGCGCTCGTCGCTGCGGCCGCCAAGCTGCCGCGCATCGCGATCGAGGCGCCCGCGAGCGCCAGCGTGATCGGGCGTACCACCGAAAGCCAGATGCTGATCGGCGTCTATTGGGGCTATGTCGCAATGATCGAAGGGCTGATAGCGCGCATGAAGGCGCAGATCGGCAAGCCGCTTGTCGTGGTCGCGACCGGCGGCCTCGCGACACTTTTTCAGGAACAGGCCCATCTGTTCGATCGTATCGAACCCGATTTGACGCTGAACGGGCTCATGCACCTCTATAACCAAGGACAACAAAAGATATGACGACTCCGGGCAAGGAGCTGCTTTTTCTCGCATTGGGGGGATCGGGCGAGATCGGCATGAACGCCAATCTATATGGCTGTGACGGCAAATGGATCATGCTCGACCTGGGCGTGACCTTTGGCAGCCACGATTATCCGGGCATCGACATCGTCATGCCCGATCTGGAGTTCATCGAGGACCGCAAGAAGGATCTGCTCGGCATCATCCTGACGCACGGGCATGAGGATCATATCGGCGCCATCCCCTATCTCGCCGCCGACCTCGGCGTGCCGCTCTATGCCAACCGCTTCACCGCGGGGCTGATCGCGCACAAGCTCGCCGAAGAGGGGCTGGAGGGCGAAGTTGAAATCAAGGTCATCGATATCGACGACAGTTTCCGCATCGGCCCCTTTGGCATCCGCATGGTCCCGCTCGCGCATTCGATCCTCGAAATGAGCGCGGTGGTGATCGACACGCCCTATGGTCGCGTCTTTCACACTGGCGACTGGAAGCTCGACGAGGAACCGATCCTGGGTGTACCCGCAACCGCCGCAGCGCTCAGTGCGATCGGCGACGAGGGCGTCGATTTTCTGGTCTGCGATTCGACCAACGCCTTCAACGCCGAAGCATCGGGCAGTGAAGGCGCGTTGCGCGAAGGGCTGGAGCAGGCGGTCGGCGCGGCGAAGGGCCGGGTGGTCGTCACCACCTTTGCCTCGAACGCCGCGCGGCTGGCGACATTGGGGGAAGTCGCGCGGGCAACGGGACGCAGCCTGTGCGTCGCGGGGCGCTCGCTCGACCGCATCCTCGGCGTTGCGCGTTCGGTCGGTTATCTCACCGATTTTCCCCCGACGGTCGATTTCGACGAGGCGATGCGCCTGCCGCGCGACAAGGTGATGGTGGTCGCGACGGGCGGGCAGGGCGAGCCGCGCGCGGCGCTGGCGCGCATGGCGGCCGACGGCCACCAGATCAAGCTGGAGGCCGGCGATACGGTTGTCTTTTCCTCGAAGCAGATCCCCGGCAACGAAGTCGCGATCGGACGGATCATGAACCAGCTCGCCGCCAAGGACGTGCTGACCGTCACCGAAAAACAGGCGCATATTCATGTCAGCGGCCATCCGGGGAAGCCTGAGCTGGCGGCGCTCTATGGCTGGCTGCGGCCCAGGCTTGTCGTGCCCGTGCACGGCGAAATCCGCCATATGCACGAACAGGCGCGCTTTGCGCTCGAAACGGGCGTTCCCGATACGCTGGTGCAGGAAAATGGCGACCTTGTGCGGCTGGCGCCCGGCGCGGCGCAGATCGTCGAGCGCGTGCGGTCGGGCCGACTGATCCTCGACGGCGACGTCATCCTGCCCGCCGATGGCGAAACGATGAGCGAGCGGCGCAAGCTGGCGCTCAACGGTCATGTCACCGTCGCGGCGGTCTTTTCGGGCAAAAACTTCGTCGACAGCGCGATCAGCTATCGCGGCGTTCCGGTCGAGGACGAACGCGAGGCCTTTATCGACGAAATGCGCGAAGCTGCCGAACAGGCCGCGACCGGCCCCGCGCGCGACGAAGAAAAGCTGCGCGAAGCGATCCGGCTGGGCGTGCGGCGGATCGCGACCGACTGGACGGGGAAGAAGCCGGTGGTCGATGTGATGCTCGTCGAGATTTGAAGGCAAGCCGATGAAATGGACCTCCGCCCTTGCGATCTTCACGCTATTCTGGGTGTTCAGCGCCTTCTTCGTGCTGCCCTTCCACGGCCGCCGCTCGAGCGATGACGACGAGCCCTTGGTGGCTGGGCAGGACCGCGGCGCCCCGGCGCGCTTTCGTCCGGGGCGGGTGGTGCTTCAGATGACGATCGTCGCGGCGGTGGCCTTTGTGCTCTACTTTACGGCCTATGTGAACGGCTGGGCCGACCCCGATGTGTTGACCGGGCGGGCGTAAGACGGATATGGCGCCGCTGCCGGGCTGCTCCACGATGCAAGGAGCATCCCTGATAGGCTTTGGCGGCGGACGCGCGGCGAGGACTTGCCTCCCTCGCATGGCGCTTCGCCAGCCCGTTGGCTGGCGTGCTACGGCCGCAAGCTTCACCGTGTCACGCGCGTCCTGATTGTCATATGGCATCGCGCCGGCTGATTATCAATTCCTGGGCAAAGGGGCGAAAAGCCTCGGCGCCCCGCCATCCGGCCCGCCATCCGGCGGACGGCCCGTCGTGACCAAGCAGGCCCTGCTTTAACTCCGCAGCCGGTCGATCGCCTGCGCCAGCGCCACATACAGCTTGCCGATATCGGAGGACAGCAGGGTCACGCTGATCGCCGATCCGTCGCGTGCGCCGATCAGCAGGCGCAGCATCGCCTCGAAATCATGGATGAACTGATTGACCGCGGCGTGGAAGCCGTCGTCATTCTGATAGAGGCGCAGGATTTCCTTTACCTCGCTGTTCTCGACCAGCTTGACCGCGCGGCGGGCAAAGACGCCGCGGTCGCCCTTGAGGTAAGCGTCCCACGCGGTGTCGCTGACCTCGCTCGACAATATCTTGGTGACGTCGATCGCGGTCGATTTGAGCGCTTCGGTGAGCACGCCGACCTGTTTGGCGAGCGTGTCGCGGTCGGAAGCGGCGATCGCCTGTTCGGCCTCGCTCACGCGCTGTTCGACACTCTCGCTGGCGTCCATGATCGTGACGAGCTGGCGCATCAGCCGGTCGGCGGCGCTGTTCGCCGCGGCGACGGCGCGCGCCGACGCATCCTCGATTGCGGCGAGCTGCGCCATGATTTCGGTCCGGAAGGCGGCGTCGATCGCCTCGCTCGCGGTTGCCTTCATCGTCTCGCGCGCGCCATCGACAAGCCGTTCGAGCGTCAGCCGCGCCTGGTTGGCCGCCGAATCGGCGGTTGCCCGAACCTCGGCCAGCGTCGCGATCATCCGCGCGCCGCCCTGTTCGCTGAAGGCTTCGGCGCCGTCGCGCAGTTTCGCGAGCGATGCTTCGGCTTCGGCGAACGAGGCGTTCAGTCGGTCGGCCAGCGCCTGCTGGTTCGCCGCTTGACCCGTCATCTGTTCCTCGTTCGACCGGAGCGTCGCCTGCACGGCATGGACGTGCGAGACCGTCGATTGCGCGACGAGTTCGGACGCTTCGAGCAGCGGACGGATTTCGGCGAGGGCGGATTGTGTCGTCTTGCCGTGTCCGGCGATGCGGTCGAGCGCGCGCGGCAGCGTTTCGTCAAGCTCCCGCGTTACCGCATCGAGCGCGAGCAACAACGATTCGGCGTGCGAAACGAGTTGAGCCGCCGAAACATTTCCGCTCTGCACCTGCTCCATGAAGGCCGCAAGCTGCGCTTTGGTATCGTCGATCGCGCGACCGACGACGCCGGTGCTGGCGTCGACGTTGACGTTGAGCGTCTCCAGCTGTTTGCCGACCTCGGCGACATGCGCGGCGATCCGCCCCGCGAGGGCGTCGCTCGCATCGGCATGCTCCGACAATTGTGCCCCGATCGCGTCGCCGGCCTCGCGCGCCGCCGCGAGCCTGGCGTCCATCTGCGCGGCCGCGGCGTCGACGCTCTCGCCAAACTGGCGCCAGATCTCCTCGCTTTGCGCGGAGAGCGCAGCGAGCGTGTCGGCCATCGCGCGGCGCACCGACGCCGCGCTCTCGGTCACGCGCGCCAGTGCGGCGTCATGCGCGCCGCTAACCTCCGCCGAGGCGGCGAGCAGGCCGCTTTCGGTTTCCTTTGTCTGTTCCTGAAGCGCCACAATCGCTTCGAGAATCGCTTCGGTCGAAGCCTGACCGGCCTGCGCCGTCCGCGCCGCCTCTTCGCCCAGCGCGGCGAGCCTGGCTTCGAGGTTCGCGCCCTGCTGGTGCGCCACCAATCCCGCCTCGCGGAAATTGACCGCCAGCCGCTGCGCCACATCGTCGATCCGCGGCAGCCCGGCAAGCAGACCGTCCATCCGTTGCAACGCGACATCGCCCGAGCGAGCGAGCTGGTCGTGGGCATTGGCGATCACCGCGGCGTTGCTCGCGAGCTTGTCGCTGCTTTCAGCAAGGCGCATCACCGTGTCGAGGCCGAGTTGCTGGACGATCCGCGCCTGTTCACCAAGCTGCTTCTGCGCGTCGGCGAGGTGCAGGCCGAGCGAGTGCATCGACTGATTCAGCGCCAGATTTTCGGCACGCAGCGCCGCGGCGATGCGCGCGAACCGCGCCTGTTCCGACCGACCCGAGCGCAGCCAGAGCATCCAGAGCAGCGCGAGCAGCGCAAGCGGCATCGCGATCGTCGCAATATGCGCGGGCCAGTCGGCGATCGCCGGGCTTTGTGCGAAGCCGTCAGTGGCGACGCCGAGCGCGAATCCCGTCCATCCCACTGCAAGAAGGATCAGGAGCGCCGGTATGCCGCGCTCGCGCCATGCCGACGCGGCTTCGCCCTCGATGCGGGCTTCGGCGTCGTCGTCGAGCGGCGTCATGTCCAGCCAGTCGCGATCGCCCGCCGCGCCCTCCGCGTCCGGTGCGGATACGGCAGCGGCCGCGGCGGCCTCGACCGGCGCGGCGCTGTCTGCTTCCGGACCTGCCGCGGATTCCCGCCACAATCCGACGATTTTCTTTTCCCCCGTCATCGCGCCATCTTAGCATCAAACGCCCGCCATGAAACGGAAACTTAACCCCGCCGATGGCAAAGCTGTGGAATGTCGTTCGACAGCGGCCCCCTCGACCGGTATTTGAGCGCCGCGTTCGGCGATGATCCGGCAATGGCGGCGGAGCTGCGCAAGGCCTTTGCCGACAGCGCGCGCGAGCTTGCCGACCTGCTGCGCCGTGCGCGGTGCGACGCCAATTGGGAGATGGCGGCGTT
The DNA here is from genome assembly GCF_000013985.1 of Sphingopyxis alaskensis RB2256. Classification (GTDB taxonomy): domain Bacteria; phylum Pseudomonadota; class Alphaproteobacteria; order Sphingomonadales; family Sphingomonadaceae; genus Sphingopyxis; species Sphingopyxis alaskensis. Next base: position 1,348,588 of record NC_008048.1, on the reverse strand, counting down.
GCGGCTCAAAAGCCTGTCGGCAACCTTCGGCGTCATCCCCCTCATCGAACTGGCCGAAGCGGCGATGGCGGGCGCGCCGGGTGACCCCGCGGTGCTGCGCGCGATCAATCGGATCATCGACGAGATCGCCTGACCGCCGCTGCGGGTTCAATTCCCGTTCAGCCGGACGCAGCCAGAGAAATATCGATAGCGCCCGTCTTGCCATGGCAACGCGACCGGTTTAGCCGCGTTAACGACACGCGGCCGAATGCGCCTGCGCGGCGGACGGTCCACGAGTTTCAGAGGAGAGAGTTCGATGTTCAAGCGTTTCCGCTCGATGCCCGCAACGGCGATGGCCGCCGTGCTGGGCTGCGCGCTGATGACAACCGCGACCCCCGCCGCGGCGCAGAAGAAGCCCAAGAAGGAAGAGGCCGCCAAGGGCAAGTCGCTCAGCCCCAGCAAGGGTTTCGCCCCGGCGCTCAAAAAGATGACCGACGCGACCGCGGCCAAGGATGCCGCAGCGTTGCAGGCGGCCATGGCTGAGGGGCAGGCGAGCGCGACCTCGCCCGACGACCAATATCTCCTCTCCTTCTATCAGTTGCAGCTCGGCATCCTGAACAAGGACACGGCGCTGCAGGGCCAGGGGCTCGACGGGATGATTGATTCGGGGCTGACCCCACCGGAAAATCTCGCGACCTATAACTTTTATTCGGGCAATTTCGCTTATGGCGCCAAAAATTACGCCAAGGCGATCCAGCGCCTCGAAGCTGCCAAGGCTGCGGGTTCGACCGAGCCGGCCCTGGCGGCGATCCTGATGGACAGCTATCTGAACGCGGGGCAGATCGACCAGGGCTGGGCGATCGCCAAGGCCGGCATCGATGCGGCGCGTGCCGCCGGAACGAAGCCGTCAGAGGATCTTTATGTCCGTCCGGCGCAGGCTTTCCAGAAAGCCAACCGAACCAACGAGATGCTCGACGTTCTGACGATGCGTGTCGAAGATTATCCCTCGCCCGCGACATGGCGCAATACGCTCTATATCCTGTTGCAGCAGTCGGGTGGCGACAAGGAGCTCAACCTCGACATCCTGCGCCTGATGCGCGCGACCAATGCGATGACTCAGCGCCCGGAGTATCTGGAATACTCGGCCCTTGCGGTCGAGGCAGGCTATCCGGGTGAAGCCATCGCCGTGATCCGTCAGGGGCAGAATAACGGGGTGATTCCAAAGGGTGACACCCATTTCGGCAACATTCTCGAAACACAGACGCCTCGCGCGGCCGCCGACGCCGCCGCGGTCGCCGCCGACGCGAACAAGGCCGCGACGCTGAACAATCCCAAGGCCGCGCGGTCGACCGCCGATGTGCTGGTCGGAATCGGCCAGCCCGCGAAAGCGATCCCGCTTTATGAAGCCGCGCTGAAGGCGGCGCCGAACGACGCGATCGCGCAGTTCCGCCTGGGCGTGGCGCAGGCGCTCGCCGGACAGGTCGATGCCGCCGCGGCGAGTTTTGCCAAGATCCAGGGCAATCGGGCGCGATTGGCGCAGCTGTGGGCGGTGCGCGCCAAAACCGGTGCCGCACCCGCGCCGGCCACCGCCAGCTGACCGAAGCGCATATTCCGGAAAAAAGGGCGCCGTTCCAGGAACGGCGCCCTTTTCGATGACCTGGCGAATCAGATTTCGACCGGAACGCCCGCCAGCTGTTTCGCGGTGCGGATCGTGAGCGACGTCTTGACGCTGGTGACGTTCGGCGCCGAGGTGAGGTGCGCGGTCAGAAAGGATTGAAAACTCTGCAAATCGCGGGCCACGACCTTCAAAAGAAAGTCGATTTCGCCGTTCAGCATATAGCATTCGCGCACTTCGGGCAGTCCGCCGACATAATCTTCGAACGCCTTCAGGTCGGCTTCCGCCTGGCTGCGCAAGCTGACCATCGCAAAGACGGTGATGCCATAACCGAGCTTCGCGGCATCGAGGTCCGCGTGATAGGAGCGAATGACCCCGGCTTCCTCCAGCGCGCGCACACGGCGCAGGCAGGGAGGGGCCGTCAGCCCGACCATCTGCGCAAGTTCGACATTCGTCATGCGCCCGTTTTTCTGCAATTCGCCCAGTATCTGAAGATCAATCTGATCGAATTTCTGACTCGCCATCGTTGAAACATCCGCTTTCCTAAATCGCGATCACCATAATTATATTTCAGGCGATTGCAATTGTCCCACAATGTGACGCGGATGGTTAAGGCACTTTCGTGACCGGATGATTCACGCTAGCCGGTAAGCATGGGATAACCGATGACTGTGGGGCTGGTTTTGCGTGACTGCTGACTCGATGATCGCGACCATCTTGCGCCAGGCACCCGCCGACCGGCGCACGCGCGTCACGGCGTGGCGGCAGCTCTCCGATATTCTGGCGCAGCGCGGCAATCAACTGGCAGAAGATGATATTCGGCGCAGCCTGCATGCGCTCGCCGTGCTGCGCCCGCATGTTCCCGAGGCCGTTCGGCGAGATTGCGCGCGCGCGCTCGCGCGACACGGGCGCTTTGCCCCGCTTGTCGCCTTTTATGCCAACGACGTGCCCGCCGTTTCGGCCGCGATGTTGCGCGACGTGCGATTGAGCGAGACCGACTGGCTAGCGCTGCTGCCCGCGACCAATGCCATGGCACGGTCGGTGCTGGCGGGACGTCGTGACCTGCCCGACGGCGTCGGACGCGCGCTGGCGGCGCTCGGTGCCGCGTCGGTGGCGCTGCCGCAACCCGCCGCCGTGGTCGAGGCTGAAGCCATGCCGTCATCGACGACCGATGAGACCGTCGGCGCCGCGCCCAGCCAGATCAGCGAACTGGTCCGCCGAATCGACAAATATCAATCGCGCCGCGGCCAACCTGCATCGGCGCGCAAGGCGCGGCGGTCCTTCCAGTTCGAAACCGGACCCGACGGCGTGATTCATTGGGTCGATGGCGTCACGCGCGGCGCGGTCATCGGCCTGTCGATCGCTCATGCGGCTTTCGGCGGCGAGCCCGGCGCCGACGCCGCCGCGGCGGGCGCCTTTCGCCAGCGCGCCGAGATCGTCAGCGCGCGCATGTGGCTGGAGGGCATGGCCGACGAAGCCGGTGAATGGCGTTTCTCGGCGCTGCCCTGGTTCGACCCGGCGACGGGACAGTTCCGCGGCTATCGCGGGACCGCGCGGCGCCCGCAACCGAATGAAATGCCCTATGGACGACCGCAGGAGGAGGATCCGGGCGATTCGATCCGCCAGCTCATTCACGAACTGCGCAGTCCGCTCAACGCCATATCGGGCTTTGCGCAGATCATCTCGGGTCAGATGTTCGGGCCGGTCAGCCAGTCCTATCGCGCCATGGCCGAAACGATCGTCGCCGACGCAGCCTCGGTGCAGTCGATCATCGACGACCTCGAGACCGCGGCGCGGCGCGGCCATGCGGTCGCCGATCAGGCGTCGGACGAAATTGTCGACGTCGGCGCCATAGTGAAGCAGGTCGAAGCCGATCTTGGGGCACTGCTTGCTGAACAGCGCATCGAGATGACGCTCGCGCGGGTGGGTGCCGGACCCTTTCTGGGGCGCGCCCATGACGCCGACGTCAGGCGCATGATCGGACGCCTGCTCACCGCGCTGGTCGATATCTGCGAGCCCGGCGGCATCCTGGTCGGCCAACTCGTCACCGAATCACCGCACGACGACATGCTCCAGCTTCGCATCGTGCGCCCGGCGGCAATCCGCTTTGCCACCGCCACCGACCTGCTCGATCCGGGGTTCAGCCCCGAAGGCGAAGCGCCGGGAGCCGCCGTGCTCAGCCTCGGTTTTTCGCTCCGCCTCGTCGACAGCCTTGCCCGCGCGGCGGGGGGGCGTCTCGATATCGGGCATAACGCCTTGACCTTGCACCTGCCGTCCGTCACCTCGAAGCCCGAAGCCGAACGGGAGCTTCAGCAAGGCGAATAGGTCGCACGCCGGACGGCGAGGGGGCAAGGTGCAGTCTGCGGGCAGTTTTTTCGCATATCCACCCGCGTCCGAGTTGATCCGGCTCGGCGATGGCGAGCGGTCGCGTTTCTGGGTCACGATCGACACCGAAGAGGATTTCGACTGGGACGCGGCCTTTGCCCGAACGGGTTTTGGCCTGGGTTCGATCCCCGCGCTCGCCGCCTGCCAGGATTATTTCGCGCGCGCCGCAGTGCGGCCGATCTATCTGGTCGACTGGCCGGTCATCGCTGACGAACGCGCGTTCGATATCCTGGGGCCGGCCTGCGCCGCCGACCGCTGCGAAATCGGTGCGCAGCTGCATCCCTGGGTGACTCCGCCGCACGACGAAGAGGTCAGCGCGCGCAACAGCTATACCGGCAATCTTCCGGTCGCGCTCCAGCGCGCCAAAATGATGATGCTGCGCGACGCGATCCGTGACCGCTATGGCACCGCGCCCACGGTCTATCGCGCCGGTCGCTACGGCCTTGGCCCCGAAAGCGCGACCATGCTGGCCGAACTCGGCTTTTGCTGCGACACGTCGGTGCGGTCGGGTTTCGATTATCGCGCCGGGCACGGCCCCGATTATCGCGCCGCGCCGCTTCACCCATGGTGGGTGCGGACGGGCGCCGGCGCGGTGCTCGAAATGCCGGTCACGACCGTATTCGACGGGCTGCTGGGCCGGGCGGGGCCAGCGCTCTATCATCGCATTGCACGCAACGGATCGCGGGCCGGGGCGGCGCTGGCGCGCCTCGGCCTTGTCGAGCGCATCGCGCTGACGCCCGAGGGCATCCCGGTCGATCGCGCGATTCGGGCGATCGACATTGCGGTCGAGGCGCGGCTGCCGGTGCTCAATTTCTCTTTTCACTCGCCATCGCTCCAGCCGGGCAACACGCCCTATGTCCGAACGGCGGCGGACCTCGACCAATTCTATCGCTGGTGGGACAAGGTGCTCGATCATCTCGCGCGGCGCGGCGTCGAGCCGACGAGTTCTTCAGAAATCATGGCGATGGCGGAACGGAAGGCCGTCGGCTGAGCCTTGGTGCTTGCCAATGCCGCGCGGGCTCCGCTATCGCCCACACATCCCCCGGCGGGTTGCAAAGGGGGGCCTGTAGCTCAATGGTTAGAGCTGGCCGCTCATAACGGCTAGGTTGCGGGTTCGAGTCCTGCCGGGCCCACCATTCTCCGCCTGTGTCCGTTGGATATCCCGCGCGATGCCGGTCCACTGCGTCGGCGAAGGGAGAGCGGATATGGGAGGGCGTCGAACGATTCTTGTCGGCGGCTGACGGTTATAACGATCGCCGCAGCGACAGCGGCGATCCGCACCGCGACCTTTGCACCGGCCGTCATTGCCGACGGCCGCGACATCCGACTCGCCCCCGTGCCGGCTTATGATCTGGATGCAGCGGTGGCCAACCTTGGAGCGGTGGTGCGGATTCGCTCCATCTCCCATCAGGAGGCGGCCGCGGAATGAACCGTCGCGCGTGCCGCCGACCACGTCGCAAGGCTGGAGATACGTCGTCGCTGCGGCTCGCGCCGACGCACCCGACGCCGTCGTTGCGCCCTTCCTCGTCGTCGGGGCGACCGACAGCCGCAGCATGGGGCCGGTTTCGGAGGATGTTACCGCTTCATGCCAATGCACGTCACGATCAAGGAAACGGCGATGATCCACGGACCGAACGAGCATATGGCGATCGACAGCTTCCGCCGGATGATCGATTTCTACGCGCGACTGATCGCGACGTCGGCCGGTTGAGCGCGGGATGAGGGAAATGGTCGGGGAGACAGGATTCGAACCTGCGACATCTTGCTCCCAAAGCAAGCGCGCTACCGGGCTGCGCCACTCCCCGACGACCGGACCCGCGCCTTAGACATGCGGCGACGGCAAGTCCATCCCATGCGCATCGCGGGCAAAGAAAAAGGCGGCCTTCCGGTGGGAAGGCCGCCCATTTTCCGTTTCGGTCAATGCCCCGAAAGGGCTGTGACTTACTTGGCTTCTTCGGCCGGAGCGGCAGCAGCAGCGTCCGCAGCCGGAGCAGCAGCGGCGTCGGCCGGAGCAGCAGCTTCGGCACCGGCAGCCGCGGCTTCAGCGCCTTCGGCGGCGGCTTCGGCACCGGCAGCAGCGGCGTCGGCGCCTTCTTCGGCGACCGCTTCAGCAGCCGGAGCTTCGGTGGTGGCTTCTTCAGCAGCCTTTTCACCGCAAGCGGCGAGGGCGAACATGCTGGCAGCAACAGCGATAGCAGCAAACTTCTTCATGATGTGTGGGCTCCCTAAAATGCCTTTCCGCGATGAGAGACTTTCCCATATCGCGAGCGGCGGGATTTAGTCGTTCCGTGTGAATCGTCAACAAAAATAATTGAGATGGGCCCGCGGGGCGGATTTGTGTCACTTCGCGGAAACAAAGCGCGACCGGCAATCATCCGCCGGGCCGATAGAATCACAGAATCCGCGTGTAACGAGGCAGATCTCGCCCATGGACAGGGTGGAAAGCAGCAACGATGTTGCCGTATCACGCCGGTCGCCCCGTGCAATCTGTCTCATCTTGTGGCAGCTCGCCCGGTCCGACACCAGGCCCGGCTTGCTTGCGGAAGCATCGCGACGGGTCCGCGCCGATTGCCAAGGCGGCGCCCATTCGCTAACCGGCGCGCAACTCTCCCGGCCGCCAATGCGGCCCAGCCATTACCGGAGCATTTCATGGCCGCCCAATATAGTTTCGTGATGAAGGGTCTGACCAAGACCTATCCCGGCGCGCAAAAGCCGACGCTCAACAATCTGAGCCTGCAATTCTATCCCGACGCCAAGATCGGCATCGTTGGTCCGAACGGTACCGGCAAGTCGACGCTGATGAAGATCATGGGCGGGATAGACAAGGATTTCACCGGCGAGGCATGGCCCGGCGACGGCATTACCGTCGGCTATCTGGCACAGGAGCCGCAGCTCGACCCGACCAAGACCGTCAAGGAAAATGTCATGGACGGCGTGCGTCCCGTCGCCGACATGATGGATCGTTTCAACGAGATCAGCGCGCTGATGGCCGATCCGCCCGCCGACGCCGATTTCGACGCGCTGATGGAGGAAATGGGCACGCTCCAGGAAAAGATCGACGCGGTCGACGGCTGGACGCTCGACAATCAGCTCGAAATCGCGATGGAGGCCCTCCGCTGCCCGCCGGGCGACTGGAGCGTCGAAAATCTGTCGGGCGGCGAAAAGCGCCGGATCGCGCTCACCCGTCTGCTGCTCGAAAAGCCGTCGATCCTGCTGCTCGACGAACCGACCAACCACCTCGACGCCGAAAGCGTCGCCTGGCTCGAAAAGCATCTGGTCGACTATCCCGGCAACGTCATCCTCGTCACCCACGACCGCTATTTTCTCGACAATGTCGTGAACTGGATCCTCGAACTCGATCGCGGCCGCTACTTCGTCTACGAGGGCAATTATTCGACCTATCTGGAAAAGAAGGGGAAGCGCCTCGAACAGGAAGCGCGCGAAGACCAGGGCCGCCAGAAGGCGATCAAGGACGAGCTCGAATGGATCCGGCAGTCGCCGAAGGCGCGTCAGGCCAAGTCGAAGGCGCGTATCAAATCGTTCGACCAGCTCGTCGAGGCGCAGGAAAACCGCGCTCCCGGCAAGGCGCAGATCGTCATCCAGGTGCCCGAACGCCTCGGCGGCAAGGTGATCGAGGTCAACAATATCTCGAAGGCCTATGGCGACAAGCTGCTCTTTGAGGATTTGTCCTTCACCTTGCCGCCGGGCGGCATCGTCGGGGTCATCGGTCCGAACGGCGCGGGCAAATCGACCTTGTTCAAGCTGATCACCGGACAGGAACAGCCGGACAGCGGCAGCATCAGCATCGGCGACACGGTGCGCCTCGGCTATGTCGACCAGAGCCGCGACGCGCTCGATCCGAACAAGAATGTCTGGGAAGAGATTTCGGGCGGCCACGACATGATGTCGATCGGCAAGCACGAGATGCAGACACGCGCCTATGTCGGCGCCTTCAACTTCAAGGGCACCGACCAGCAGAAGAAGGTCGGCCAGTTGTCGGGCGGCGAACGCAACCGCGTTCATATGGCGAAGATGCTGAAACAGGGCGGCAACGTCCTGCTGCTCGACGAACCGACCAACGATCTCGATACCGAAACGCTCGCCGCGCTCGAAGAGGCGCTCGAAAACTTCGCGGGCTGCGCCGTTGTCATCAGCCACGACCGTTTTTTCCTCGACCGCCTCGCGACGCACATCCTGGCATTCGAGGGCAACAGCCATGTCGAATGGTTCGAGGGCAATTTCGAGGCTTATGAGGAGGACAAGATCCGCCGCCTCGGCGAAGGCGCGACGCGCCCGCACGCGACGACGTACAAAAAATTGTCACGCTGAGCCATATGGGAGAGGGAGAAGGCATCTCGTCGAGCGTGATCCGCATGGACGCGGATGCGCTCAACACCTTCATGGCAGAGGCCTTTCCCCAGTCGGAGCCGGGATCGCGCGGCTATGTGGTTTCGGCAGCGCCGGGCCATGTGCAGGCGCGGATGGACCCGAGCGACAAGGCGCTCCGTCCCGGCGGGCTGATTTCGGGGCCGACGCAGATGGGTTTTGCCGACATGGCGGCATATGCGCTGGTGCTGGCCCACATCGGGCCCGTCGCGATGGCGGTGACAAGCGCGCTCAACTACCAGTTTCTGCGCCCGTGCCGTCCCGGCTCACTGTTCGCCGACGCACAAATGCTGCGCCTCGGCAAACGGCTCGCGGTCATGGACGTGCGGATATGGACCGACGATCCGCTAAAGCCGGTCGGGCAGGCGAATGTGACCTACGCGATTCCCTGACCCGTCATGTCGCCGGACGAAACTCGCCGCTTGCGTCGTCCAGAACATGCAGAATGCCGTCGCTGATCGCGAAAAAGGCACCGCGCAGTTTCAGCGTCCCGCGCGCTTCCTTCTCCTGAATGCACGGGAAGGTCCGCAGATTCGCGAGGCTGACGCGCACCGCCGCCATTTCCATCGCGCGGCCCGCATCGCGGCTGTCGAGGTCGGAATGGCCCGCGCGCACCTCGTCGCTTGCGTCGTCGAGCAGCGCGATCCAGTCGGCGATGAAGCCGCCACGGCCGGGCTCGGCGCCTTCCATCGATTTGTGGAGCGCGGCGTGGCAGCCGCCGCACAGGCCATGGCCCATGACGACGATTTCCTCGACCTTCAGGAACTGCACGGCGAACTCCAGCGCCGCCGAGACTCCGTGACGTCCGGGCGTCGTTTCGAACGGCGGCACCAGCGCGGCGACATTGCGCACGACGAAGATTTCGCCCGGACTGGTATCGAAAATCTGCGACGGTTCGACGCGGCTGTCGGAACAGGCGATCACCATCACCTTGGGCGATTGTCCCTCGGCCAGTTCGTTCCAGCGATCGCGCTGTTCCTGCCACCCGCCATTACGGAAACGGCGATAGCCCTCGATCATGTCGGCAAAGTGAGTCATGGCGGCCCCATAGCATAGGTAGAGAGGTTGAGAAGAGGGGCATAGGCGACTATGTGGGCGCGATGAACGCTCCTGCATCCCCCGCCGCCTCGCCCAGCCAGCGCGCGCGCAAGCCCGACTGGATCCGCGTCAAGGCACCGACCAGCCCCGGCTATGCCGAAACGCGCAAGCTGATGCGCGAGCTGAACCTGCACACCGTGTGCGAGGAAGCGGCGTGCCCGAACATCGGCGAGTGCTGGACCAAGAAGCACGCGACGGTGATGATCCTTGGCGACACCTGCACGCGCGCCTGCGCTTTCTGCAACGTCAAGACCGGCATGCCGCGCCCCGTCGACCTGCTCGAACCGGAACATACGGCGATCGCTGCGGCGAAGATGGGACTCAGCCACATCGTCATCACCTCGGTCGACCGCGACGACCTGCCCGACGGCGGCGCGAGTCAGTTCGTCAAGGTCATCAACGCGCTGCGCCGCGAAACGCCGCAGACGACGATCGAGATACTGACCCCGGACTTTCGCAACAAACCCGAAAGCGCGGTCGCCGCGATCGTCGATGCGCGCCCCGACGTCTATAACCACAACCTCGAAACCGTGCCGCGGCTCTATCCGACGATCCGTCCCGGCGCGCGCTATTATGCGTCGCTCCGCCTGCTCGAAAGCGTCAAGCGGCGCGACCCGTCGATCTTCACCAAGTCAGGCATCATGCTCGGGCTCGGTGAGGAGCGGATGGAGGTGCATCAGGTGATGGACGACATGCGCAGCGCCGACATCGATTTCATGACGATGGGCCAATATCTGCAACCGACGCCGAAACACGCCAAGGTGATCGACTTCGTCACCCCGCAGGCGTTCGACGCCTATGCGCAGATCGCGCGCGCCAAGGGTTTCCTGCAGGTGGCGTCATCGCCGCTGACGCGCTCCAGCTATCATGCGGGCGACGATTTCGAACATATGCGCGCGGCGCGCGAGGCGCAGCTCGCGCGCGTCCGCGCCGACTGAGCGTCGCTTGCCAAGGCACCACGAAACGCGCGATCTGCCGTACAGCGCCGAACAGATGTTCGCGCTGGTGACCGATATCGCACGCTATCCCGAGTTCCTGCCGTGGGTCATTGCGCTCCGCATCCGCAGCGACAGCGAGCATGAGTCGGTCGCCGACATGATCGTCGGCTTCAAGGGGCTGCGCGAGAGCTTTTCGTGCCGCGTCCACAAGCAGCGACCGCACGAGGTCATCGTCAGCTATATCGACGGCCCGATGAAGCATCTCTCCAACGAATGGCATTTCCAGCCCGCCGCGGGCGGCGGCTGCCGCGTCGACTTCATGGTCGATTTCTCGTTCCGCAACCGGATGTTCGAGGCGCTCGCCGGACAGATGTTCGACAAGGCGCTCCGAAAGATGATCGCGGCGTTCGAGGCACGCGCCGACGAACTTTACGGTGCGGGGAGCGCGACATCCTCCGAAGGACGCAGCGCGTCCTTTTCGGGCTGAAGCAGCTCGAGCGCAAACAAGGTTGCCGCATGGCGGATCGCTCCGCGGTCGGTCGATTCAAACTGGATGCGCTGGGTGAAATAATCGTCGGGATCCTGCCCGCGGAGCGCGCGCGCGAAGACGACGAGGCCCACCGGCTTCTTTTCGGAGCCGCCGCTGGGCCCGGCTATCCCCGTGATCGCGACCGCGACATCGGCGTCGCTGTTCGCCAGCGCCCCGGCCGCCATCGCCCAGGCGGTCGCCAGCGAGACTTCGCCGAATGTTTCGAGAATCTCGCTGCTGACGTCGAGCTGTCTTTTCTTGGCATCGGCCGAATAGGTGACGAAACCGGCGGAAAAAACGTCCGAACATCCTGCAATGTCGGTGAGCGCCGCGGCCACCATGCCGCCGGTACAGCTTTCGGCGACCGCGATCTTGCGCCCGGCCGCGCGATTCTGGGCGAGCACGCTCGCGGCGAGGTCATCACGCGCGATGAGGCGCGATTCGGCGTCGGGCTGCACGGCTTCAGGTCTCCGGAAGTTGGATGGTTGCAACGGCCTGGGCCGCGATCCCCTCGCGGCGGCCGGTGAAACCCAGCCGCTCCGTCGTTGTCGCCTTCACACTAACCCTTCCCGCCGGAATCGCAAGGATTTCGGCAATGCGGTCGCGGATGGCGACGCGGTGCGGGCCGATCCGCGGCGCTTCCGCGATGATGGTGAGGTCGAGATGGCCGATCCGTCCGCCATTTGCGGCGACGCGCTCGCCCGCAAAGGAGAGGAAATGGTGCGATGCGGCGCCGCGCCATTGCGGGTCGCTCGGTGGGAAATGATCGCCAATGTCGCCGTCGCCCAGCGCGCCAAGGATCGCATCGGTCAGCGCGTGAAGCCCGACGTCGGCATCGCTATGCCCTTCAAGTCCATGACTATGCGCTATTTCTATACCGCCGATCCACAAGGGCTTGCCCTCGACGAGGCGGTGGACGTCATAGCCCATGCCCACGGCGGTTCGCATCATGTCCTTCGTCCCCAGCAGCCCGGCCAGAATCGCCATATCCGCGGCATATGTCAATTTGTGGAGCCGCGCATCACCTTCGACCGTCGCCACCGAGACGCCAAGGCTGCGGACGAGCTGCGCATCGTCGGTCGCAGCGGCGCCGGATGCTTCGGCATGCGCGCGGCGCAGGGTGCCGAGGCGAAAGGCCTGCGGCGTCTGCACGCGCGCCAGCCGGTCGCGCGCGACGACCGCGCCCGCCGCGCCATCGGCGGCCTCGACCAGCGTGTCGGGGACGGGCAGCACCGGGATCGCGGCGTCGGCGCCGTCGAGTGCGGCCAGCAGCCGATCGACGACGGCGGAATCGACGCCGGGGCGGGCGGCATCATGGACGAGCACGACTGCATCGTCGGGCCAGTCGGTCAGCGCGGACAGCGCATTGGCAACCGATTGTTGTCGCTCAACGCCGGGATCGGCGGCCATCCACCCTTCCGGCAAGGGGTATGTCGCCGCCATGACGTCATGGTTCGCCACCAGCACGCCGCCCGAAAGGCCGGGGTAGCCCGCCAGAACGTCGAGGCTCCAGCGCAGCACCGGTTTGCCACAAAGCCACTCGAGCTGCTTGGGCCGTCCAAAGCCAGCACGCAGCCCGCGGCCGCCGGCGAGCAGGATCGCGGCGACGCAGCGCGGAGACGGGGCAGCGGACTCGGTCATGGTGCGCGCCGGTTAGCGCAGCCACGCCTTGCGGGAAAGCGGCTTAGCGTGTAGGGGCTGCTCAAAATTTAGGCAGTCTGACGAAAGCACCCCGCCATGGCGCCGCTTCGGCCCATCCAGATCGGCAACATCACCATCGCGGATCCCGTGATCCTCGCGCCGATGACGGGCGTCACCGACCTGCCGTTCCGCAAGCTCGTTCGCTATTATGGCTCCGGGCTCAACGTCACCGAGATGATCGCCAGCCAGGCAGCGATCCGCGAGACGCGCCAGTCGATCCAGAAAGCGGCGTGGGATCCGGTGGAGGAGCCCGTGTCGATGCAGCTCGTCGGCTGCACCCCCTATGAAATGGGCGAAGCGGCGAAGCTCAACGAGGATCGCGGCGCGGCGATCATCGACATCAACATGGGCTGCCCGGTCCGCAAGGTCACCAATGGCGACGCCGGATCGGCGCTGATGCGCGACCTCAGGCTCGCTGCGGCGCTGATCGACGCCTGTGTCAAGGCGGTGTCGGTCCCGGTAACGGTCAAGATGCGCATGGGCTGGTGCCATGACAGCCTCAATGCCCCCGAACTCGCGCATATTGCCGAGGATCTGGGCGCAAAGCTCGTCACTGTCCACGGCCGCACGCGCAACCAGATGTATCGCGGCGAGGCCGACTGGGGTTTTGTGCGCAAGGTCAAGGAGGCCGTGTCGATTCCCGTGATCGTCAACGGCGACATTTGCTCGGCCGACGACGCGCGCACCGCGCTGGCGCAAAGCGGCGCCGATGGCGTGATGATCGGCCGCGGCGCCTATGGCCGCCCCTGGCTGCTGGGTCAGGTGATGGCGGCGCTGCGCGGCGAGGGCGAGCGGCCCGACCCCGGCCTCGACGAACAATATGACGTCATCACTTCGCATTACCGCGCGATGATCGACCATTATGGCGAAACCACCGGGGTCAATATGGCGCGCAAGCACCTCGGCTGGTATGTCAAGGGGCTGCCCGGATCGGCCGAGTTCCGCAACAAGGTCAACCGGATTCCCGACAGCAAGGGCGTGCTCGACGCGCTCGAGGCCTTTTATGGCCCGCATCTGACCCGGGCCGCCGCGTGACCACGCATGCGTCGAGCATCCCGAGCTTCGACCATGACGAGCTGATCCAGTCGCACCCGGTGCCGACGTTATTGATCGACAGCGGTGGGGTGGTCCTGTTCGTCAACGCCGCGGCCGAACAGCTTTGTAACGTCAGCCGGTCGGCGATGGTCGGGCGCGTTATCTATGACGTCATCCAGATGGATCGCAGTTATCGCCAGCGGATGAACGACGCCGCGACGTCGGCGCTCTTTGCGCATCGCGCCGAAATCACGCTTGGCGGCCGCAAATCGGTCTTTGTCGACATGCAGATGGTGCCTTATGGTCAGAGCGGCCATCGCATCCTCGCGCTCATTCCTTCGCAAAGCGACACCGAACTGATGGGCGGCGCGATCGGGCGGTCGAGCCGCGCCGCGGGGGCGGCGGCGTCGATGCTGGCGCACGAGATCAAGAATCCGCTTGCCGGGATCAAGGGCGCGGCGCAGTTGCTCGCGCGCAAGACCGGTGCCGGCGGGGAACGCTTCACGACGCTGATCTGCGCCGAGGTCGACCGCATCGCGACGCTGATCGACCAGATGGAGCATTTCTCGCGCGGGCAACCGATCCTCTGCGGGCCGATCAACCTCTATCAGCCGATCCATCAGGCGATGGAAACCGCGCGCGCGCGCCAGTTTCCGGGTGTCCGCTTCGCCGAGGATTTCGACCCGTCGCTGCCGCTCGTCCACGGCAACCACGACGCCATGGTGCAGATATTGCTCAACCTCGTGACCAACGGGTGCGAAGCGCTGGCGGGACGCGACGATGGCGTGGTGCGGATCGCGACCGCCTATCGGCACGGCCTGTCGATCGACAATGGCGACGGGCGCGGACGTATCGCGCTGCCGATCGAGGTCAGTGTCAGCGACAATGGCCCCGGCGTACCCAGGGACATCCGCGGCGACCTGTTCGATCCGTTCGTGACGACGAAGCGCGAGGGGAGGGGACTTGGCCTTGCGCTCGTCGCCAAGCTGGCGCGCGACATGGGCGGGACGGTGCAGCATATGCGCGATGGCGACTGGACACGCTTTCGCGTCCACCTGCCGGTCGCGCAAGCAAAGGGACGGGGATGAGCGAAGGCAAGACGATCCTGCTGGTCGAGGACGATCCGGCGATCGCGATGGTCATCCGCGAAACGCTCGACGGCGAATGCGGCCTTCTCGCGTCGGTCGGCAGCATCGCCGAACGCAACGCCTGGCTCGCCGCTCACCGCGCCGACCTCATCATCACCGATGTTGTCCTGCCCGATGGCGACGGCATCGACTCGCTGGTCCATGCCGGAGTCGATCCTGCAACGCCGGTGATCGTGCTGTCGGCCCAGAATACGCTCGACACCGCGGTCCGGGCGACGGGCATCGGCAGCTATGATTATCTGCCCAAGCCCTTCGACCTCGACGAACTGACCGCCAGCGTCCGCGCCGCGCTGCAACGCCGCGTCGAGGCAGCCGCGAGCGACGCCCCGCCGCCTGCCGACAGCCACGGCCTCGTCGGCCGCGCGCCGGCGATGCAGGCGGTTTACCGGACGATCGCCCGGCTCGCGACGAACGATCTCGCGGTGCTGATCCTCGGCGAGTCGGGGACAGGCAAGGAGGTCGTTGCGCGCGCGATTCACGCCACCGGGCTGCGCCGCGACGGCCCCTTCGTCGCGATCAACATGGCGGCCATCCCGCGCGAACTGATCGAGGCCGAACTGTTCGGTCATGAAAAGGGCGCCTTTACGGGCGCGCACAGCCGCAATGCTGGCCGCTTCGAACAGGCGGCGGGCGGAACCTTGTTCCTCGACGAGATCGGTGACATGCCCCTGGAGGCGCAGACGCGGCTATTGCGCGTGCTGCAAAGCAACGAGTATTCGACCGTCGGCGGCAGCCAGGCGCTCCGCGCCGATGTGCGCGTGATCGCCGCGACGCACCGCGACATGCGCACGCTCGTCGCCGACGGTCGCTTTCGCGAAGATCTCTTTTACCGGCTCAACGTCATCCCTGTGACCTTGCCGCCGCTGCGCGACCGCCGCAGCGACATTGCTGCGCTCGTTCGCCATTTTGTCGAGGTCGGGCGCGGATCGGGGCTTCCCGACCGGCAGTTCGCGCCCGAAGCGATGCAATGGCTCGAACGCCACGACTGGCCGGGTAATGTCCGTGAGCTGGGCAATGTGGTGCAGCGACTCGCGGTGCTGTCGCGCGATACCGTCGTCACCGCACGCGAGGTCGAGATGGTGCTGCGCGACAATGACGAAAGCGGCGGCGTGGCCGATCCCGCGGCACTGATCGCGCGCGCCGTCGACGACTGGGCGCGCGAAAAGATGGCGAGCGCCGAACCCGACGGCGGGATTCACGGCCAGCTCGAGGCGATCGTCGAGGCCGCACTGTTCCGCCGCGTGCTGCGCGATGTGCGCGGCAACCAGCTGGAGGCGGCGCGGCGTCTCGGCATCAACCGTAACACGCTGCGCAAGCGCCTCGCTCAGCTGGAAATCGATCCGCTGCATCCCTGAAGCGCAGCCTGTTCGCGGCGAACGGGCATGGCGGGCGCGATTGTGTGTTTTCTATGCAACAGGAATGTCGTAATGAAGCAACAATGACGCCTGTGGCTGCCCCGACCTTCGACATGGATTCGGACAGATCGAACGCGCGTGCGGGTTTCTGGCGCTTCGGCGTTCCCGAATATTATGCGCTCGCGGCCATGGTCAGCATCGCGATCGCCACCTATATTTTCGTGACCGGCGACGCGCAGAGCGAGCGGCTTCTCACGCCCGCACTGGTGGCCGCGATCATGGTCGCCAATCTGGTTCCGGCGATGGCGTTGATCGTACTGATCGGCAGCCGCGTGGCGCGCACGCGCGCTGTGCGGTCGATGGCGGGAGGCAACGGGCGCCTGCACGTTCGCCTCGTCGCCCTCTTTTCGCTGATTGCGGCAACGCCGACATTGCTCGTCGTGATTTTCGCTTCGCTGCTCTTCCAGTTCGGTGTCGATTTCTGGTTTTCGGACCGCTCGCGCGGGATGTTCGAGAATGCGGCGAACCTGGCCGAGGGTTATTATCAGGAAAATCAGCGTCAGGTCGGCGCAAACACCTTTGCGATGGCGACCGATCTCGGCATGCGGCTGCGGCAATATCCGATCGATGCACCGGGATTTAACGACTATTATTTTCAACAGGTTGTCGTCCGTAGTTTGAATGAATCGGCGATTATCGAGATCGGACGCGATGGCGTTGCGCGGACGGCGACGGCGATCGACCCAGACGAACGGCCCGCGACGAGCCGCCTCACTCCGCAAATGATCGCGCGTCTCGACGCGGGCGAAGATGTCGTTGTCGTGCGCCGTTCGGACCGTATTGAGGCTGCGGCCCGCTTGCCGGGCACCGACCGCGCCTTTGTTTATGCGTCGCGCGACACCAATGTACCGGGTTTTCAGCAATCGGCGCGGGCCAGCGCGGTGCTGGCCGATTACAATCAGCTCTTTGATCGCTCGCAGATGCTTCAGTTGCAGTTCAACGGCGCGCTTTACCTCGGCTCGCTGCTCCTGCTCGCGCTGGCCGTGATCGCTGCGATCGTGGTCGCCGACCGCATCGTCCGGCCGCTCGGCACGCTGATCGGCGCGACGCGGACCGCGGCGGGCGGCGACCTGTCGGTTCGCGTAACGCCCCCCGAGCGCGACGACGAGATTTCGGTGCTGACGCGCGCATTCAACCGGATGACCGAGCAGCTCGAGCGGCAAACGCGTGCGCTCGTCAATGCGAACGAGCAGCTCGAGGCGCGGCGCAGCTTTATCGAGGCGGTGCTGAGCGGCGTGTCTTCGGCGGTGGTATCGGTCGATGCCGACCGCCGCATCCTGCTCGCCAATGCCGCGGCGGAAAGGCTCATCGGTCGCTCGGCCGACGAGCTGACGGGACTTCTGCTGGACGAGGTCGCGCCCGAGCTGGCGCAATTGCTGACCGGGAACGAGCGCGAGGCGATCGTCCAGCTTGTGCGCAAGGACAGCGAACCGGCGACACTCGCGGCGAAGGCGGTGGCGCAGGGTGACGGCTTCGTCCTCAGTTTTGAAGACATAACGCAGCAATTGCTCGATCAGCGTCGCGCCGCCTGGTCGGACGTTGCGCGCCGGATCGCGCACGAGATCAAGAATCCGCTTACCCCGATCCAGCTTGCCGCCGAGCGGTTGCAGCGCCGTTTCGGCGACCGTGTCGAGGGCGATGCGCCGACGTTCCGCAAGCTGACCGACACGGTGATCCGCCAGGTTCACGACATGCGCCGCATGGTCGACGAGTTTTCCAGCTTTGCGCGAATGCCCAAGCCGACCTTCGGCGTCGAGGATGTACGAGACATCTTGCGGCAGGCGGTGTTCCTGTTCGAGGTTGCCAAGCCCGACATCGCCTTCACGGTCAGGACGCCTGCCGAGGTCGAACCGCTGGTGTGCGACCGTCGCCTGCTGTCGCAAGCCATAACGAACATCGTCAAGAACGCTGTCGAAGCAATTGAAGAAAAATATAAAAACTCTGACGCAACGGCTGTTGGCTCGATCCGGGCGGAACTGGAGATTGGCGCGCACGATGCGATCGTGATCCGCGTCACCGACGACGGTATCGGGCTACCCGAAGCGCGCGACGCGATCGCCGAACCCTATATGACGACGCGGCAGGGCGGGACGGGCCTCGGCCTCGCCATCGTCAAAAAGATCGTCGAGCAACATTATGGCGAACTGGAGTTCGCCGACAATCCGGCGGGGCAGGGGACGTGCGTAACCCTGACGCTGCACCCCGAACGGCTGCGGCCGCTGGCCGGGCAGGGCGACGACAATGGTCCGGGCAAGAGCGAGACGGTTCCGGGACGCATCCGCAACCGGAAGGACAGGGAAGACCATGGCGCTTGATATTCTGATCGTCGATGATGAACGCGACATATGCGAGCTCGTCGCTGGGGTCATGGAAGACGAAGGCTATGAAGCGCGGACCGCGTCGGACAGCGATTCGGCGCTCGAAGCTATCCGGCAGCGGCGCCCGTCGCTGGCGCTGATCGATGTCTGGCTCCAGGGCTCACGGCTCGACGGATTGGGACTTGTGGAGGCGATCAAGGCGTTCGACCCGACGCTGCCGATCATCGTCATCTCGGGGCATGGCGGACTCGACACCGCGGTCGCCGCGATCCGCCGCGGCGCATTCGACTTCATCGAAAAGCCGTTTGAAGCCTCGCGCCTGCTCCACCTCGTCGCGCGCGCGACCGAGAACGAACGGCTGAAGTTTGAATATGAACAACTCCGCGAAAAGGCAGGTCCGGCGGAAGAACTCACGGGCAACAGCGCCGCGATCAACAATGTCCGCGCCACGCTGAAGCGCGTCGCAGGGACGGGAAGCCGTGTTCTCATCACAGGCGCGCCCGGTGTCGGCAAGGAGGTGGCCGCCCGCGTTCTGCACGGCTGGAGCGGGCGCCACAATGCGCCGTTCCGGGTGATCTCGTCGGCGCGGATGGATCCCGAGACGGTCGAGCTTGAGCTTTTCGGTTCGGAGGCCGAGGATGGCTCGATCCGAGTCGGCCTTCTCGAACAGGCGCATGGCGGCACGCTGTTCCTTGATGAAGTCGCCGACATGCCGCTGACAACGCAGGGCAAGATACTGCGGGTGTTGACCGACCAGAGTTTCACCCGCGTGGGAGGACGGACGATGATCCGCGTCGACGTCCGTATCATTTCCGGCTCGGCACGCGACCTGACCGTCGAGATCGCCGAAGGGCGCTTTCGCGAGGATCTATACTACCGGCTCAACGTCGTTCCGGTGCATATTCCGTCGCTGCGCGAAAGGCGCGACGATATCGCAAGCCTGTGCGACCATTTCGTCCGTCGCTATGCGGCCGACCGCCGGGTTCCGCCGCCGGAGATCAGCGCCGAAGCGATGGCGGCGCTTCAGGCGCACGACTGGCCGGGGAATGTGCGCGAACTGCGCAATGTGATCGAACGAGTGATGATTCTGGCGCCAAGCGACCGGCTGGGCCGCATCGATGCGGACATGCTGCCCGCCGAACTGGTACGGGGAGGCGCCGATATTTTGCCCAGTTCCGAGTCCATCACCACCATTCCGCTCAAGGAAGCGCGCGAGAATTTCGAGCGCGAATATCTGCGCATCCAGATCAACCGTTTTTCGGGCAATATCTCGCGTACGGCGAGTTTCATCGGCATGGAGCGCTCGGCGCTGCACCGCAAACTGAAACTTTTGGGGCTCACCGAAAGTTCGGATAATGAAAGTCCGGCTTGACGCTGGACGGTAGGTGCGCTTTGCCGCATATTGCGAGCAAGAAGAAGGTCTTGAAAGCCGGAAAACCGGCGCCGTGTCCGCGGTTTCACCGCCAAGAACAGGAGGCAAATGTGTCCGATAAAAATCAGAATCTTCAGGATATTTTCCTCAACGCTCTCCGTAAAAGTAAAACCCCGGTCACGATGTTTCTCGTCAAGGGGGTCAAGCTTCAGGGCATCATCACCTGGTTCGACAATTTCTCGCTGCTGCTACGGCGCGACGGCCAGTCGCAACTGGTGTACAAGCACGCGATTTCGACCGTGATGCCTTCGCATGATTTCGACCTGTCGCTGCTCGGCGGCAACCTGCGCGACGCGCCGGCGAGCAAGGGCAAAGCGCTGCAGGATGTATTCCTCAACGCCGTTCGTCGCTCGGATGAGTCGGTGACGATGTTCCTCGTCAACGGCGTCATGTTGCAGGGCGACATTGTGGCATTCGACCTGTTCTGCATGTTGCTCGAACGTGAGCGACAGGTCCAGCTTGTTTACAAGCACGCGATTTCGACGGTCCAGCCCAACGGTCCCATCAACCTGACCGACAATGGCGACGACGAAGCGGCGGAAGACAGCTGATCGACCCGTTAGTCACTAGCGAAGACGAGGTTACGCGCGGCACGGCCGCGATGATTATCGTGCCCGAATGGCATGGCCAGCGCCTTGCCCGCGACCTCGATGCACGGGCGGAGGAAGCGAAGGGACTCGCGCTTGCTATCGGGCTCGATGTGGTGGCGATCCACAGGCTCCGGCTGCGCCAGACGCGCGCGGCGACCCTGCTCGGAGTGGGGCAAATCGAAGCGATCGTGCCCGACATCGCTGCAAGGGGCGTCCAGTTGGTCGTGGTCGATGCCTCACTCACGGCGATCCAGCAACGGAACCTTGAAACCGCCTTCGGCACCAAGGTGATCGACCGTACCGGTCTGATCCTCGAAATCTTTGGCGAGCGCGCCGCGACGGCCGAGGGCCGATTACAGGTCGAACTGGCCCATCTCGACTATCAGGCAGGGCGGCTCGTGCGCAGTTGGACGCACCTCGAACGCCAGCGCGGCGGCTTCGGTTTCCTCGGCGGTCCTGGCGAAACGCAGATCGAGGCCGATCGGCGGATGATCCGGAACCGGATGGCGCGCATCCGTCGCAGCCTGGAGGACGCGCGGCGCACGCGCCAGCTCCAACGGACCAAGCGGCAGCGTGCTCCGTGGCCGGTGATCGCGCTCGTTGGCTATACCAACGCCGGAAAATCAACCTTCTTCAACCGTTTGACCGGTAGCGACGTCATGGCGGAAGACATGCTCTTTGCAACGCTGGACCCCACGATGCGCGAAATCCGTCTGCCCGGCATCGACAAGGCGATCCTGTCGGATACGGTCGGTTTTGTATCCGACCTGCCGACCGAACTGGTCGCGGCGTTCCGCGCGACGCTGGAGGAGGTCACGACCGCCGACCTGATCGTCCACGTCCGCGATATCGTACATCCCGACACCGACGCGCAATATGAAGACGTGCGTGCGATTCTCGACTCGCTGGGCGTCAATGGGCCGCAGGACGGGGAGGGCGCCGACACTGCAAGCGCGATCCCGCAGATCGAAATCTGGAACAAGGTCGACACGGCCAACGTCGATCGACGCGCGGCGATCGAAGACATGGCGGCGCGGCGCAGCGACGTTGCGATCATTTCCGCCGCCACGGGCGAGGGGGTAGAAGCTGCACGGACGCTCATGGCGTCACAATTGACCGCACGCCACCAGGTTCAGCGCATCTACCTCGGTTATGAACAGGGCGATGCAGCGGCATGGTTGCATGCGCGCGGTGAAGTGCTCGCGGACGAAGCTGAAGGCGAGGGGCATGTGCTGACCGTTCGGCTCGATCCGGCGGATCGCGCCCGCTTTGAAAGGCTGTGGCCCGCTAACGGCCCTCCGTCGCCTTGACGGCTTTCCAGTGCGCCTCCTGCGCGCCGAGCGACAGTCCTGCCAGGGAACCGCCCGCCCGCGCCTCCATTGCGGCAAAGCGCCGCGCGAACTTCAGATTGGCGTCGCGCAGTGCGCTTTCGGCATCGACGCCCATCTTGCGGGCATAGTTGACGACGGCGAAGAGCAGGTCGCCGATCTCTTCGTGGCGCTCGACGGCATTGGTGGCGTCGGCAACCTCCGTCAGCTCCTCGACAATTTTTTCACGCGGACCGTCGATGTCGGGCCAATCAAACCCGACCCGCGCGGCGCGATCCTGAAGCTTCTGCGCGCGCAGCAGCGCGGGAAGCGAAAGGGCAACCCCCGCGAGCGCGCCCTGCGCCCCGTCGGCCGCCCGCTCTTCGGCTTTGATCGCCTCCCATTGCCGAGTCGCATCGTCGGTTGGCGCATCGTCAAAGATATGCGGATGGCGCCGTTCCATCTTGTCGCTGATCGCATCGGCGACATCATCAAAAGTGAAAAGGCCGCTGTCGGCCGCAATCTGCGCATGAAAAACGACTTGAAGGAGCAGGTCGCCAAGCTCGTTGCAGATTGCCGCAGGGTCGCCGCCTGCAATGGCATCGGCAACCTCATAGGCCTCCTCGATCGTATAGGGCGCGATCGTCGCAAAGCTCTGCGCGAGATCCCATTCGCAGCCGCTGTCGGGGTCGCGGAGCTGCCGCATGATGGCAAGGAGGCGGTCGATGGGGGCTGCGGCCAGGGTCTCGGTCATAGTCGTCACGCCACTCCAATCGGGGTTGGCGCGCCCGCGAGAGGCGGCCATGGGAACGACGCGGCAGAGCCGATTCGACCTGGATGTCGGCAGCAGCGCCGCGTCCGCCATAGCGCAACATCATGTCATCTCAAGCGATATGGGTGGAGGGCAGACCCGCACTCAGTCTGCTTCGGCGGCCATCGCGCCCGAACGGGCTCGTTCGGCAAGTGCCATTGCGGGTCCGACGAGGATGAGGGTCGGCGCCGAGCCTGCAAGCGCGCGCGTCGCAAGGTCGAGCAGGTCAAGCCGCGTCGCCAGCCGCTGTTCGTCGGGCAGGCTGGCATTGCAGGTGACGAGCACCGGCGTGGCGCCGGACATCCCGGCCTCGATCAAACGCCTTGCGATATGACCCGCCACGTCGCGCCCCATGTAGAAAGCAAGCGTCGAACCTCCCCGCGCCAGCGATGCCCAGTCGAGATCGAGCGCGGCGCCGCGGCGGCTGTGCGCGGTCACGAACCGTACATCGCGTGCAACGCCGCGAAGCGTGAGCGACAAGCCGGCCGACGCCGCCGCTGCGCTGGCCGCCGTTATTCCGGGGCAGACGCACACCCGGAAACCTGCCGCCTCGATCGCTGAAATTTCTTCGGTCGCGCGGCCGAAAACCATCGGGTCGCCACCCTTGAGCCGGACGACGCGCTTGCCCGCGCGGACGGCGCCTACCAGCATCGCATTGATCGCGGACTGATCTTTCGAATGACGACCCGACCGTTTCCCGACGTTCACGCCTTTGGTGCCTTCGCGGATCAGGGCGCGTACGCGCTTGCTCACCAAGGCGTCGTAAAAGACGATATCGGCGCGGCTGATCAATCGCACGGCCTTCATCGTCAGCAGGTCGGGATCGCCGGGGCCTGCACCGACGAGCCAAACCGTGCCGGGGGCGAAATCATCAGGCTGCATTGCTGGTCTCCTCGGTCAGAATACGGGCAAGCGCGGGGCGGCACGACCCGCAGTTGGTGCCCGCGCCCAGCGCAGCGCCGATCGCCGCAACATCGGCGAGGTTCTGGTCGCGGATCGCGGCGACGATCGTTCTGAGCCCGATGTCGAAACAGACGCAGACGATCGGCCCGCGGTCGGCCTGTACGCCCGGCGCGCGACCGGCGAGCAGCGTGGGGGCGATTTCGGGCGCGGCAAGTTGTGCGATCAACCAGTCGCGGGGGGGCAGATTGCCGGTTTCGGTCGCGAACAGCGCGCCCGCGAGACGGCCGTTCGCGACGATGGCGATACGCCGCGTCCCGCGTGCAGCGTCGTGCGCTTCAATATGTTCGCCCTTGGGCAGAAGCGCCTCGATTGCCTTGAGATCGCCATTGCCTGCCAGTTCCCACAGCACGCCCGCTGGCACCGCGACGCGCGTCGCCCACAGGCAGCGCGGCGTGGTTGCCAGTTCGCGTGCGAGCAGCAGGAAGGCGCGCCATCTCGTCTGGACCGGAGCGATGGCGGCGGGGGTGCGCTTGAAACCCGGCTGGCCCGAGAGAGGGTCGACGAGCGGGCGCGGGAGCAGGCCGGTGCGGCCGCCGCTGCTGGTGCGGTCGGTCCAGTGGATCGGAACAAAGATCTCGCCGGGGCGCTGGCCATCGTGGAACGCGACGCGGTAGAGGCTGTCGCCCTGCGGCGTTTCCACGTGCGCAAGGCCACCGTCGGTAAGGCCGAGTCGCGTACCGTCGTCGGGGTGGACCTCGACGAGCGGCTCCTCGCGGTGACGTGCCAGCTTTGGAGCGAGTCCGGTGCGCGTCATCGTATGCCACTGGTCGCGGTAGCGGCCGGTGTTCAGTGTGAGGGGCCATTTGGCGAGCGGTTCCGGCAGCGGCCTTTGCGCAACGGGGACGAGGCGCGCCCGGCCGTCTTCGGTCGGGAACCGCCCCTCGGCGAACGGATGATCGCCGCCCCAGCGAAAAGGCTCCATGGCATCATAGGCTCCATTGCCGCCCAGTGCCGCACCCGGCAGGGAAAAGATGCGCGCACCGTCATTGTCATAATTCGACAGACGGCAATGCTCGCGCCAGATGTCGGCGGGGCGGTCGTAGGTGAAGGCGTTTTTCCAGCCCATGCGCCGCGCGACTTCCTTGACGATCCACCAGTCGGGCATCGCTTCGCCGGGAAGCGCGAAAAGTGCGCGCTGGCGGCTGATCGTGCGGTCGCTGCCCGTGACGGTGCCGTCCTTTTCGCCCCAGGCGGCGGCGGGCAGGCGGACGTGCGCGAAGGCGCCGGTATCGGTCTTTTCCATGACGTCGCTGACGACGACAAAGGGGCAGGCGGCGAGCGCCTCGCGCACGCGGCCCGCGTCGGGCATCGACACCGCCGGATTGGTCGCCATCACCCACAGCGCCCTGATCCGCCCCTCGCCGATCGCGCGGAACATGTCGACGGCTTTCAGGCCCGGCTTTTCGGCCATTGTCGGCGCCGCCCAGAAGCGCTGGACGCGCGCGCGGTTTTCCTGTCCGAAATCCATGTGCGCGGCGAGCGTCGACGCGAGACCGCCGACTTCGCGCCCGCCCATCGCATTGGGCTGGCCGGTGATCGAAAAGGGGGCGGCGCCCGGCTTGCCGATGCGCCCGGTTGCGAGGTGGAGGTTGAGGATCGCATTCACCTGGTCGGTGCCCGCGGTCGACTGGTTTATCCCCTGGCTGAACAGGGTGACGGCGCGCGGGGTCGCTGCGAAGAGGTCGTAGAAATGCCTGAGGTCGGCGGCGGCAACATCGCAGATGCGCGCCACCGACCACAGGTCATTCCCCTCTCCAAGCCTGTCCCAGAAATCCTCTGGCACCGCGACATGCGCGGCAAGATAAGCCTCGTCGATCGCGCCCGCCTCGCGGCTGTACTGGAGCAGGCCGTTCATCAGCGCCACGTCGCTGCCGGGGCGAATCGCGAGGTGAAGATCGGCTTCCTCAGCGGTTTCGGTGCGGCGCGGGTCGATGACGACGAGCTTGGCTCCCGCCTCGCAGCGGGCGCGGATGCGCTGATAAACGACCGGATGGCACCAGGCGGTGTTCGATCCGACAAGGATGAACAGGTCGGCCGCGTCGAGGTCGGCATAGGTCGCGGGAACGACGTCCTCGCCGAACGCGCGCATGTGCCCGGCGACCGCGCTCGACATGCACAGCCTTGAGTTGGTGTCGATGTTGGCGGTGCCGATGAAGCCCTTCATCAGCTTGTTCGCGACATAATAATCCTCGGTCAGGAGCTGGCCCGACACATAGAAGGCGACGCTGTTCGGACCATGGCGCGCGATCACCTCCTTGAAGCGCTTGGCGACGAGGTCGAGCGCCTTGTCCCAGCTGGCGCGCTTGTTGCCGATCATCGGATGGAGAAGGCGGCCTTCGAGCCCGACCGTTTCGCCGAGGTGCGTGCCCTTGGAACAGAGTTTGCCGCGGTTGGCGGGATGGTCGGGGTCGCCTGCGATATCGACCGTGCGTTCGCCGGTCACCGTTGCGCTTATGCCGCAGCCGACGCCGCAATAGGCGCAGGTGGTCCTTATAGCCCTCTCCCCTTCAGGGGGGCGCCGGGTCGGATCGTCCCCCGGACGATCCTCAACCGTGCGGGGCACGGTTGACCCGGCACCGGTTGGGAGAGGGGGCGGGGGCAGGGAAGCGCTCAACTGTCGCTCCCCTCTCCCCGGCCCTCTCCCCTGAAGGGGAGAGGGTGATTCACGCCGCCGCCTTCAGCGTGCTGGCGCGGCAGATTAGGACGCGGCCGCCGTCGATCTTGACCGGAACCGTCGGCGTGCAGCCCTGGTCGTCGCCCAGCGCCTCGCCGGTCGACAGGCTGATCCGCCAGTTGTGCAGCGGACAGGCGACCGCGCCGCCATGGACGATGCCCTGGCTCAGTCGACCATGCTTGTGCGGGCAGCGGTCGAGGAGGGCGAAGACCTTGCCCTCTGCGGTGCGAAACACCGCGATATCGTCGCCGCCCGCGACCTGCACGGTGCGACTGCCGCGCACCGGAATCTGGTCGACCCAGCCGATGTCGAGCCAGTCTGCGGTGGTGGTCATGCCAGTTCCTCCTGCGGGATGAAGCGCGCCATCGGCGCATGATGTTCGGCCTCGGCGCCCTCGGCGCGCTGTGCCCAGGGATCGTCCTGACTGAAGCTTTGCGAATGGAGAAAGCGAGCGCGCAGCGCCTCGCGGCCCGCCGGATCGTCGAGCAACCGCCCCTTCACATAGTCGAGCCCGACGCGCTCAATCCACGGCGCGGTGCGCTCAAGATAGCGCGCTTCCTCGCGGTAGAGCTGGATGAAGGCAGCGCAATAGTCCATCGCCTCCTGTTCGGTCGCGACCTTGCAGAGCAGGTCGGTCGCGCGGACATGGATGCCGCCATTGCCGCCGATGTGCAGCTCATAGCCGCTGTCGACGCACACGACGCCGAAATCCTTGATCGTCGCCTCGGCGCAGTTGCGCGGGCAGCCCGACACGGCGATCTTGAACTTGTGCGGCATCCAGCTGCCCCAGCTCATCCGCTCGATCTTGACGCCGAGGCCGGTCGAATCCTGCGTGCCGAAGCGGCACCATTCGGACCCGACGCAGGTTTTTACCGTGCGCAGCGCCTTGCCATAGGCGTGGCCCGAGACCATCCCGGCGGCATTGAGGTCGGCCCAGACCGCGGGCAGATCCTCCTTCTTGATGCCGAAGATGTCGAGCCGCTGGCCGCCGGTCACCTTGACCATCGGCGCATTGTACTTCTCGACGACATCGGCGATCGCGCGCAGTTCGGTCGGGTTAGTCAGCCCGCCCCACATGCGCGGCACGACCGAGTAGGTCCCGTCCTTCTGGATATTGGCGTGGAGGCGCTCGTTGACGAAGCGGCTCTGCTGGTCGTCGACATAGTCGCCGGGCAGCGCGCAGAGCAGATAATAGTTGAGCGCCGGACGACAGGAGGAGCAGCCGTCGGGGGTCGTCCAGTGCAGCTTTTGCATCACTTCGGGGATCGAGCGCATATTCTGCGCGACGATCTCGCGGCGGACGTCGTCGTGACCGAAGCTGGTGCATTTGCACATCGTCTTGGGCCCGGCCTGCACCTCGTCGCCGAGCGTCAGCGCGAGCAGGGTCTCGACGAGGCCGGTGCAGCTGCCACAGCTCGCCGACGCCTTGCAGGTGCTGCGCACCGCGTCGAGGCTGTGCGCTCCCTTGGTGATGCACGACACGACCTGGCCCTTGGTGACGCCGTTGCAGCCGCAAATCTCGGCATCGTCCGAGAGCGCCGCAACGGCCGCCTTAGGGTCCGCCGCGCCTCCTCCAGCGGCGAAGGCCTGGCCGAAGATCAACAGATCGCGGAGGCCGGAGACATCCTCCTGGCGTTTGAGCAGGTCGAAGTACCAGCTGCCGTCGGCCGTATCGCCATAGAGCACCGCGCCAACGATGCGGTCGTCCTTGACGATCACGCGCTTGTAGACGCCGCGGCTTGCATCGCGCAGCACGATGTCCTCGCAACCGTCGCCGCCTGAAAAATCGCCCGCCGAAAAGACGTCGATCCCCGACACCTTCAGCTTGGTCGAGGTCACCGAACCCCGATAGCCCGACGGTCGTTCGACCAGACCGTCGGCGAGGCTGCGGCACATGTCCCAGAGCGGCGCGACGAGGCCGTAAACCTGTCCGTCATGCTCTACGCATTCGCCGACCGCGAGAATGTCGGGATCGCTGGTCACCATATGGTCATCGACCAAGATGCCCCGCCCGACGGCAAGCCCGGCATCGCGTGCGAGCGCGATCGAGGGGCGGATGCCGACCGCCATGACCACCAGATCGGCGGGGATCAGCGTGCCATCCTTGAGCTTTACGCCCTCGACCTTGACCTCGCCGACGATCTCGGCGGTGTCGGCGCCGGTCAGGATCGTCTGGCCGCGCGCTTCCAGCGCCTGTTTCAGGAGCCAGCCCGCCGCTTCGTCGAGCTGGCGTTCCATCAGGGTCGGCATGAGGTGGAGCACGGTGACCTTCATGCCGCGCAAGGACAGGCCATGCGCTGCCTCGAGCCCGAGCAGCCCGCCGCCGATGACGACGGCGCTGCCGCCCTGTTCCGCGGCGCTAAGCATCGTGCCGACATCGTCCATGTCGCGGAAGGCAATGACGCCGGGCAAATCCTTGCCGGGAACGGGAATGATGAAAGGATCGGACCCCGTCGCAATCACCAGCTTGTCATAGGTTTCGACGATGCCGCCGCGCGTCGTCACGGTCCTGGCCGCGCGATCGAGTGCAACCACCGGGTCGCCCGCGACCAGCGCGATGCCATTGTCCGCATACCAGTCGGCATCGTTGATGACGATATCCTCGAAGCTTTTCTCGCCTGCCAGCACGGGCGAAAGCATGATGCGATTGTAATTGACGCGCGGCTCTGCGCCGAAGATCGTCACGCGATAGCGCGCCGGGTCGCGCGCGAGCAGCTCCTCGACCGCGCGGCATCCGGCCATGCCGTTGCCGATGACGACGAGATGCGCGCGCGTGTCGGCGTCGGGGGAGAGGGGGCGATGTTCCATCAAAGCGTCCAATCGAATTGCAGCCAGATTTTATCGGTACCGGTGGCGAAGCTGTTGGCTCGATAATGCGCGTAACGTAACGAACCGGTGATCTTGCCCAGCTTGGCGCTGGCGAGCAGGTCGATCTCGTCCCCATAGGCGCGCGATGCGCGGTCGCTGCGATAGTCGTGATAGGCGGCCTGCACGGTAACGGCTTTCAGCGGGCCGACCGCCTTCCAGCTCCAGCCCGCGCTGGCATACAGGTCGCGGACCCCGTCGGGCGGGGTGACGAGGAACTTGTCGGCCCAGCCCTGAAATTTGAAGCCGGTGGCAAGCGGGGTCTGGAAACTGGTGAGCGAAATCCCCTTGTTGGCGCCGAGTATCTCGTACCCGGCGCCGACGCGGGGGCCGCCGAAATCGACGGCAACATCGGCCAGATAATAGTCGGCGCTATAGTCGTTGGGGTTATGGTGCCAGTCGGACTGGCGGGCATAGCTCAGCTGCCAGCCGATCTTCGCCTTGCCGAGCGACTTCGATCCATCGAGCCGGGCGCCATAGCTCTGGCTCGACATGCGGAAACCCTGCATCTCCGCTTCGTCCTGGTCGACCAGATAGGCGAAGGCGCTGAGCTTGCCGACGGGGGTCCGGGCGCCGACATTGGCGAAGAGATTGTCGCCCGACACTGCCTGTTGCCGCGCCCCGGCACCGTCGATGCCCCAGATGGTGCGCACGCTCCACGCATAGGCGAGATCGACCTTCACGCCCTTCACCGGCGTCACCTCAGCGCGCACCGCGTCATAGCTCTGGCCGTTCTGACGAAAGCCGACGCTGCCGACGAAACGCTCGTCGTCGAAGCCGATCCGCTGGCGCCCCGCGGTCACCGTAATGGCGGGCGCGGCATAGCGAAGCTGCGCGCGGGCGAGGGCGATGTTTTCGGGGTCGGCGATGATTGGCCGGGTCGCGGCGCCGTGGAGCCCGTCGAAATAATCGTCGATGATGGCGAGATTGCCTTGCCCTTCGACCAGCGCCGACCAGCGCCCCGCCTTGGCCTCGACCCCGGCGCGGACGCGCAGGGTGAGGGCTTCGGCATTGGCGGCGAGGCCGTCCTGATCGACGTTTTCGTAGCGGAGGCGGGCTTCGCCAACCGGCTCTAGCTCGACGGCCTGGGCATGTGCCGCCCCGGCCGGCGCGAGCGCCAGCAAAAGGATGAGGGTGCGGGTCATGGCTAGATCCGTACGCCTTCGGCGGCGCCCCAGGTTGCGCGCCACTGATTCTTGACAAACATCAGGGCGATGAGCGCGGCAACGGCAAGCCCGGCGAAGATATAGAAGCCCGGCGCAAAGCTGCCGCTCCACTGCTTGGCAAAGCCGAGCGAGGAGGCGAGGTAGAAGCCGCCGATGCCGCCCGCCATGCCGACCAGCCCGGTCATCACCCCGATCTCGGCCGAAAAACGCTGCGGCACGAGCTGGAACACCGAGCCATTCCCCGTGCCGAGCGCGAGCATCGCGATCACGAACAGGCCGAGCGCGGCGGCGAGGGTGTCCGCCTGCGGCACCCCGGCGAGCGCTAGCGCCGCGACGACAAAGACCATCATCAGCGCCTTGACCCCGCCGATCCGGTCGGCGAGCGCGCCGCCCATCGGCCGCACCAACGACCCGGCAAAGACGCAGGCGGCGGTGCAATAGCCCGCCATCACGGGGCTCAGATGGAACTGGTCGGTGAAATAGATCGGCAGCGATGCGGCCAGCCCGACGAAGCCCCCGAAAGTCACCGAATAAAAGGCCATCAGCCACCAGGCATCAGCGGTCTTGAGCGGCTGGAAATAGTCGACCAGCTTCTTGGGCGCAGGAGCGTTCGGCGCGTCTTTTGCCATGAACGAATAGAGGAAAAAGACGATCGCCAGCGGGATGCAGGCGAGGCCGAGCACCGCGTTCCAGCCGAACATCACCGCGAGGCCGGGGGCGAACAGCGCTGCGAGCACGGTGCCCGAATTGCCCATCCCGGCGAGCCCCATCGCCTTGCCCTGATGCTCGGGCGGATACCAGCGGCTCGCGAGCGGCAGCGCAATCGCAAAGCTGGCCCCGGCGAAGCCGAGCACCACGCCGAGCGCGAGCGTGCCGGTGAAGCTGGTCACCCCCATCAACCAGGCGGTGAACAGCCCGGCGATTACGATCACCTGGCTGATCGCCCCGGCGCGCTTGGGGCCGATGCGATCGACGAGCAGGCCGTTGACGACGCGGAGCAGCGCCCCGGCGAGCGTGGGGACTGCGACCATCAACCCCTTTTGCGCGGGGGTCAGGCCGAGGTCGGCCGAAATCGCGGGCGCCAGCGGGCCGAGGATTACCCACACCATGAAGGCGAGATCGAAATAGAGAAAGGCGGCGACGAGCGTCGGCCAGTGCCCGCTCGCCCAGAAACTCGATTTGGGGGCCGCTCCGGCCCCCGCGCTTGCAGTCGTCATCGTCCGTCCCCTTCGTGCGACGGGCAATAAAAAAGCCGCCAGGACGGCGGCCGCGCGGGCGCATCCTGACGGCTTCATTGCCATGTCGGAATGTGGAAAAAGGCTTCCCACCCGCCTCGCGGACCGGCCCCGTCGTTGGAGCCGTTACCGCTTTATCCTGCCCCGGCAGCCTCGCCGAGTGCCCTTAAGGTGACTGATTCGCCTGTTCGTCGCAAGACTTTATTTCGCAGTTGCAGCATAAAGTTCGAAAGAGCAAAAAGTCATTCCAGTCCAGCAAGATAGGACTGGATATCGTCGGGATCAAAGGCACGTCCGTCGAAAAAAAGGTCGCTACCGAGGGTCAGACGGCCCTGGACCGAACCCGCGCCGATGGGTTCGTCGAGCCCGCCTTCGAGTTTTGACGATGCGCCGGGCAGCGGCGCGCCGGTGCCGGCCAGCGCAGCGCGGTAGATGTCGGGACGGAAGACCGCAGAAGCCGTCGCGGCATCGGCTTCGGAGAAGGGGTTGCTGTCCCAGCGGATCATTTGCGAATAAAGCCAGGCCGCCTGACTGCGCCACGGGAAGTTCGCGGCCTCGCGATACTGAAACATGAAATCGGGATAGTGGATCGGCTCGCCGCCGGGGACGACGCGAATGCGGTCGGTGATCGCGCGCAGCACCGCATCGCGTGGCGCGTCCAGATATTCGGGACGCGCCAATATGTCGGCGCTTTCCACGGTGGCGTCGGGCATGACAAACTGCGCCGCCGCGGCATGGAGTGCTCGAACGAGTGCTTCGACGGCGTCGCGCCGTTCGTCGACCACCGATTCGCGCAGCGCGAGCACCTTTTCGACTCCGCGCCGCCAGATCTGCGCGGTTGCCAGCGCAATTTGCCCGACCCCGCGGTCGACCGCGATCGAGTTCCACGGCTCGCCGACACATATGCCGTCGACTTCGCCCGCAGCAAGCGCGTCGGCGGCGAAGGGGGGGCTGGTGACGACGATCGTGACGTCGGCGTCGGGATGGATGCCGACGCCTGCGAGCCAATAGCGCAACATGTAATTATGGCTCGAATAGCGATGGACGACGCCGAAACGCAGCGGATTGCCGGCCGCCTTGCGCGCAGCCGCAATCACCCGCAAAGCCTGGCCGAACTGGACGGGATCGCCGAGTTGTCGGCCAAGCCCCGCTTCATCGGCGAGACGGGTCGAGACGGTCACTGCATTGCCATTGAGCCCTAGAACGAACGGCACCGCGAGCCGTACCGGCGGCCGGTCACGCCCAAGCGTCGTCGCGATCGCCAGCGGCGCAATCATGTGTGCGGCGTCGGTGTGCCCATAGAGCAGCCGATCGCGCACCGTCGCCCAGGTCATGTCGCGAACCAGTTCGATACGCAGTCCCTCGCGCCCGGCAAACCCCATCTCGTGCGCCAGAATCGGCAGCGCGGCGTCGACCAACGGCAGGAAGCCGATGCGAAAGCTTTCCGTCATCATTCCATGTCTCCCAGCAGCGTTTCGCTGGTCACTATCGCTTCGGCGATCTCGACGATACGACGGTTGGTGCGCATCGCCTGACCACGCAGCAGCGCATATGCCGCCGGTTCGTCGATCTGCCGACGCTTCATCAATATCGCCTTTGCACGATCGATCACCGCGCGCTCTGCGAGCGCATTCTTCGCTTCATCGAGTTCGCGTTGCAGGCGCGAAAAGGCCTGGAAACGCCTTATGGCCAGGTCGACAACCGGCTTGATCCGCTGTTTCGAGAGGCCATCGACGACATAGGCCGACACGCCGGCGTCGATTGCTGCTCCCGTCGCTTCGGCATCACTTTGATCGACGAACATCGCAATCGGTCGGGCGAGCGCGCGCGACATGGCGAAATAGTCTTCCAATTGGTCGCGGCTGGGATTTTCCAGATTTATGAGCACCACTTCGGGCTGTGCCGCTTCGATCTGGCGAACGAGGGGACCCGCAGGATCAATCAGCACCAGATCGTCGAGACCGGCTTCGCGCAAGCCATCGGAAATGATGGCGGCGCGCGTCATGCTGGTGTCGATGATCGCTATCCTCATGCGCGCGCCTTAAGGCGCGCGGGGGGATTCTTCCAGCCGGATGATCGCCGCCATGCAACGTCTCGGCCAGAAGGGCCCAAGACCGATGGAAAGGGGGGGACGTTCCTGCGCCGCCCAGTGTGATTATTTATTTGATAATATATATTATGTTAAATACATCGGATGACCGGGATGGCTGGAACCTGCATCGGGACCTCAGGTCACCACCTGCCAGGTTCGGATTACGAGGAACACCAGCCCGAATATCGCCACCCAGGCGAGCGCCATCTTCAGCCAGTCGGCCATCGGGAGCCGCCGCGCCAGAAGCGAACTCAGCACCAGTGTGAAGGCTCCGGCAAACCAAAGCAGCTGGACCGTCGTGTCGCCATTCATAACTGCACCTCCAACCCGTCATAACCGGGTTCGACACCGCTCGGCAATTCGGCGACAAGATCCGCATAGTCCATCGTATTGTCCATATGCGTGATAATCGCGCGCGGATGGCCCACCTTTGCAAGACCTTCGAGCGTCATCGCCAGATGCGGATGCGTCGGATGCGGATAGCGACGCAGCGCGTCGATCACGAACAGGTCGACGCCTTGGAAAAAGTCGACCATTTCATCGGTGAACCTTGAAAAATCAGTAGCATAGGCAATCCTGTGCGCACCGTCGCTGAAGATCAGGCCGCTCGCCTTGATCGGACCGTGCGGCATTTCGATCGCCGATACCTCGACAGGGCCGATCGACTGGTGGTCGAGCAAGTCGATCGGATCGACCGACGCTGGATATCCGGCATTGCCGGCAAAGGCGTAGGTGAAGCGCCACTTCAATATGTCGAGCACATGATGGCGTGCGTAGCAGGGAACGGCCGCGCCGCGCCGGTGCATGATCTGGCGCAGATCGTCGAGGCCGTGCGTGTGATCGGCGTGTTCGTGCGTCCAGATGACGGCGTCGACCTCGCCAACGCGCGCGTCGAGCAATTGCATGCGCATGTCCGGACTGGTGTCGACAAGGATGCGAAACCCGCCGAGCGACACGAGAATCGAGGCACGGCTGCGCAGGTTACGTGGATTATCGGGGTCACACTGCCCCCAGTCATTGCCGATGCGGGGAACGCCCGACGACGTTCCGCAGCCAAGGATTCTAACCTTCATGCGCCGCGTGACGTCATGCCGCCGCCTTGTTGAAAAGCGAATAGAAATTGGCGCTTGTCGCGGCTGCAAGCGCATCCGGATCCTCGTCACGCAGATCGGCAAGAAACGCCAGCGTATCGGCGACGAACGCCGGCTCGCCGGTCTTGCCGCGATGCGGCACCGGGGCGAGGAAAGGGGCATCGGTTTCGACCAGCAACCGCTCCCGCGGCAGCCATTTGGCCGTTGCCTGCAAGTCGGTGGCGTTTTTGAACGTCACAATGCCGGAGATCGAAATATAAAGGCCGATATCGAGCGCTTTGCGCGCAAAAGCGTCGCTTGCGGTGAAGCAGTGGATCACACCGGGAAAGCTTGCCCTTGCCATTTCCTCGCCGAGCAGTGCCAGCGTGTCGGCCTCGGCGTCGCGCATATGCACGATCACCGGCAGGCCCGTGGCCTGCGCCGCATGGATATGGCGGCGAAAGCTGTCCTGTTGCCGGGTGCGATCGCTCTTGTCGTAGTAATAGTCGAGCCCGGTCTCGCCGATTCCGATCACCCGCGGATGCGCGGCGCGCTGGATCAGCTTGGCCGTATCGACGTCGGGATGCTGGTCGGCGTCGTGCGGGTGTATGCCGACGCTCGCCCACACATCGTCGTTCGCCTCGGCGGCGGCGAGCACATCGTCCCACTCGCTTTCGCGCGTCGCGATGTTGAGCATCGCGGTCACGCCCCGCTCTCGTGCGCGCGCCAGCACCTCGTCCTGCTGCTCGGCGAGGCCCTTGTAATTGAGGTGACAGTGCGAATCGACGAGCATCACGCCTCCCCTTCCCCCTCCTCTTCGGGCAGGTCGAGGCGCGGAAAGATCGGCACGGGCTGCCCGACCGTGAAACCGCTCGCCGCCAGTCTGGCGAACCAGTCGGCGTCGGCCAGCGCCGCAAAATCACGCGCGTCGGGGGCAATGCCCATCTGATCGAGCAGATTGTCGGCCGCCGTCGGCACGACGGGCCGAATGGCAATGGCGAGCGTGCGCACGGCCTGGAACAGCGTCATCAGAACGACGCGCATGCGTTCGGGATCGCTCTTGCGCAACGCCCAAGGGGCCTGCGCATCGACATATTGGTTGCAGGCGAAGACAGCGCGCAGCCACTCCTCGATCCCGACCGAAAAGGCCAGTTGTTCGAACGCCCGAGGTAATAGGTCTTTTGCGCTGAGATTGACCAAGTGGAACAGATCAATATCATCCTGTGCCGGAGTATAGTCAGCCGAAAGTTCACCGCCCAAGTTTTTGAAAATCATCGACAAGCTGCGCTGCGCCAGATTGCCAAAGCTGTTGGCGAGGTCGGCGTTGGCGGTGCGGACGATCGCTTCGGCCGAATAGCTGCCGTCCTGTCCGAAGCTGACCTCGCGCAGCAGATAATAGCGCAGCGCATCGACGCCGAACCGCTCGGCGAGCGCCATCGGATCGACGACATTGCCGAGCGACTTCGACATTTTTTCGCCGCGGTTGAGCAGAAAGCCGTGGCCGAACACCTGGCGAGGCAGCGGCAGATTGGCACTCATCAGAAAGGCCGGCCAGTAAACAGTATGAAAACGAACGATATCCTTGCCGATCATATGAATGTTCGCGGGCCAGAATGTGCCGAAGTCGCTCGCCGGGTCGGGATAGCCCAGCCCCGACAAATAGGTCGTCAGCGCATCAACCCAGACATACATGACGTGCCCCGGCGATCCCGGCACCGGAACCCCCCAGTCGAAACTGGTGCGCGAGACGCTCAAATCCTTCAAACCGCCCTCGACGAAGCGCAGCACCTCGTTGCGGCGGCTTTCGGGGCGGATGAAGTCGGGATTGTCGCGATAGAGCGCGAGCAGCCGATCCTGATAGTTCGACAGGCGGAAGAACCAGCTTTCCTCGACGGTCCATTCGACCGGCGTGCCCTGCGGCGAAAGGCGGATGCCCTCCCCCCCGTCGGTCAGCTCGCTCTCATCGTAAAAGGCTTCGTCGCGAACCGAATACCAACCCTCATAGCGGTCGAGATAAAGGTCGCCATTGGCTTCCATCGCCTTCCAGATCGCCTGCGAGGCGGCGTGGTGCGCCGGATCGGACGTGCGCATGAACATATCATAGCTGATATTCAACTTGGCATACATCTCCCGGAAATATCCGGACATTTCATTTGCCAGATCGATCGTCGCGCGCCCCTGGTCACGCGCGGTCTGAAACATCTTCAGCCCATGTTCGTCGGTGCCGGTCACCAGCCGGACGTTGCGGCCGCGCGCGCGCTGGAACCGCGCCATGACGTCGGTGGCGATCGCTTCATAGGCGTGGCCGATGTGCGGGCGGCCGTTGGGATAGCTGATCGCGGTGGTGATATAGAAGGGAGCGCTCTGTTGGGACATGCGCGCGCCTTAGCCGCTGCCGCGCGCGAGGGAAAGCGT
Organism: Sphingopyxis alaskensis RB2256; assembly: GCF_000013985.1. GTDB lineage: Bacteria > Pseudomonadota > Alphaproteobacteria > Sphingomonadales > Sphingomonadaceae > Sphingopyxis > Sphingopyxis alaskensis. The sequence continues at coordinate 1,311,421 of NC_008048.1, read as the reverse complement.
CAGCGTGCCGCCTGTGCCGATCGCAGCGCAAGCTCCGCGAGGCAGTTCCCGATCTCGAAACCGACCATCGTGCCATCGTAGGAGCCCCGGACAGCATCGCGCACCGTGCGCTGCACACGGTCCCACTGGGCCAGCACAGGCGCGATCTCGGTGATCGGACGCTCGCGCGCCATTGCTGCCAGCAATCCGGGAACGATGTCGATCACCAGTTCAAGCCGCGCGCGATTGCTCGCGCCGCCGACCTCGCGCGCGAGCGCCTCGCGCAGCCGGTTCTCGGGGTCGCCCGAGGCGGCGATGGCCAGCAGCTTCTTTTGCATCGACGCGACATCACTGTCGATCAACGCCAGCGCCTTGCCGGGCACCCCGCCCGACGCGGCGACGATCGCGCGCACCTCGGGCATGTCGAGCATTGGTCGCAGATCGTGGAGCCATGACACCATGACGTCACGGTCAATCGGTTGAAAACGAAGGATTCGACAGCGTGAACGAATCGTCGGGAGCAGCCGCCCCGGCGAATGGCTGACCAGCAGGAACAGCGTCCTGGCGGGCGGTTCCTCGAGCGTCTTGAGCAGTGCATTGGCACCATCGCTTTCCAGGTCGTCGACGGCATCGACGATGATGACGCGCCAGTCGCCGAGCGACAGCGACAGATGCAGACGGCGGATCACCTGGCGCACCTGGTCGATGGTGATGTTACGCGCAAGCTCCTTGGTCTTGTCCTTGGGCTGGCGCGTCAGCCGGATGATCTCCGGGTGATTGCCCGCATCGACGAGCCGTGCGGCGGCATCGTCGCCTCGATCGTCAAGTGCTACCGCCGCGCGCCCGCCACCTGCGCCATGGGTCACGAGAAAGCGCGCCGCGCGCTCGGCAAAGTCCCCCTTCCCCATCCCCTGTGGCCCGGCGAGCAGCCAGGCATGGTGCAGGCGGCCGCCCTGCCAGCCGTCCAGAAACGCCTTTTCGGCCTCCTGATGGCCGATCATGGCAGCCATTCGATCAGCTCCGCAAGCATGGCCGCGGTGACGTCGGCGGCGGGCAGGTCGGCGTCGATCAACCGCCAGCGCTGCGGCTCGGTCGCGGCCATTTCGGCGAATCGCGCGGCGAGGCGCGCCTGATAGTCCGCGGGCTTGCTGCCCATGCGGTCGCGATCACCGCGCGCTGCCAGTCGGCGCGCCGCTTCATCGGGGCGCACGGTCAACAGGAAGGTGCGGTCGGGCAGCAGCCCCCTGGATCCGAAACGGTGGAGCGCCAGGATATCGGCGTCGGTGATCCCCCCCCCGCCGCCCTGATAGGCGCGGCTCGAATCGACGAATCGGTCGCACAATACCCATGCGCCACGCGCAAGCGCCGGGCGGATCGTGCGCGCAACATGGTCGGCGCGCGCGGCGGCGAACAGCAGCGCCTCGCTGCGCGCATCCCAGCGGTCGTCGCTGCCTTCCATCAGCAGCGTCCGGATTGCCTCGGCGCCCACGCTGCCGCCGGGTTCACGCGTTGCCACAACCTCGATCGATCGCGCGGCGAGTGCCTCCGACAAGGCGCGCAACTGCGTCGATTTGCCGACACCCTCGCCGCCCTCAAGCGTGATGAAGCGTCCGCGGATCACGGCGTCAGACCGGACGACGGGAGGATGGGCTGGTGTCGAGACATGGCACGGGAGGTAAACTGCCCCGCCGGCTTTGTCATCTATGCGTCGCGCCCGCGGCCACGCTCGTTGAGGCGCTCCCACGCCGGGTTTCGGCTGCCATTCGATGCGCTGCGGCGGCGAACCCCCAGTCCATCAGCCTTTGCGCCTCCTCCCGCCGCGCATTTGCGCTGGGCAGACCGGCAACGACCATGATCAGCCGGCGGCCATCGCGTTCGGCCGACCCCAGGAAGCAATAGCCTGCCTCGCGGGTATGCCCCGTTTTGAGGCCATCGGCGCCGTCAACCCGGTCGAGAATCGGGTTGCGGTTCGGTTGCACGATCGGTCGTCCGTCGGGCGCGACGCCATGCTGGAGTTTCGGGATTGAAAAATAACGCGCATAACCGTCCGGATGATCACGGATAAGTCGATCGGCAAGCGTGATGAGGTCAGCGGCGCTGACCTTTGTGACGCCGCCGTCCGGCCAGCCGTTGGGCGTGCCAAAATGACTCGACGCCATACCAATATCAGCCGCCACCTTATTCATTCGCCTGACAAAAGCTTCTTCGCTGCCATCGATTCCTTCGGCAAGAACCGCCGCCGCATCATTCGCCGATACGGTGATCAAACCCTTCAGCAGATCGTCAACCGACAGTTTCTCGCCGGGACTGAGGAACATCGTCGACCCACCGGTACTGCTGTTCCATTTCCTCCATACGGCGTCGCTGACCGTGAATGTCGTGTCGCGCCGCAGTTCGCGCGTTTTTAAAAGATCAAGCACGACATAGGCGGTCATCACCTTCGCCATCGAAGCCGGGGCGAAGCGTTTGTCGGCACCCCGCGAAAAAAGGATCGCGCCCGACTCCATGTCCTTGAGCATGACGATCGGCGCCTGTGTCGCATAGGGCGCCGGACTGACCGCCGCGGCGCTGGCGGCGCCGGATGAGCGATTATCCCTCGCCGCTGCAGCGGGCCAAAAAGCGACATTGCTCGCCAGCAGGGCCAGCGCCGTAGCAGCGCCATAGCCCAGGGCGAATTTGCCCCTCGCCCGCATCATCGATCGCGGAGGAGCGCGGCATCGCGAAATCCCTTCGATCTCGCCGTGGCCAGCGCACCCTGAGCGTCGGCTTCGCTGGCGAAGGGGCCGATCCGAACGCGCCACAGATTGCCCGCCCTCGACACCCGACCACCTACCGGCTTGGCCGCGGCCCTGGCGCGTGCTTCGGTGCTGAACGCGCCGATCTGCACGACATATTGGCCCGTGGCGACAGCAGGTTTCGCCGGGGATGCGGGTTTCGCCGGCGTCTGTTTCATGATCGCCGGCGTGATATTGCCCTGCACGGCCATGCGGTCGTCCCCCGGCTTCGCTTTCGATGAGGCAACCGGCGGCGCGGGTTCGCTCGCGCCTTTCGGTGCGGGCAAGGCACTCGCCTTCGTTCGAAGGATGGCCAACAACGATGCCGGCGTGGCCAGCCGTTCCGGAACGGCCTTCCCTGCGCGCAGTTGCGCGCGTTCGGCGGCGGGTGGATTGGTGCGGCGAACACGAACAGCTGTCAGACCCCGCTCCAGCCCGAGTTGCATCGCGGCGGCAGGCGACAGGGCAATCAGCTGGTTGTTCGCCATCGGCCCGCGATCGTTGACGCGGACAAGGATTGTTCGTCCGGTGTCGAGCGCCGTCACCTCGACATAGCTCGGCAGCGGCAAGGTCTTGTGCGCGGCGCTGATCCGCGCCGGATCGAAAATCTCGCCATTGGCGGTGGCCTTGCCGGCTGCCTCATCGCCGTACCAGGACGCATAGCCGACATCGTCATAATCGATGACGTCGGCGGGCGTATAGGTGACATCGCCCACCTTATAGGAGTCCCCGACGATCACCGGAACGTCGGAGACGCCCTGCGATGCTGCGACCGGGTTGGGCACCGGTCGCGCACTGCGCGCGCCATCAACCCCGCCGCAACCGGACAGCATCAGGGCTGCTCCCGCGATCAGGCACCCGTCCCTAACGATCGATTTCATCCGCCAGCAATCCCACAGACAATGCGTAAAAATTGGAACAATTATAGTCCAGTATCGCACGATAGTTACCGGTGAGCAAATAAGCGGTCCGCCCCGGCCCGTCGGGTTCGAGCAAGGTCGCCTGAACATCGTCGTCGGGCCAGCGCCCACTGACCGGCTGAAGCCCGGCGGCGCGCCACTCGGCCATCGAGCGCCAGCGGCTGTGACGCTCGAACACGCGCGGACAGCGCGTGGGGGTCAGGCGGTTGGCAACAGCGGCTCGATCGAAAGTCGCCGGAACGTTGACCGCAACGCCCCATGGCTGACCCGCGCGCCAGCCCGCGTTGCGCAGATAGGCGCCGATCGACTCGATCGCATCGGCCTCGCTCGACCATATCCGCGCCACGCCGTCGCCATCGCCGTCCTCGGCGACACGCAGATAGACCGAAGGGAGGAACTGCGGATAACCGAAGGCGCCGGCCCAGCTCCCCTTCAGCACATCGCGCGGCACGCCGCGTTCGACCATCACCATCGTCGCGATCAGCTCGGGCTCGAACAGGCTGCGTCGGCGTCCCTCATACGCCAGCGTCGCGAGCGCTTCGGGCAGGTCGAAGCTGCCCGTGACCTGGCCATAGGCGGTCTCATGCCCGTAAATTGCGATCATGATGCTCGTCGGCACACCCGTTCGTGCCTCGATGCGCGCGAGCAGCGGCAGCAGGCGGTCGTGGACGCGGCGCCCGCCGTTGATGCGCGCGGCATCGACGTGCCGGGCCTTATAGGGCGCGAAAGCAGGTATCGGTGTGTTCGGGCTGGGCGGCGATCCCAGATTGTCGCGGTCGAGCGCCACCACCCGGCTATTGTAGCGCAGTCCGGCGGTCACCCGGTCGAACGTCGCGCGCGACACGCCACGCGCCTGCGCTTTCGGCCAGAGCGACTGGACATAGGCGTCGAACCCGGCATCGGCGCTCTGCGCATGGAGCGGCGCCTGGGCAGCAACGATCCACGCCCCCAGTATTGCCGCTGAAAGTACGAAATATTTGCGTATTATGAAAATGCTAGTTTGCGTCATGACCCACCCATAGGGATGGTTTCGCACAGAATCGAGCCGCTTGGCTAGGCGCTCGCGGGACAGGGCGAGTCATTCGCAAGGCGGACCGTTGGAACAAGGTTTTGCTTGCCGCACCGCGCTCGCACGCTATGGCGACGCCACCGGACAGGTGGCCGAGTGGTTTAAGGCAGCGGTCTTGAAAACCGCCGTGGGTGCAAGCTCACCGTGGGTTCGAATCCCACCCTGTCCGCCAACATCTCAATGCGAATCAATGAGATGGGCCTTATGGGGCCAGAAAATCCCCAGCTTCTGCGCGGTTTTGCTGAATCTGACCGAACCTCAGAGACTGCCGAAACCGACAAAATCGGTCTCTGATCGGCATTTGTCTCTTTTCACCTAAACCTCATCCCACAAGGTATCGAACTGGAAAGTGATGGATTTCCGGGCTTTTCTGTCCCGCACATGTCGATACCTTTTCAGTGCAAACCCGGCAGCCAAGACAATGTGAGAATCCGAGGTATCCGCAAAAAGGGTGATGCCTCGGTCACGTTTTGCTAGATAGTGTGCCTTTAGGGTCGAGACTCAATCACAGCCAGAAGGCCACGGCGGCTGCGAGGCTTACGGCTGACAGGAAATTCCTGGCGAGTTTATCGTAGCGGGTAGCGATGCGGCGGAAGTCCTTGAGGCGGCAGAACATGGCCTCGACCCGCCAGCGATCTTTATAGCGTCGTTCGTCATACTGGATCGGGCGCTTGCGGTTGCGTCGGCCGGGGATGACAGGGATGGTGCCCTGTTCGCGCAAGGCAGCCCTGATGCGGTTGGCGTCGTAGCCACGGTCGGCGATCACCCGCTTCATTCCGACGGTTTCGCCGATCAGCAGGTCCGCGCCTTTCACGTCGGACGTGTTGCCGGGCGTCAGGACGAGGCGGAGCGGTCGCCCAAGGACATCGACAAGCGCATGGATCTTGGTCGTCCGGCCGCCACGCGAGATGCCAATGGCATTGGCCCGCGCCCGTTTCGCGGTCCAATGATCCCCCGGATCATTGGCATGCGCTCAACTTTGCGCCACCGGCAGAGCGGTGGGCCTTGATGTAGCTGCTGTCGATCTGGCCGGTTTCCGCGATCCAGCCCTCCTCGGTCAGCGCCGCCAGGATGCGGGTCCAGATGCCCCGCCTGCTCCACCGGTTCCAGCGATTATAGACCGTTGTCGATGGGCCGTATTCAGGCGGGCAATCCGCCCAGCGGCCGCCGCACTTGAGCATGTGAATGATGCCGGAGATTACCCTGCGATCATCGACCCGCCGCGCTCCGGGCTGGTTCCTCGGCAGGTGGGGCTCGATCGCCCGCCATGCTTCATCTGACAGCCAGAACAACGAACGCGACATTTCCAAAGGCCTCCTGCTTCAGCGGAGAACCCGTGAATCAATGTGCGCGCCGATTTTCAAGAGGCTGATTGAGTTTGGACCCTAGATCTTGGATTTTGACATCCCATGAGCGAAGCGGACGTGATCCTCGCTGCCTTGATAATGATTGCCGCCACGCTCTACTCGTCGGTGGGCCACGCCGGGGCGTCTGGATACTTGGCCGCGATGGCCCTATTTGGTCTCTCGCCGGACGTGATGCGGCCCACGGCATTGGCACTGAACATCCTCGTCGCCTCGCTAGCCGTCTATCGTTACTCCCGCGCCGGGCAGAACGACTGGCGGCTGTTGCTTCCCTTCGCCGTTGCCTCGGTCCCCGCCGCGTTCCTCGGTGGGCTGATCGACGTCCCCCCGTGGCTGTACCGCCCGATGGTGGGCGTCGTGCTGCTGTTCTCCGCATTCCATCTCGTTCGCACGGCACGGCGCTCTGAGAACATCGACGCGGCGGCGAGGCGCCCCCCAGTCCCGGCTGCACTGGCTGTTGATTTGCGCTGAGAACTGACCCGGGAGGGGCAGAAATTTTCACTGAGAATTGACCCATGTTTTCCTCGCCCCCGGCAGGCAGTCGGGAGGCATCGGAGTGATCGACATGGACCTACTCAGTGTGATCCGCCGGTGGCATTTCCGCCAAGGCATGGCCATTCGTGAGATCAAGCGGCGGACCGGCTTATCACGCAACACGATCCGCAAATATCTGCGAGCAGACGCGGTAGAGCCGGTGTTTAAGGTTCCCGACCGGCCGAGCAAGCTGGACCCGTTTTCCGAGAAGCTGACAGGTTGGCTGCGCGTGGAGTCGGGCAAATCGCGCAAACAGAAACGTACGGCCAAGCAGCTTTACGCTGATCTCGTCACTTTGGGCTATGACGGCTCGTATGCTCGCGTGGCGGCCTTTGCCCGCGATTGGAAGCGCGACCGCCAGTATGAGCAGCAAACCAGCGGACGCGGGACCTTCGTGCCGCTGGTTTTCCAGCCTGGCGAAGCCTTCCAGTTCGATTGGAGCGAGGATTACGCCGTGCTGGGTGGCAAGCAGGTCAAGCTGCAGGTGGCCCATACCAAGCTATCACACAGCCGGGCCTACATCGTTCGGGCCTATCTGTTGCAGACGCATGAGATGCTGTTCGACGCCCTGACGCAGGCATTCCGAGTGCTGGGCGGCATTCCCCAACGCGGGATCTTTGATAATATGAAGACGGCGGTCGACAAGATCGGCCGTGGTAAGGCGCGCCAAGTCAACGCCCGGTTCGCCGCCCTGGCCAGCCATTATCTATTCGAAACAGACTTCTGCAATCCAGCATCGGGCTGGGAAAAGGGACAGGTCGAGAAGAACGTTCAGGATGCCCGTCACCGTCTGTGGCAGCCCATGCCCAGCTTCCCAGATCTTGCAGCTCTCAATGCCTGGCTTGAGGAACAATGTGTCGCGCAGTGGGCAGAAATCCAGCACGGCACATTACCTGGCACCATCGCCGATGTGCACGCCGAAGAGGTAATCAGCTTGATGCCCATGGGGAGGCCCTTCGATGGCTTCGTCGAGCAGACCAAGCGCGTGTCGCCCACCTGCCTAATCGCCTTCGAGCGCAACCGTTACAGTGTGCCAGCCTCCTTTGCCAATCGGCCCGTCAGCCTGAGAGTTTACCCCGAGCGGCTTGTCATCGTCGCGGAAGGACAAGTCTTGTGCGAACACGAGCGGATCATTGACCGGTCCCATCAGAAGCCGGGACGCACGATCTATGACTGGCGCCACTATCTGGCTGTCGTTCAGCGCAAGCCCGGCGCCCTGCGCAATGGTGCGCCATTCCTTGAGATGCCCGAGGCATTCCGCCAGTTGCAGACCCAACTGCTCAAGCGGCTCGGCGGTGACAAGGAGATGGTTGAGATCCTATCTCTTGTTTTGCACCATGATGAGCAGTCCGTTTTATGCGCAGTCGAGTTGGCTCTTGAGGACGGTGTGCCAACTAAAACTCATGTGCTCAACGTGCTGCACCGCCTGATTGACGGCAAGGCGCCACCGGCACCAACGATCGATGCCCCGCAGGCCCTGCGCCTTAGCACGGAGCCCAAAGCCGATGTAGGCCGCTACGACACGCTGAGGGAGCTGCGTCATGCGTCATGACCCCGCCAGCGCCGCGGTCGTCGTGATGCTGCGCGGCCTCAAGATGTATGGTATGGCTCAGGCCGTCGGCGACATGATCGAGCAAGGCGCCCCTGCCTTCGAGGCGGCCGTGCCGGTACTGTCCCAGTTGCTCAAAGCTGAGATGGCCGAGCGCGAGGTCCGCTCAATCGCCTATCAGATCAAGGCTGCCCGCTTCCCTGCCTACAAGGATCTGGCCGGCTTCGACTTCGCCGCCAGCGAGATCAATGAGGCCTTGGTGCGTCAGCTCTACCGCGGTGACTTCATGGATAGCGCCGACAATGTGGTGCTGATCGGCGGGCCCGGCACCGGCAAAAGCCACATCGCCACCGCCCTTGGCGTCCAAGCGGTCGAGCACCACCGTAGAAAAGTTCGCTTCTTCGCCACCGTCGATCTGGTCAATGCGCTGGAACAGGAAAAGGCGGCTAACAAGGCAGGCCAACTGGCCGAGCGGCTGCTCAAGCTCGACCTCATAATATTGGACGAGTTGGGATATCTCCCGTTCAGCCCGTCAGGCGGTGCCCTGCTGTTCCATCTGCTCAGTAAGCTGTATGAACGCACCAGCGTGGTGATCACCACCAACCTGAGCTTCAGCGAGTGGGCCAGCATCTTCGGCGATGCCAAGATGACGACCGCTTTACTGGATCGCCTGACCCACCATTGCCACATTCTCGAGACCGGCAATGACAGCTTCCGCTTCAGGGCCAGTTCCACCGCGCCCAAATCCAGAAAGGGGTAATGCCAACACTTGACGATGCCCGCTAAGGGCAACACTTAACCCATACCCACCCGGGTCAGTTCTCGATGAAAATCCCGGGTCAGTTCTCAGCGCAAATCAACATTGAGGTGGCCGACCGTGCCTATTACCAGATTGGTGAGGGCGCACAGAAGCTCAGGATCGATGGGTATGCAGGTGACCCACGCGACGCAGAGGGTGTTCTCGGACTGATCGTCTGTGATTTCGTTGACGGCGACGAAGTTCAGACCTTCGGGAAATCCGACGTTTCGCCTATCCTCAATCCTCTGATCCGCTTCCTTAAAAAAGCCCGGACCGAAGAGTTCAGGGATTCGTTGAATGAAGTCAGCCCCGCATTTCAGGTCTCGGATTTGATCATCACCACGTGGTCGCGGGTCACTAAGGTCAAGCTGATCCTTGTTTCGAACCGCCAGTATATCGGCCGGGATGACGCGGTGAAACTTGCAGAACTTGGCGATGTACCAGTCACCTGGTCTGTATGGGATCTCGCACGATTCGAACGTTTCGACCGATCCGGTCAGGCGCGAGAGGATATGGTGATCGATTTCGCCAATGATTTCGGCGCTCCCCTACCTGCGCTCAAGGCTTCCCAGACCGACGCAGCTCTCGAGAGCTATCTAATGATCGTGCCAGGTCAGCAGTTGGCAGCGATCTATGATCGATGGGGCGCGCGCCTGCTGGAGGCGAATGTGCGGTCTTTTCTTCAGGCGCGGGCGAAGACGAACAAGGGCATCCAGAAGACCGTTAAGGAGGAGCCTGAGCTCTTCTTTCCATACAACAATGGACTATCCGCCACGGCAGACGAAGTCACCTGTGTTCGTTCGGAAGAAGGTCTTGCGATTGCTTCCATTAACAATTTGCAGATCGTAAACGGAGCGCAGACGACAGGATCGATTCACAGCGCACTTAAAACGGCGAAGGAGCAGCTTTCGCATGTATTCGTGCAAATGAAGCTGACAGTGGTGCCTCCTGATCGGTCAGAGGAAATTGTGCCAAAGATATCGGAGTACGCCAATACTCAGAACAAGGTGAATGCGGCCGACTTTTTTTCCAATCACCCCTTCCACATCCGTATCGAGCAGTTTTCTCGGAGCGTCATCTTCACTGCGCGTGAAGGTGAGCGTCACGACAGCAAGTGGTTCTATGAGCGTTCTCGCGGTCAGTTCATCAACGCGCGGAGCCGACTTACGGTCGCACAGCAGAAGAAGTTTGATCTAGAGTTCCCCAAGGCGCAGCTCTTTAGCAAGACTGACCTAGCGAAGTTCGAATACTCGGCCTCCGGGCATCCTCACATTGTTTCGCGGGGGGCGCAGAAGAACTTTGCCGATTTCGCGAGAGAGATCGGTGAGGCCTGGCCAAAGAGCGACAGCAAGTATGATGAACTTTGGTATCGGCGCCTGATTGCAAAGGCCATCATCTTCCGCAGGTTGGAAAGCGAAGTGCCAAAGCAAGATTGGTACGAAGGCGGCTATCGCGCCAATATCGTCACCTACGCCATGGCAAAAGTGTTTCACGATGCCAATGGCCAGAAACAGATGCTCGATCTCGACACCATCTGGCGGCGGCAGGCGGTTTCCGATGCCCTTCTGCGCGCCCTGCTTCTCGCCGCGGCGGAGGCTCATGATGCGATTACGCATCCTCCGACTGGCGTTCGCAACATGTCGGAATGGGCAAAGCAACAGGCCTGTTGGAACGGCCTTAAGAGCCGAACACTGAAGTATGGGGAAGATTTCGGAAGTTGCTTGGCCCTCGTAGATACCGTTCGCACCGAGGAACGCGAAGCTCGCGCTAACACGGTGTTGACAGAGGGCATAAACGCTCAGGCCGAAGTCGTGAAACTTAAGGCTCCATTCTGGAATAATGTAATGGAATGGGGGCGGGCGAAAAAGAAACTGACTCCTAAGGATATGCAAGTTCTAGAGATTTGCAGTTCGATGCCGCGACGGATACCCACCGATTTCCAGGCAAAGCACGCGCTCGAGGTGCTTGCGCGCATTCGTGAACACGGGTTCGATAGCGGCTGATGTTTATGGCGCTAGCCTTGTGCCTAGATCTATCTGATCCCGTGCTTTCGGTCACCGCCGCTCTCCATGAGGCCAAGCACCTCCGCATCACGTCTTGCCGAGCGAGTTCGTTTGCAGGCTCTCTCCCACCGCCAATCACGCGAAATCGCGCCACGCCGCTCTAAGCAGCACGGCGGGATGTTTTTCGTCGCCCGGCATGTCGGCGCCCGAGCGACCTCGCCGCTACCCCTATGGTGGATGAGGCTCAACCATCCCCCTTGCCGCGATCCGTCCGACGAACGCTTGTCGGTGATGAGAGCGGTGATTGACGGGATCGAACCATGATCAAAGCCGTGGCGTCGCGCCAGCGGGTCGCCGGCTCAGGCGCGAAATCCGGCGATCCGGCGATCCAATATGTCCTCCGCCTCGGCAATGATGCGTTCGACGAGTTGCTGGCATGTTGGGATGTCGTGGATGAGCCCCTGGACCATTCCGGCCCAGAACACGCCCCTGGAAAGGTCGCCGGTTTCGAGCAGTTCGCGACCTGCCTTGCCGTTGACCAGTTCGGCCACGTCGGCGAAGGTGGCGCCGGGAACCGAAAGGCGGCGCACGACCTCCTCGCTGACCGCGTTTTTGCCGACCCGCGCGGTGTTTTTCAGGCTGCGGAAGATCAGGAAGCTGCCGCGCTCGTCATTGTCGATATAGGCCTGTTTGACATTGTCGTGGATCGGCGCCTCGACCGTCGCGCAGAAGCGTGTGCCCATGTTGATGCCTTCGGCGCCGAGCGACAGCGCCGCGACGAGCCCCCGCCCGTCGCCGAAGCCGCCCGAGGCGAGCATCGGGATCTTCACCTTGTCGGCGGCGGCCGGGATCAGGATCAGGCCGGGAACATCGTCCTCGCCGGGGTGACCCGCGCATTCGAAGCCGTCGATCGAAATGATGTCGCAGCCCGCGCGCTCGGCCGACAGCGCGTGGCGCACCGCGGTGCATTTGTGGAGGATGGTGACCCCGTGCGGCTTCAGCATCTCCCATATCTCGCGCACCGCCTGCGTGCCCGCGGTCTCGACGATCTTGACCCCGCCGTCGATGATCGCCTGCGCATAGGCCTTGTAGTCGGGGGCGTTGATCGTCGGAAATACAGTCAGGTTCACGCCGAACGGCTTGTCGGTCATCGCGCGGCAGCGCTCGATCTCGGCGCGCAATGCCCCAGGGTCCGGCTGCGTCAGCGCGGTCAATATGCCAAGCCCGCCCGCGTTCGACACCGCACTCGCCAGTTCGGCATAGCCCACGCTCTGCATCCCCCCCTGGACGATCGGATGCGCAATCCCCAGCATCTCCGTAATCCGCGTCTTGAAAGCCATTCTGTCCCTCCTCGATCGCCCTGCCCTTACGGCATCGTCGTCCCGTTCCATGAAATAACTTGACGTTTACGTCAACGTCGGGATGATGGCGAAGACAGGGCAAGGGGAGAGGAAACGAGCCGATGTCGATTTTGTACGACGAAGGGCAACAGGCGATCGCAACCGAATCGCGGCGGGCGCTCGAAGCCAGGGTGAGCAAAGACGATCTGCTCCCACTGCTCGACGCCCGTGGGCAATATCACAAGGGTTTCTGGACGACCGCGAAGGAACAGGGCTGGACCGCGCTTGCGCTCCCCGAAGCCTTTGGCGGGCTCGCGCTTGGCCTCGTCGAGCTTGGCCTGATCGCGCATCAGGCGGGACGAACGTTGAGCGGCGCGCCGTTTCTGACCTCCAGCTTCGGCGCCGCCAAGGCGATCGAACATTACGGCACCGAGGCGCAGCAATCGAGGTGGCTCCCCGGCCTCGCCAGCGGCGATACGATCGGCGCCGTCGCCTTTGCCGCGGGCCCCGATCCCCTACCTGCGGTGCCAGGCCTGGTCCTGCAGGACGCCGGCGTCCGTGGAACCGCATTCGCCGTTTCAGGCGGCCTTTTCGCCGATATCGCGGTCGTGCTGGCCGATGAAGGCGGGTCGCCCGCGCTGGCGATTGTCGATCTTGCCGGCACCGAACGCCACGCGATCGAGACGTTCGACAATAGCCGCTGCATCGCCGATCTTGTTCTTGCCAACGCACCGGCCGACATTCTGGTCACCGGCGGCCGGGCACGCGCCGCCGCGCTGCACATATTGGCGTTGCAGGCGGTCGTGACCGCGCACGAACAGACGGGCGGTGCCGAGGCCTTGATGGAAATTGCGCGCGACTATGCGGTGACGCGCAAGGCGTTCGGCCAGCCGATCGGCGCGTTTCAGTCGATCAAGCATCGCATTGCCGAACTTTACGGGCTTGTCGAACTGGCGCGCGCCAATGCCATCCATGCGGCGGCGCGCGAAGGAGTGGACGATTTCCTTGTCGCCGCGGCGGCGGCGCGACTCTCGGCGACCGAAGCCTATGACACCGCTGCGCGCGACTGCATCCAGATCCACGGCGGCATCGGCGTCACCTGGGAAGCGGGGCTCCACCTCCACATGCGCCGCGCGCGGACACTGGCGCTCGAACAGGGAAGCAGCCTCTTTTGGGAAGATGTGCTCGTCGACCAGTTGGCGGGCGAAAACGCATGACCGATCTCGAAACATATCGCGCCAGGGCGGCGGCCTGGTGCGAATCGATGGTGGCCGAGTTCGGAAAGGCCGCGCGCAAGGGGCTGGGCGTCGAAGAAGATCTGGCGCTCGGTCGCCGCTATCAAAGGGCCAAGTTCGACGCGGGCTTTGCAGGTATCAACTGGCCGACCAAATATGGCGGCCAGGGCCTCGGTCATATCGAAAAGATCAGCTTCGAGGCCGAGGAGATGAAACACGGCTTCCCCAACGTCTATTTCGGCATTTCGCTGGGGATGCCGGTACCTGTGCTCATGCAGTTCGGCAGCGACCGCGAGTTCGTGAAAGAGCGCGTGCTCAAGGCGCTCACCGGCGAGGAAATCTGGTGCCAGCTCTTCTCCGAACCTTCGGGCGGTACGGACCTCGCCGGGCTGCGCACGCGGGCCGAGCCTGACGGCAATGGCTGGAAGATCAACGGGCAGAAGGTCTGGACGAGCTGGGCGCAATATAGTGACTATGGCGTCATCGTCGTGCGCACCGACCCGACGGTGCCCAAGCACAAGGGGCTCACATACTTCTGGGTCGATATGAAGGCGCCGGGCGTCACCGTGCGCCCGATCAAGCTCGCGGGCGGCGACAGCCATGTCAACGAGGTGTTCTTCGACGATGTGAAGGTCGGCGACGATCATCGCATGTCGCCGGTCGGCGGCGGCTTTGCGGTCGCGATGGCGACGCTGATGATCGAACGCTATGTCGCGACCGACAGCGCGGGCTTCGGTCCGCACCTCGACCTGTTCGTCGATCTGGCGAAAGAGATGAAGCTGAACGGCCGCCCCGCGATCGAGGATGGCCGCATCCGCCAGCAGATCGCCCGCAACTATGCGATGCGCGCCGGGCTCGACTCCATCAACATGCGCGCGCGACTGATGATGCAGGCGGGCATGACGCCCGGCCCCGAAGGCTCGCTGGGCAAGCTCGTGTCGGTTCGTTCGCGCCAGAAATTGTCCGAACTCGCGCTCGACCTGCAAGGCTCCGAAGCCTTCGCGTTCGACGACCACGCCTCGCCCAGGGACGACTGGGCGTCGAGCTGGATCAACGCGCCGACGGGCCGTATCGCGGGCGGATCGGATGAGACTTTGCTCAACACGATTGCCGAAAAGATCCTCGGACTGCCGCAGGATCACCGCCCCGACAAGGGCATTCCGTTCAACCAGATCCCCGCCTGAAGGAGCCCTCCCCATGAAAATCGATTCCGCGACCGCCGCCGTCGTCACCGGTGGCGCCTCCGGCCTCGGCCGCGCGACCGCCGAAGCGCTTGCGGCCGCCGGCGTGAAGGTTGCGATCTTCGATATCAACGACGCACTCGGCGAGGAGGTGGCGGCGTCGATCGGCGGGCTGTTCGTCCATGTCGATATCACCGACGAACAATCGGTGCTCGACGGCTATGCCAAGGCGCGTGCGGCAAACGGGCAGGAACGTATCTGCGTTCACTGTGCGATGACCTCGCGCCGCGGCAAGACACTCGCCTATGACAAGGAAAGCGGCCGATACCGCCGCACGCCAACCGCCGATTATGCCTTCGGCGTCGAAGGCATCCTCACCGCCAGCTATCGCGTCGCGTCAATTGCGGCCGAAGGCATGGCCACCCTTCCCGAACTGGAAGACGGCGAACGCGGCGCGATCATCCTCACCGCTTCGGTCGCGGCGCAGGATGGCCAGATCGGCCAGGTCATCTATGGCTCGGCGAAGGCGGGTGTGAACGGGCTGGTGCTGCCGATGGCACGCGACCTGATGGACCTCGGCATTCGCGTCAATGCGATCATGCCGGGGGTGTTCGGCACGCCCTTGCTCAACAATATGAACCCGAAGGTCAGGGAAAGCCTCGAAGCCTCCGTCCCCTTCCCCAAGCGGCTCGGCAAGGCCGAAGAATATGCCAGTCTCGCCATGGAGATGATCCGCAATACCTATTTCAACGGTCAGGCCGTCCGCCTCGACGGCGCGATCCGCATGGCTCCGCGTTAACGCTCCCCGAAAGGAAATATACATATGGCCGAAGCCTATATCATCGACGCCGTCCGCACCCCGCGCGGGATTGGCAAGCCCGGCAAGGGCGCGTTGTCGCATCTCCACCCGCAGCATCTCGCCGCAACGGTGCTGAAGGCGATCAGGGATCGCAATAATCTCGACACCGCGACGGTCGACGACATCATCTGGTCGACGTCGAGCCAGAATGGCAAGCAGGGCGGCGACCTCGGCCGCATGGCGGCGCTGTCGGCGGGTTATGACATCAAGGCATCGGGAACGACGCTCGACCGCTTCTGCGGCGGCGGCATCACCTCGGTCAATCTCGCCGCGGCGACGGTGATGAGCGGCATGGAGGATTGCGTCGTCGCGGGCGGCACCGAGATGATGAGCTACACCAGCGCCTTTGCCGCCGAACAGGCGAACGCCGGCCTGCCGCCGCGCCTGATGGGGTCGGGCCATGAGGCGCTCGACGAGCTTCACCCGCAGTCGCATCAGGGCGTGTGCGGCGACGCCATCGCAACGATCGAAGGGATCGGCCGCGAGGCGCTCGATGCGCTCGCACTCGTCAGCCAGCGGCGCGCCGACCGTGCGATCAAGGAAGGTCGCTTCGCCAAATCGCTGGTGCCCGTGCTCAACCCCGACGGCAGCATCGCACTCGACCATGAGGAGTTTCCGCGCCCCGAAACCAGCGCCGAAGGTCTCGCCGCGCTCAAGCCGAGTTTTGCCGCGCTCGCCGATTTCGACATGGGCGGCTTCACCTTCCGCCAGCAGATCAATCGTCGCTATCCCGATCTCGAAATCCAGCATTTTCACCATGCCGGCAATTCATCGGGGGTCGTCGATGGCGCTGCGGCGCTGCTCGTCACCTCGAAGGCCTATGCCGACAAACACGGCCTGAAACCCCGCGCGCGCATCGTCGCCTACGCCAATATCGGCGACGATCCGACCTTGATGCTCAACGCCCCGGTCCCCGCGGCGAAGAAGGTGCTCGATAAGGCGGGGCTGACCAGGGACGACATCGACGTCTGGGAAATCAACGAGGCTTTCGCCGTCGTTGCGGAGAAGTTCATCCGCGACCTCGACCTGCCCCGCGACAAGGTCAACATCAACGGCGGCGCGATGGCGCTCGGCCACCCGATCGGCGCCACCGGATCGATCCTGATCGGCACCGCGCTCGACGAGCTGGAACGCTCGGGCGGTCGTTACGGCCTCGTCACCATGTGCGCCGCCGGCGGCATGGCGCCCGCGATCATCATCGAGCGGCTGTGATCAAAAGGGCCCCCGGATCGCGAGCGTTTTGGTCGGACTATAGAGGTTGACGAACATGGTCTTGCCGTCGGGCGAAAAACACACGCCCGCCGGTTCGGTCTGCACCCGGATCCGGGCAAAGGGATAGACTTCGCCAAAGGGAGTGACGCCGCGCAGATGATTGTCGACCGTATCGAGATACTGGTCCTCGCACACGATCAGATGCCCGTTGGGGGCGACGGTCAGATTGTCGCCGAAGCTGTAATGGGCCGGGTCGGTCGATTCGAGGAAGAGCTGAATCCGGCCGGGAACCGTGCGTTCGCGATCGGTCCCTTCGTGACGCGAGGGGCGGTAGCGCATGATCTGCCCCTCTTTCGCGGCGCCGCCCGATGTGCAGGTGAAATAAAGCTCGTCGGCGCCCCAATGGATGCCCTCGCCGCGCGCAAAAACCGCCGCGCCCTGTTTGGCGCCGCGATGCCGAAGGTCGTCGGCGGGGCTTTCGGGGTCGTCGAGGTCGATCCACCGCACGAAAAGCCAGCTTCCCGGCGCGATACGGCGCTCGCCCCAGTTGCGACTGTCGCGGATGGACTCGTCGTGAAAGGCAAGCGCCTGCAACCGCCCGCCGCGGCCCAGCGACCCCGGCACGTCGGGGATGAAGCGGTAGAAGAGGCTGTCGTCGCGGTCTTCGGTCATATAGACGATGCCCGTGCGCGGATCGACCGCCGCCGCCTCGCGCACGAAGCGCCCCATGGCTTTGAGCGGTTCGGCCTTCACCAGCTTTCCCGCAGCGGCGGGGACGTCGAAGATCCAGCCGTGCGGTCGTCCGACGCCCTGATCGGGGCCGTCGACGCTTTCCTCGCACGTCAGCCAGCTGTTCCACGGGGTGATGCCACCCGCGCAATTGCGGATCGTGCCGACGAGGCTCAGATACTGCGTCTCCACCGCCAGGCTGTCCGGATCGAGCACCAGCGTCGTCGTCCCGCCGGGCAGCGCCGCGCCCGCGCGGCTGTCGAAAGCCTCGGCGGGCAGCGTCACTGCCTTGCCAAACGGCCCGTCCCTGCCGTGCCGCGGCTGAAGCTCGTGGTTGCGCACCAGCGCGATCTTGCCGCCGTCCAGCTGGAAACAGCCCATGCCGTCGGCGCGGTCGGGCACGCGGTGTCCGTCGCTCATCGCCTCGCCCAGCGCGGAGACGATGCGATAGGAAAAGCCCGGCGGCAGATCGATGAGCCCGGCTGGGTCGGGCTGCAACGGGCCGTAACCCGGCGCCGTCGGCATCAGTCCCTTTTCGGTTGCGCGCGACTGGATCGCCAGTCCACCGAAAGCGAGGGCGGCGAGAGCGAAGTTGCGGCGGTCGAGCATGGCAGCGTCCCTTTGGTTTTGGTTTGGCGTGCCCTAGGGCGCGAATATGACAGAGGCGGGGCACCCGCATGGATTGTAACAAGAGGAGATGGATATGACGGGTCCGCTGCACGGCATCAAGATCATCGAGTTCGCCGGGATCGGCCCCGGCCCCTTCTGCGCGATGATGCTCGCCGACCATGGCGCCGAGGTGATCCGTATCGACCGGCCCGACGGCTTCCTCGACCCGCGCGATCCCCTGTCGCGCAATCGCACGTCGATCGCACTCGACATGAAAAAGCCCGACGCGGTGCAGATCGCGCGTGACCTGTGCCGCGGCGCCGATGCGATCATCGAAGGTTATCGCCCCGGCGTGATGGAGCGCCTTGGCCTTGGCCCCGACGTCCTGCTCGCCGACAATCCAAGGCTCGTTTACGGCCGCATGACCGGCTGGGGGCAGTATGGCCCCTATTCGCAGGCGGCGGGCCACGACATCAATTATATCGCGCTGTCGGGCGTCCTCCACGGCATCGGGCGCGCCGGTGAAAAGCCCGTGCCGCCGGTCAATTATGTCGGCGATTTCGGCGGCGGCGGCATGATGCTGGCGTTCGGCATGACGAGCGCGCTGCTCCACGCCGCGCGGACCGGCGAGGGCCAGGTGATCGATTGCGCGATGACCGACGGGTCGGCGCTGCTCGCGGGCATGACGTGGGGCTTCAAGGCGATGGGGCGGCTCAAGGACGAAGCCGGGGTCAATATGCTCGACGGCGGCGCGCATTTCTATGACACTTACCGCTGCGCCGACGGCAAGTTCATCTCGATAGGGTCGATCGAGCCTCAATTCTATGCCCTGCTGCGCCAAAAGACCGGCCTCGACGCCGACCCCGATTTCGACGCCCAGCACGATCCGTCGAAATGGGGGCCGCTCAAGGACAAGCTGACGGCGCTGTTCGCGACCAAAACGCGCGATGAATGGTGCGCGATCATGGAAATGACCGACATCTGCTTTGCACCCGTCCTCTCGCTCGAAGAGGCGCCGCAGCACCCGCACAATGTGGCGCGCGAGACGTTCATCGACATAGGCGGCGCAATCCAGCCCGCCCCGGCGCCGCGTTATTCGGTCACCTCCAACGACACGCCGCGCGCCGCGCCGACCGTCGGCGCGGATGGCGATGCAGTGCTGGCGGCGCTGGGCTATGACGCCGGCAGGATCGCGGCGCTGCGCGAAGGCGGCGCGGTGCATTAGAGCGAAGCGAAGCAATCCAGGGCGGGCTATGCTACTCTGGATTGCTTCGCTGCGTTCGCAATATCGATGTTTGAGCGGTTCGATCAGCGTTCGGTCAGCATTTCCCACAGCCCCTTGCCGCCGAACCCCGCCGCCTGGCGCCCCAGCCGTGCCGCCCAATGGGCGTCATTGCCGTGCTCCCCGCGCCAGCGCATCAGCGGGATCGTTACCCGGTTGAGTTCATATTCGCGGGTGAAGCCGATCGCGCCATGCACCTGATGCGCGATCGATGTTACAACCCCGACCGCCCGGTTGGCGCGCAATTTCGCCGCGGCAATCTCGAAATCAGCCGCCACAGGATCGAGCCCGACCGCGTCGAGCCGCGCCGCCAGCGCCGCCGCCGCCGCTTCAACCGCACGCACCTCGCACGCCATCGCCGCCAGCGATTGTTGCACCGCCTGGAACTTGCCCAGCGCCCGTCCGAACTGCTCGCGCGTGTTCACATGCTCGATCGAAAGCGCCAGCGCCCGCCCCATCGCGCCCGCCATCAGGCTGACGGTTGCGGCGGCTTGCAAGCCATCCGGAGCGATCGTTGCCGCAACCGGCAGGTCGGGTATCATCACCCCGGCGATCTGCAACACCGCGTCGACGTCACCCCAGTCGCCGCCGAAACCGCCTTCGCCCTCCGGAACCAGCAGCAGCCCGAAGCCTGCGGCTTCGACCGGCGCCATCCCCACCGCCGCGGCTTCGGCAAACACCGCGCGCGCGGTGTCGCACAGCATGTCGCGCGCCGCGCTCATCTGAGGCCCAGCCCGCGCGCGATGATCCCGCGGATCACCTCGCGCGTGCCGCCGCGCAGCGAGAAACTGGGCGATGCGATCAGCAAGGCGCGCAGCAACCGGCCAAGGTCGCTCGGATCGTCCCACGGGCACTCGACGATCGCCTGCACCCGGCGCGGCATATCCTGTTCGAAGGCATTGCCCAGTTCCTTGACCACCGACGCTTCGACCATCGGATCCTCGCCCGCCGCGAGCTTGGCCGCGGTCGACATCGAAAGCTGGCGCAGCGTCCACATTTCGGCGACGAGTTCGCCGATCAGCGCGATCACCGCCGGGTCGGGGTCCACCCCCGCCGCATCGATCAGCGCGGCGAGCAGCGCGTGGCTCGACAGATAACGCTCCGGCCCCGATCGTTCGAGACCGAGTTCGGCGGTGACCTGCCTCCACCCCTGCCCCCGCTCGCCAACCAACGCGCCGTGCGGCACGAGCACATCGTCAAAGAAGACTTCGTTGAAATCATGGTGGTCCGCCATGTCGATGATCGGGCGGATGGTAATGCCGGGAGTGTCGAGGTCGATCAGCAGCTGGCTCAGTCCCGCGTTACGCTCGCTCCCCGCTTCGGTGCGCACCAGCGCCAGCATGATGTGCGAGAAATGCGCGCCGGTGGTCCAGATTTTCTGGCCGTTGATCCGCCAGCCCTCGGCAGTCTCGCGCGCCGTGGTTCGCACCGCGGCGAGATCCGACCCGGCGCCGGGTTCGGATAGTCCGATGCAGGCATATAGTTCGCCCCTGGCAATCCCGGGCAGATAGCGCTGACATTGTTCCTCGCTGCCGTAGCGGAGGATCAGCGGCCCGGTCTGGCGGTCGGCGATCCAGTGTGCGCCGACCGGAGCACCCGCCGCAAGCAGTTCTTCGATCACCACATAGCGTTCGAGCGGATGGCGGCCGCCGCCACCAAAGCGTGGTGGCAGAGTCATCCCGACATAACCCGCCGCGCCCAGCTTGCGGCTGAAATCCGTGTCGAAACTCGCCCAGCAATTGGCGCGCGCAACGACGTCGCCCCTGGGCTGGTTCGCCGCAAGCCATGCCCGCAATTCGGCGCGCAGTGCCGCGACATCGCCGGGTGGGTCGAAGGGATAGAGCGCAAAGCCTTGCATGTCGCGCCAGCCATGCAATAGCTTCCCCGGAGCAGCAAAGGATAATTGGCGATGGGCGAGTTTTTGAGTGTCGAGCGGCGGGGCAAGATCGCGATCCTGACGATGATCAAGCCCGAAAGCATGAATGCGATCGGCACGCATGACGATTGCCAGGACATCATCGACACGCTCCGCACCCTCGGCGACGATCGCGGCATCAGCGCGATGATCCTGACCGGCAGCGGCAAGGCGTTCAGCGCCGGCGGAAACCTCAAAGGAATGCAGGAGCGCACCGGAATCGGCGTGCTCGATCAGCCCGATTCGACGCGAGCCAATTATCGCAAAGGCGTACAGGCGGTGATCCGCGCGCTGATGGATTGCGAAGTGCCGATGATCGCCGCGATCAACGGCCATGCGATCGGCCTTGGCTGCGACCTCGCCTGCACCTGCGACATTCGCATTGCAGCGGAAAGCGCGAAGTTCGCGTGCAGCTTCATCAAGGTCGGTATCGTTCCCGGCGACGGCGGAGCGTGGTTGCTGCAAAAGGTGCTCGGCTATCCGCGCGCGGCCGAGCTGTTCCTGACCGGCGACCGCTTTGACGCGGCTCAGGCAAAGGAATATGGTCTGGTTACCGATGTGGTGCCCGATGCGGAGCTGCTCGATCGCGCGATCGCCATTGCCGAGCGGATCGTCTGCAACCCGCCGCGCGCGCTGCGGCTGACGAAGCGATTGCTGCGCGAGGCGCAGCACAGCCGGATGAGCGATATTTTGGAACTGAGCGCGGCCTATCAGGCGATCGTCCACGAAACTGCGGATAACCGCGAGGCGATCAACGCGTTCGTCGAAAAGCGGTCCCCCGTGTTTACAGGAGAATGACCATGCTCGCCGAGCGCGTCCTGCCTCTGTCCGGCGTCCACAATTTCCGCGACTATGGCGGCTATGCCGTCGAGGGCGGCGGGCGGCTTCGCGACGGGATGCTGTGGCGGTCGGCGCATCATGAGGCCGCGACCGACGAGGATCTGGCGGTGCTCGACCGGCTGGGAATCGAAACGGTGATCGACCTGCGCGGCGACGACGAACGCGAAATGCACCCGTGTCGGCGCAGCGACAATTTCTCCGCGCGCGTACTGTTTGCGGGAGGGGTGACCGCAGGCCTTGCCCCGCATCTTCAGGCGGCGGGCGGGACGATCGACGTCGAGACGGCGCGCGCGCGGATGATCGACACCTATGCGGGGATGCCGTATCGCCCCGCGCTCGTCGCGACACTGCGCCTCTACCTCGCCGCGCTCGCCGAATATGATGCACCGAGCCTCGTCCACTGCGTCGCGGGCAAGGATCGCACAGGCTTTGCCGTCGCGATCGTTCACCGGTTGCTCGGCGTGCATGAGGACGATCTGATGCACGATTATCTGCTCACCAACACCGCGGGCAGGATCGAGGAACGGATCGCGCAGGGCGCCGCGCATATCCGGTCGCGCTATGGCGCCGAAATCCGCGACGATGCAATCCGCGCGCTGATGTCGGTCAACCCCGCCTATCTCGACGCCGCGCTCGCCACCGTCCGCCGCGATCATGGCGATGTGCCGAGCTATGCCGAGGCGGTGCTGAACTTCACGCCCACGATGCGCGAGGCGTTGGTGGATCGGTTGGTGGTGTAAGAAAATCCGTCGCCCCCGCGCAGGCGGGGGCCGCTGTCGGTTTACACAACGCGGTTGACCAGGGCCTCAGGCGGGCCCCGCCATCGCGGGGCGAAGGTTCACTCCCCCTTCACCAGCACCCCGCCCTTCACCACCGCGTCGACGCTTTCCAGCTCGCGCACATTGGCCAGCGGATCGCCGTCGACCGCGACGATGTCGGCATAGCGCCCCACGGCAATCGCCCCTACATCCTTTTCGCGCCCCAGCGCCTCGGCGGCGTTTTTCGTCGCGGCCTGGATCGCCTGTATCGGCGTCATTCCATATTCGACCATGACGCGGAACTGCTTGCCGACCTCACCGTGCGGCATCACTCCGGCGTCGGACGCGAACACCATCCGCACCCCGGCGCGGTGCGCTTTCCTGAAATTGTCGCGCTGGATCTGCGCGATCTCGCGATCCTTGCGCAGATTATCCTCAAGCACGCCGTTTTTCGAGCCCTCGGCCTGCGTATATTCGGTGTTGTAGATATCCATCGCGAACCAGACGGGCTGCTTGCGGGCGACCGCCATGCGAATGCCCTCGTCGTCGACGAGGCTCGCATGTTCGATCGTGTCGATCCCCGCCGCGATCGCGGCGCGGATGCCCGCCGCGCCATGCGCGTGCGCGGCGACGCGCAGCCCCCACTGGTGTGCCTCGTCGGCGATGGCGCGCAGCTCATTCTCGGGCACCTGCAACTGCCCCGGCTCGGTGTTGCGCGAAAAAACGCCGCCGGTCGCGCACACCTTGATGACCTCGGCGCCATATTTGCGCTGGCGGCGCACCTGATAGCGCAGTTCGTCGGGGCTGTCGCCGATGCCCTCTTCCTTGCCGTCCTTTTTTTCCAGGCTGGGAGGGAGGAAAGTGCTGTCGCAATGCCCGCCGGTCGCGCCGAGCGCATAGCCCGCGGGAACGATGCGCGGGCCGGTCGCGTAACCCGAATCGATCGCCTGTTTGAGGCCGATGTCGTTGCGGTCGCCCGATCCGACGTTGCGCACCGTCGTGAAACCGGCGTTCAGCATGTCGTTCGCGTTCTTGACGGCGGTCATGCCCCAGAAGCTGTCGGTGAACTCCAGCCCGCGATAGCCGCCGATGTCGGCAGGACCGTCGAGGTGGACGTGCATGTCGATAAGGCCGGGGAGCAAAGTCTTGCCGCCGAGGTCGATATGCTTGACGTCGCTACCCCAGCGGACGGTGCGCGCGTCGGCGATATTGGTGATGCGGCCATCGGCGCCGACGAAGATTGCGGGGTGCTCGACCGTCTTGCCGCTCAGCACGTCGATGTAGCGCGCGGCGGTGATGACCGTCTGCGACGGCGCCTCCTGTGCCGCGGTGCCCGTGCCCACTGCGCCCAGAAGCGCGATGCCGCCGATTCGCATAACCCGCAGAAAGCTGCGCAACTTCACTCTGGATTGCATATCGCGACCGTCCCTTGTTGGTGCCCTTTGCCTAGATGGCAAAGGAGCACCGATTAGGACAGCGGAAAATCGCGGGAGCGATCGAGGCTCAGATGTGCAGCGGCCGTCCGAACGCCGCCAGTACGCCCTCGTGCATCGTTTCGCTGAGCGTCGGGTGCGGAAAGACGGTGCCGATGAAATCATCCTCGACCAGCTCGGCGGTCTTGCCGATCGTATAGCCCTGAATCAGTTCGGTGACCTCGGCGCCGATCATGTGCGCGCCCAAGAGTTCGCCGGTCCTGGCGTCGAACACGGTCTTGGTGAAGCCTTCGGATTCGCCCAGCGCAATCGCCTTGCCATTGCCGATGAAGGGGAAGGTGCCGACCTTGACCTCATACCCCAGCTCCTTCGCCTTCGCTTCGGTCAGGCCGACGCTGGCGATCTGCGGGCGGCAATAGGTGCAGCCGGGGATGTTGCGCACGTCCATCGCGTGCGGGTGATTGCCCGCGATCGCCTCGACCGCGATGATCGATTCGTGCATCGCCTTGTGCGCGAGCCACGGCGGCGCGGTGACGTCGCCGATCGCCCAGACGCCGGGGACGTTGGTGCGGCACATCGCGTCGGTGTCGATATGGCCCCTGGTCGTCTTCACGCCGAGCGCCTCCAGCCCGATATTCTCGGTGTTCGGGACGATGCCGATCGCGACAATCGCGTGACTGAACTCGGCGCTCTGGGTCTTGCCGTCCTTGTCCTTGATCTTTGCGATGACGCCGTTCGCGGTCGTCTTCAGCTCCTCGACCCCGGCGCCGGTGTGGATCGTCATGCCCTGTTTTTTGAGCTGTTTTTCGAGGAAGGCGGAGATGTCGGCATCCTCGACGGGAACGAGGCGATCGAGCATCTCCACCACCGTAACCTCGGCCCCCATATCACTGTAAAAGCTCGCAAACTCGATCCCGATAGCACCCGATCCGATGACGAGCAATTTCTTCGGCATTTCGGACGGCACGAGCGCGTGGCGATAGGTCCAGATGCGCTTGCCGTCGGCAGGCGCGAAGGGCAGGTCGCGGGCGCGGGCGCCGGTCGCGACGATGATGTTTTTCGCGGAAAGGGTTTCGGTCCCTTTCTCCCCCTTCACTTCCAGCTTGCCCGGCGCGGTCAGCTTGCCCTCGCCCATATGGACGGTGATCTTGTGCTTCTTCATCAGGCCGGTCACGCCCTTGTTCAGCTGCGACGCGACCCCGCGCGACCGCTTCACCACCGCGTCGATGTCGGCGCTGATCTCGGCGGCTTTCAGCCCATAGGCGCCCGCATGTTGCATGTAGTGATAGATTTCCGCCGACCGCAGCAGCGCCTTGGTCGGGATGCAGCCCCAGTTGAGGCAGATGCCGCCGAGCAGTTCGCGTTCGACAATCGCGGTCTTCATCCCCAGCTGCGCCGCGCGGATCGCGGCGACATAGCCGCCGGGGCCCGAGCCGAGGACGATGAGGTCATAGTTGGTGTCAGCCATTATGGGCTCCTTCAAAAGCCCCTCTCCCCTTGCGGGAGAGGGGTTGGGGTGTGGGGTCGGCGCGCGTCTGCGCGCCAAGAGAATCGATGGCATCGAGGATGCTCGCGACTAGGCCTTCGCTGTTGGCGAGGATGTCGTTGTTCCAGAAGCGCAGGATGCGAAAGCCCTGTGCGGTCAGATAGGTGTCGCGCTCGGCATCATGAGGATTGTCGCCATGCTGGCCTCCATCGGCCTCGACGATCAACCGATGCTCGTAGCAGAGGAAATCAGCAATATAGCGGTCGTCGATGACCTCCTGACGCCGCCATCTCAGACCTTCGAGACGACCAGCACGGAGGATCGACCATAGGTGCCGTTCGGCATCAGTGGGATTCGATCGCATTTGGCGGACGCGGTCCAGCAACAGGGCTTTGCGAGCGAGAACTTCGGAGAGA
The DNA here is from genome assembly GCF_000013985.1 of Sphingopyxis alaskensis RB2256. Taxonomy (GTDB): domain Bacteria; phylum Pseudomonadota; class Alphaproteobacteria; order Sphingomonadales; family Sphingomonadaceae; genus Sphingopyxis; species Sphingopyxis alaskensis. The sequence continues at coordinate 1,285,135 of NC_008048.1, read as the reverse complement.
GTCTTGTGCGCCGCTGCCGCGGCGCGGACCCCACTCCCCAACCCCTCTCCCGCAAGGGGAGAGGGGCTTTGGCCCCTCGCGGGCATCTTACGCCACCAGCCCCAGCGGGCTTTCCACCAGTTCCTTGAACGTCTTCATCAAGAGCGCCCCGTCCGCCCCGTCGATCGCGCGGTGGTCGAAGCTGCCGGTCGCCGACATGACCGTCGCGATCGCCAGCGCATCGTCGACGACATAGGGCCGCTTTTCGCCCGCGCCGATCGCCATGATCATCGCCTGCGGCGGGTTGATCACCGCGGTGAACTGCTTGATCCCCATCATGCCCATGTTCGAGATGCTGGCGGTGCCGCCCTGATATTCGTGCGGTTGCAGCTTGCCTTCCTTGGCGCGGCCCGCGAGCTCGGCCATTTCGGTCGAGATTTTCGACAGCGACTTGGCCCCCGCATCGGTGATGATCGGGGTGATGAGGCCGCCGGGGATGCTGACCGCGACCGAAATGTCGGCGCGCTTGTAAAAGCGCATCACGTCGCCGCCAAAGCTGACGTTGCACTGCGGGACGCGCTCGAGCGCGACCGCGAGCGCCTTGATCAGCATGTCGTTGACGCTCAGCTTGACCCCGCGGCTCTCCAGGCTCGCGTTAAGCTCGCCGCGGAGCTTGAGCAGCGCGTCGAGGCGGATGTCGACGGTGAGGTAGATGTGCGGCGCGTCCTGCATCGACTGGCTCAGGCGGCGCGCGATCGTCTTGCGCATCCCCGACAGCTTTTCATCCTCATGCGGGATGCCGAAATCGGGGATCGGGCCGGCCGGTTCCGGTGCGGCAGCGGGCGCCGTGCCGACAGCGGCCCCCGCCTGCGCGGGGGCGACGGCAGTGGATGCAGCGGCGCCTGTGGGCGCGCCTTCAAGGTCGGCCTTGACGATGCGGCCGCCGGGGCCGGTGCCGGTCAGCTTTTTGAGGTCGATGCCTTGCTCGGCAGCGAGGCGCCTGGCGAGCGGGCTGGCTTTGATGCGGTCGCCCACATTCGTCGTCCCAGCGGAAGCTAGGACCGCTGGCGGAGGTGCACTGACGGTAGCGGCCCCAGCTTCCGCTGGGGCGACGTCTTTTGCCGGAACCGGCGCAGGCGCAGCAGCAGGCGTCGCCTTCGCTTCGCCCGCATCCTCCCCCTCGCCCGCGATCACCGCGATCACCGTGCCGACCTTCACGCCGTCGGTCCCCTCGGCGACGAGTATCTGGCTGATCACACCCTCATCGACCGCTTCGAACTCCATTGTCGCCTTGTCGGTTTCGATCTCGGCGAGCAGGTCGCCCGACTTGACCTCATCGCCCTCCTTCACAAGCCATTTGGCGAGCGTGCCCTCCTCCATCGTCGGCGAGAGAGCGGGCATCTTGAGTTCGATTGGCATGTCTAGGCGTGTCCCTGTCAGTCTTGCAGGCCGTGCCTGCCGCTACGGATTCTTCCTCGCCATAAGCCGTGCGCCGGTCAAGGTCCAGCGGGCCAAACTTGCCTTTCATACGAATGTGACGCAGTCTCGCGCCAAGCATAATATCGGGGGTCGGGACGATGCGGACATATCTGGTGGTGATCGACGACAGCCCGGAGGCGTCGCTTGCGCTGCGCTTTGCGGCGCGGCGCGCAGCGCGGACGGGGGGTGGCGTCATGGTGCTCGCGATCGTCCCGCCGCAGGATTTCGTGGCGTTCGGCGGGGTGCAGGCGACGATCGAGGCTGAGGCGCGCGAACATGCCGAGGAACTGGTGGCCGCCGCCGCCGATGCGGTCGTCAAGGAAGCGGGCGTGACGCCGCAGATCATGGTGAAATCGGGCAAACCCGTCGAGGTCGTGCGCGAAGTGATCGGCGCGAGTGACGAAATTGCCGCGCTGGTGCTCGCGACCGCCGCCACCGGCGCGCCCGGCCCGCTGGTATCGCATTTCACCGGACAGGATGCGGGAACGCTCCCCTGTCCGGTGATGCTGGTGCCGGGCGGGATCGACCTCGCCCGGCTCGATGCGTTGAGCTGACCCGGCGGTCAGGCCGCGGCGACCGCTCCTGATCCCGCGACGCTTTTCCATTCGAGGATTGCGAAACCGAGCACGCCCAGCGCCTGAACAGCCACGGCGGCGATGCCGAGCCCGGTCATCTGCGCTGCAAAGGCCGCGATGACGGCAAAGCTCGCCGCGACCCAACCGAGATTGCCGAGCGCGATCAGCTTGACGAGCGCGGTAGCCGGCACCGCCTGTCGCGCGGCGACGATCATCAGCAGCGCCGCGGCCAGGCATATCCAGCCGCCGATTGCGACGACCTGCGCGGGAAGGCCCAGCAGCGCGCCGACGGGCTCCGCGGCGAGAAGGCCCGCGGCAAACACCCCGACGCAGGTAGCGGCATCGGCGACGAGAATGGTCTTGAGATTGCGGATCGACATGGTGATTCTCCTTTCGACCCGCCCCAACTGGACCCGAAAGCGAAAGGCGTCGATTACGTCCAAGGTAATGGAAAAGCCGAAGGCGGGGGTATAGCTGCGCTTACGAAGGAGACAGACAATGACCCCCGCACCCGTCGGCGAACAGCTTCGCGAATGGCGCGTCCGTCGCCGGATGAGCCAGATGGATCTCGCGCTCGAAAGCGAGATTTCGACCCGGCACCTGAGCTTTATCGAGACGGGGCGCTCGCGGCCGAGCGCGCTGATGCTGCAACGCATCGCCGATTGCCTGGAGGTGCCTAACCGCGCGCGCAACGCGATGCTTCTGGCGGCGGGCTATGCCCCCGATTATCGCGAACGCGACCTGAACAGCCCCGAAATGGCGGGGATGAAGGCGATCGTCGACCATGTGCTGAAGGGTCACGAGCCCTATCCCGCGCTCGCGGTCGACCGGCACTGGAACATGATCGCCGCCAATGATGCCGTCGCGCTGCTCACGCGGCTCGCGGCGCCCGAATTGCTCGCGCCGCCGGTCAATGTGCTCCGCGTCGCGCTGCACCCCGACGGGCTCGCGCGGCATATCGTCAACCTTGGCGAATGGCGCGCGCACCTGCTCGAGCGGCTCGATCACCAGATCGACGCGAGCGCCGATGCGGGGCTGATCGCGCTGCGCAGCGAACTTGCGGGTTATGGTGGGAGCACGGGCGAGCATGAGGGTAACGCAGCAAACGGCATCGCGGTGCCGCTGATCCTCGACACCCCGCTGGGACAGATCCGCTTCGTCTCGACCGTGACGATCTTTGGCACGCCGGTCGACATCACCCTCTCCGAACTCGCGATCGAGGCTTTTTTCCCGGCGGATGCGGAGAGTGCGGCGCTGTTGCAGAAAATGGCTGGGAATGCATAAAGCCCCTCCCCTTCAGGGGAGGGGTTGGGGTGGGGGCCATCGGCCTTGCGCAAGGCCGATGGCCCCCACCCGCTGCGACTAAGCCGGCAAGCCGGCAAGTCTCGCTGCCCTCCCCTGAAGGGGAGGGCTGAAATGGTTCAACGCTTCCGCCCCTTATGCTTGATGTTCGCAGGCCGCCCGCGTTTGCCGACCATAGGCTTGCCCGCTTTCTTCACCCCGTCGCGCCGCGGCGGGCGGTTCCGGTATCCGCCTTCGGGCGCATCGGGCAATTCAAAGCGGAGCGCGCCGCTGACCGGATTGGCGTCCACCAGCCTGAGGTCGAGCCGCTGACCGACCGAAAAACTGACGCGGCCATGTTCGCTGTCGAGCGTCCGCGCCGCCTCGTCATAAAAGAAACGCTCGCTGCCCAGGGTCGAGACGGGCACCAACCCGTCGCCGCCCAGCCCGTCGACCGTAGCAAAGAATCCGAACGGCTGCACCCCGGTGATCCGCGCGGCGACGATCTCGCCGACCTTGCCCGCGAGATAGGCGGCGACATAGCGGTCGACCGTTTCGCGCTCGGCCTCCATTGCGCGGCGTTCGAGCGCGCTGATCGCCTCGCCGATGCGCGAAAGGCCCTTGGCATCGGCCTCGCCCAGCCCGGTCTTCGCGGGCAGGCCTTTCGGCTTGCCCGGCACTTCGAGCCGGTATGAATCGACCAGCGCACGGTGAACGATCAAATCGGCATAGCGGCGGATCGGTGAAGTGAAATGCGCATAGGAGCCGAGCGCCAGCCCGAAATGCCCCGCATTGGCGGGGCCGTAATAGGCCTGCGTCTGGCTGCGCAAAATCGCCTCCATGATTTCGGGCAAGCGGTCGTCGCCTGAAAAACCATCGATCAGCCGGTTGAACACCGCGGGCGTAATGACCTGCCCCAGCGCAAAGCCCTGCTCGAACGTCTCCAGATAATCCTTGAGGCTGACGAGCTTCTCGCGGCTCGGCGGTTCGTGGATGCGGTACATGACGGGCGATTTTTTCGCTTCGAGCGCCTTGGCCGCCGCGACATTCGCCGCGATCATATAATCCTCGATCAGCCGGTGCGCGTCGAGCCGTTCGCGCACGCGGATTTCAGCGATGCCGCCCTGTTCGTCGAGGATCACCTGCCGTTCGGGCAGGTCGAGGTCGAGCGGCGCCCGCGCCGCGCGCGCCTTGGCGAGCAGCGTCCAGCAGGCCCAAAGATGGCGGAGCGCCGACAGCACATCGTCGTCCCATCCCGCGTCGGGCGCGCCGGCGTCATAGGCCGTCTGCGCGCGCTCATAGGCAATGTTCGCGCGCAGTCGCACCAGCGCGCGCGTGAAGCGCCATGACGTCACCTTGCCATGCTTGTCGATCACCAGATGACATGCCATCGCGGCGCGATCCTGCCCCGCTTTGAGCGAGCAGACGCCCGCCGACAGCGTTTCGGGCAGCATCGGCACGACCCGGTCGGGGAAATAGACGCTGTTGCCGCGCCGCCGCGCCTCGCGGTCAAGCGCGCCGTCGGGACGGACATAATAGCTGACGTCGGCGATCGCGACGATGGCGCGGAAACCGCCCTTGTTGCCGGGATCGTCGTCGGGGACCGCCCACACAGCGTCGTCATGGTCGCGCGCGTCGGCGGGGTCGATCGCAAGGATCGGCAGGTCGCGCAGATCCTCGCGCCCGTCGGTGGTGAGCGGCAATTTTGCCGCGCGCTCGGCCTCGTCGATCACCTCGTCGCCGAAGATGTGCGGGATCTCATGCTTCGCGATCGCGATCATGCTGAGCGAGCGCGGCGCAAAGGGATCACCGATGCGGTCGATCACGCGCGCCCTCGTCGCCGGACCGCGCCCCGACAGCTCGGCGCGCACCAGGTCGCCGATCGCCGCGTCGCCCATGTCCGCCACCGCGAAGTCGAACCGCGCGCGCTTGTCGGCAGGGCGCAGCCAGGTCACCGGCTTGCCGCCGGGGCCGGTATCGGTCACGAGCACGCCGATGATCGTCTCGCCGCCCGCCTGCAATTTTTTCATCGGGTGCGCGACATGGCCGCTGCCGCGTTCCTCGGTGCGCGCGAGGATGCGGTCGCCGAGTCCAAGCGCGCCCTTGCGCCCTTTTTCCATGATCCGAAGGCGCGGCGGCGCCCCGGCCCCCTCCCAGCGGTCGGGGACCGCCCAGACGACATCGCCCTCGACCGCCGCAACCCGCAGAACCATTACCTTGGGCAGCCCGCCATGCTTGTGGAAGGCGCGTCCGGGCGCCAGGTCGACCAGCCCCTCATCGGTCATGTCCTTGAGCAGCGCCTTGAGCGCAATCTTGTCGGCGCCGCGCAGGCCGAAATGTCTCGCGATCTCGCGCTTGCCGACCGCGTCCCTGCTTTCTTCGATGAAACGCAGGATCTGTTCCGGGCTGGGAAGACCAGCAGGCTGTTGCCGTTTCGCCAATTAATAGGTCCGCCCGATCAACACGCGCTCGACCGCGGGTTCGCCGGTGAAGATGCACGCGCTGTCCGCGGGCGCGGCGTCGAGCGGGGTGTTGCGCATCGTCAGCTTGAGCGCCTTCAGCTGCTCGACAATCCGGTCGAGCGCGCCGCCGGTCGGGCGTGCCCATTGCACCTCGGCCCAGCCGACGAACCTGTCCTCACCCGAGAAATGCGCGGCGAGGTCGGTGACGTCGCGGCGGATATTGGCGTCGAGCCGCTCGCGCGCTTCGGCATAGAGGCTCGCCTGGATGTCCTCCAGCGTGGCCGCCGCGTCGGCGATGAAATCGCCTTTCGCGACGAATGCCGAATTGAGCTTGCCGCTTTCCTGATAAAGCCGGTCGCGCCGGATCACCGCGACATTGCCGCCCGCGACGTCGCGCGGACCGACCTCGACGATGATCGGCGCGCCCTTCTTGACCCAGCCCCAGCGTTTCGTCTGCGCCTTGTTCGCGCCGGTGTCGAGCAGCACGCGCACGGGCTCGCCGAAGGCGTCGAGCGCCTTGAGCCGACTTTCGAGGTCGCGGCAATAATCGAGGATCGCGGCGTCTTCGCCATTGTCGCGCAGCATCGGGACGATGACGATCTGGTGCGGCGCGATGCGTGGGGGGCAGCGCAGCCCGTCGTCGTCGCCGTGCGTCATGATCACGCCGCCGATCATGCGCGTCGATGTGCCCCAGCTCGTCGTATGGCACAGGCTGTGCCCGCCGTCCCTGTCCTGATAGCGAATGCCCGCGGCTTCGGCGAAACCGGTACCCAGATAATGCGACGTGCCGGCCTGAAGCGCCTTGCCGTCCTGCATCATCGCCTCGATCGAATAGGTCGCGACCGCGCCCGGAAACCGCTCATTTTCGGGCTTTTCACCCGCGATCACCGGCATGGCCAGCACATCCTCGGCAAAGCTGCGGTACATTTCGAGCGCACGCAGCGTCTCGGCCATCGCATCGTCCCTGTCGGCGTGCGCGGTATGGCCCTCCTGCCACAGAAACTCGCTCGTGCGCAGGAACATGCGCGTGCGCATTTCCCAGCGCACGACATTCGCCCACTGGTTGACCTTGAGCGGCAGGTCGCGCCAGCTTTGCACCCAGCGGCTCATCGCGGCGCCGATCACCGTTTCCGACGTCGGGCGGACGATCAGCGGTTCTTCGAGCTTCGCTTCGGGATCGGGAACGAGTTTCCCCTTGCTGTCCGCGATCAGCCGGTGGTGCGTGACGACCGCCATTTCCTTTGCAAAACCATCGACATGGTCGGCTTCTTTCTCAAAGAAGCTCAAGGGAATGAACAGCGGGAAATAGGCGTTCTGGACCCCGGCATCCTTGATCGCCGCGTCCATCACCGTCTGGATGCGTTCCCAGATGCCATAGCCCCACGGCTTGATGACCATGCAGCCGCGCACCCCCGACTCCTCGGCCAGATCGGCCTCGGCAATCACGTCCTGATACCAGGCCGCGAAGTCGGCCTGACGGGTTACGCTGAGCGCATGTTTGATCATCGGTCCTGTTTCTATGCTCGGGTGCGGAACGACGTCCCGCCTATTTCTTTTTTGCAAGCTCGGCCCTGAGTTCGGCCACTTCGGCCTTCAGCGCCGCGATTTCGGCATCCTTTGCCTTGCCCGCCCCCGGAATGAAAGCGCCCGCGGCCTGCTGGAACATTTCCATGTTGCGCCGGGTCAGTTCGGCAAGCGGATTGGCGCCCAGCGCCCCTTCGAACGCCGCGCGGACGTCCTGCTGGTTCTTGCGGAACGCCGCCATCGACGCTTCCAGATATTGCGGGACCATCGCCTGCATCTTGTCGCCGTACATGCCGATCAGCTGGCGCAGAAAAGGCACCGGCAACAGCGTTTCGCCGCGCGTTTCGGTGTCCATGATGATCTGCGTCAGCACATTGTGCGTAATATCCTCGCCGCTCTTGGCATCGACGACGCGAAACTCGCGCCCGTCGCGCACCATCGCACCCAGATCGTCGAGCGTGATGTAACAGCTGCGTTCGGTGTCATAGAGCCGCCGGTTGGCGTATTTCTTGATCGTGACGACATCGTCGTCGGCCGTCCCTTTGGACTTCGCCATGATGGCTTCAGCTCCTGTGCATTCCGGTTTCGTGGCGACCGCGCCGGTCCGGACAAGCCTGGGCATTAGCACCAAATAATGATGCATCGCAACATGTGGCGGGAAGGATTCCGGCGACTCGGCCGGCTCGTCCCTTCCGCGCTGTTGTCGTCCCCGGATTGCATGGCTGCGGATGTTCACACGGATGCCGAGACGAAGGGCTTGCGGAGCGGTCTGCCGCAATGCACGCCCTGCCCCAGGACATCTGGTGCAATATAGTTACCTTTGAAACCGATTCGATGTAATCTTTTCTCGCATACGGCGCCTTTGACGCGCGTTCGTGTCGCACCGGCGTCAGCATATTATCCGGTCCTTCGCGGCCGATCACGGTAGCACTGTGGCGCGAATGCCACAGCCTCGCCGAGTTCAAGGCATTGTGACACAAAATTGCCACGAAGGGCTTGTGCCTGCGCCATTTTCGGTCTTTCTGAGAGACAATCCGTTCATCTCTGATTTCGAACGGGCCAACCGGGGAGTTACAAATGACGAAGTCACACCTGCTTTTGGGTGCTGCTGCCTTTGCAGTAGCCATATCTGTCAGCCAGCCCGTCTTGGCGCAGGAGAGTGAGGATTCGGTTGAAGCAGCCGATGAGACAGAGAATCCTGAGCGCGCTATCGTTGTTACTGGCTCACGCATCGCGCGTCCCAATCTCGAATCGAGCGTGCCGCTGACGGCTGTTCCTGTGGGCGACCTTACGGACCGCGGTGACATTCAACTCGGCGACGCGCTCAACGAGCTGCCTTCGCTGCGTGCCACGTTCAGCCAGGCAAACTCTACGCGCTTTATCGGCACCGCCGGCATCAACTTGCTGGACCTTCGCGGCCTCGGCACGGAACGTACGCTCGTTCTTGTTAATGGTCGGCGTCACGTCACGTCTTCTCCGGGATCGTATGACGTCGATACCAACACGATCCCGGTCGACCTACTTGAGCGTGTTGATGTCATCACGGGGGGCAATTCCGCAATCTATGGTTCGGATGCCGTCGCCGGCGTGGTCAACTTCATTACCAAGCGCGATTTCGATGGGATCAAGCTTCGTGGTCAGGGAGGCGTGTCCACCTACGGCGATCGCGGCTCATATTTCGTTTCGGGTATCGCGGGCAAAAACTTCATGGATGGCCGCGCAAATGTCGCGGTGGCTGTCGAATATGCCCGCGCAAACCCGGTTTTTTTCGCTGATCGTAGCTATCTGGGAGCCGAGACCGGAGTTGGGCCGGCGGGTTTTGAAGTCGTTGAGCCGGCGTTCAGGTTGGTAAATGGCGTTCCGACGCCGGTTCCCAACCGAAACAATAACGGTGTTCCCAATACGCGCTTCCTTCCGGCGGGCTTCACCTTCAATACAGTGTCGCTCGGCGGCATGGTCCTCACCAGTTGCCCCGCGGCAACCGGAACCAATGCAGCGCGAGTCGCCGCGGTCTGCACCGGCGAGCTTTCGCCGACCTCGGGCGGTCGTTTCTCTTACAATTACGCATTCCAGCCTGACGGTACGTTGCTTCGCAATGGACCGGAAAATGGGCTGGTCGACAATCGTGGCGCGGGCGGCTCCGCGCTGTTTGGCTTGGGTGCATCGGGTCTGGAGGACGCGATGCTGCTTCCCGGGATCGAGCGCATCGCTGTCAACCTGCTTTCTCATGTGGAGATATCGCCGGCGTTCGAGCCTTTCATTGAAGCCAAGTACGTCAGAATCAATGCGACGCAGCAATCGACGCAGCCGACCTTTATCGCCAGCGCTCTCAACCCGATCTTCTCGATCAACAACCCGTTTCTGACGGATCAGGCCCGCCAGACGCTGCAGACGATTCTGGCTCCGGGCGCGACGACCTTCCAGATGCAGCGCTTCAATAACGATCTTGGTACGCGCGCGGAAGACCATCGCCGCGAAACCTACCGAATTGTCGCCGGTGTGCGTGGCGATCTCGGCACCAGTTCGAACCTGACCTATGAAGTTGCGTTCAACTACGGTCGGACTGAGACCTATTATGAAACCGGCGGCAACGTCGACGTTGCCAAGTTCAACCGCGCGACTAATGCGGTGCGCAATTCTGCGGGCCAGATTGTTTGCGCCGTCAACGCGGACGCGAACCCGGCAAATGACGATCCTGCCTGCGCTCCGCTGAACCCGTTTGGCTTTGGTGCGCCATCGCAGGCGGCGAAAGACTATGTGCTCTACACGTCGTCTCGCGAGCAATGGGCGGAGCAGATCAATGCGGTTGCGTTCCTCTCAGGCAGTACCGAGGGGTTCTTCAGCCTTCCGGGCGGCCCGGTCGGATTCGCCATCGGCGGCGAATATCGTCGGGAAGACGCTTATTCAGCCTTCGACCCCTTCACGCGTTCGGGGGCAACTTTCCTCAATGCGATAGCAGTCTTTGAACCACCCTCGGTGGAAATCAAGGAAGTGTTCGGCGAACTGCGGATTCCGATGCTGCGCGACGTTCCGCTGGCGCACGAACTGACGCTTGAGGGTGCGGCCCGATATTCGGACTATGGCGGATCCGTCGGTGGTGTCTGGGCCTATAACTTCGGCGGCATATATGCACCAATTCCCGATATACGTTTCCGCGCGGGCTATGCCCGGTCGGTTCGGGCACCCAATCTTGGCAATCTGTTCGCCACCCGGTCTGAAACTTTCGCCAACGGACTCATCGACCCGTGCAGTCAGACGGTCATCAACGACAATCCGAACCGTGTCCGCAACTGTGCCGCGGCCGGCATTCCGACAACGATGGTCGTCGATGGAAACACGATACCGTGGGTGAACACCCCGGCGTCGGGCGTTTCCGGTTTCAATCAGGGCAACCCCAATCTGATTCCTGAGGTTGGGAAAAGTCTGACAATTGGTGGCGTGTTCCAGCCCAGGTTCGTGCCCGGTCTCGCGATCACAGTTGACTATTACCGAATCAAGGTCACCAATGTGATCCAGGGATTAACGGGTCAGGCGATCATCAATCGCTGCTATGACGATCCGGTTGGGCTGGACAATCCGTTCTGTGCTGCAGTCTTCCGCCGCCGCGACCCCAACCCGCTCATCGACTTCACCTTCGATGGGCAGGCAAATCGTGTTCCGGCCCCTGGTCAGCCGACGCTGAACTTCCCGGTTCTCGGCCCCGCCTTTCTCAACCAGCCGTTCAACTTCGCGGCGCGCAAGGCGGAAGGTGTCGACTTCGACGTCTCTTATCGTCGCACGTTCGACAATGGCGTCATGCTCAACCTGCGCGGCGTCGCCACATACAACCTTAATCGCGAAGATTTTTCCTTCATCACGGATCCTTCGCGTTCGACGCGTATCCACGGAACGCTGGGTGACCCCATCTGGGCGGCCAACTTTAACGCCAATGTGGACTTCGGCACAATCGATGTCGGTTACAGTGCGCGTTATGTCGGCAAACAAGCGGTCGATGCATGGGAAGTCCAGCATTCCCATCAGGGGCGTCCACCGACGAACCCTGACGCCTTCCCCTTCAGGAAGTATCCGGATCGACTGTATCACGCGTTCCGTGTCGGTTTCGAACCGGATGACAAATACCGCTTCTATTTCGGCGTGGACAATGTGTTTGATACGCGCCCGCCGTTCGACCTGACCGGCACGGGTGCCGGAAGCGGTATTTTCCCTGTTCAGGGCCGCTTCTTCTACGCGGGAATCCAGGCTTCGCTCTAACTCTGGGCTAACCGACCAATTGGGGGCCGTCGCAAGACGGCCCCTTTTTTTCGTGAACGCGCCTCTACTATTACGTCCACCCGCGCCCGAACCGGCTCCCCAATCCCGTCAGCAGCTCATATTGCGACAGGCCGCTGGCCGCCGCGCGCGTCGGCAGGTCATATTCGATCGCCAGCCAGTCGTCCTCGCGCAGCCCCTCTGTGCTGCTCGCGTCGAACGCCGTCAAATCCATCGACACGCGCCCGATCAGCGGCAGCGACTGGCCCCGCCAGGTCGCGCCACCCGACCCGGCATGACAGCGCAGATAGCCATCGGCATAGCCCATGTTGGTCACCGCCACCCGGGTGTCCGTGGATGCCGTCCATGTTGCGCCATAACCGACGCTTTCGCCCGCCCGGACCTCGCGCAACTGTAGCACGCGCGTTTCGGGATAGACGACCTGCCGTATATGTCCCTGCGCTTCGCGGCGCGGCGTGCCGCCGTAGAGCGCGATGCCGGGGCGCGTCAGGTCGAATGCATAGTCGGCGCCAAGACAGATGCCCGCGCTGTTGGCGAGGCTGTATCGCCGTGCCCGTATCGTCTCGCGCAAAGATCGAAAACTCGCCAGCTGCGCCGCATTCTGGCCGCAATCCTCGTCGGCCGAGGCAAGGTGGCTGAGCAATATGTCGATCGCCAGCCCGTCGAGCGCACCGCCCATCACCTCTTCGACCCGCAGGCCGAGGCGGTTCATTCCCGTATCGACCATCACGTCGCACGGCCGCCCCTCGCCGCTATCGCGCCAGCGCTGCACCTGTTCGACGCTGTTCAGCACCGGGCGCGCGGGGAGCAGGCGCGCGGCAACCATGTCGGCGGCGCCGACTCCATGAAGCACCGACACCGAAATGCCCTGCGGCAGCGGCATCAGCGCCGCAGCCTCGGCCCAGGTTGCAACGAAGAAGTCGCGGCAACCCGCGGCAGCGAGCCGCTCCATCACCCAGCGCGCGCCCAGCCCATATCCGTCGGCCTTGATCGCCGCGCCGCACGCCGCCGCACCACCCTGCCCCGCGAGCCAGCGCCAGTTGGCGATAAGCGCGTCGGAATCGAGACGGAGGCGGAGCGGCGGAGCGATGGCAATCATCCCCCCGCCCCTATACGGCTTCGCGCGCCGCGCCAATGGGGCGCGTCAGGACGTGGGCGCCGCCGCGCCGCCGGCGCGATCCCACTTCCCCTCGACCGGATCCCTCAGCATGAAGGCGGTGATCAGAAACGCCGCGAGCACGACGCCCCATGTATACCAGAGCCCGGCATAGGCATTGCCCGTCTTGGCGATGATGAAGCTGGCGATCAACGGCAGGAAACCCCCGAAATAGCCGGTGCCGATATGATAGGGAATCGACAGCGACGAATAACGCACATGTGGCGGGAACATTTCCGACAGCAAGGCCGCGACCGGCCCATAGGTGAAACCCGACAGCGCGCTGAGCCCCAGCAGCGCGAGGAAGATGATCGCGATGCCCCCCGCGCCGGGAACCTGTTTGGCAAAGTCATAACCCATCGCCTCGAGCGCGGGCCGGAGCAGCGCGGGATCCTCCCCCGCAACCTCGCGGCCGCCGATCCGGACGGTGACGCTGTCGAAGCCGCCCGGCGTTTCGACCACCGTATAGGGCACGCCAAGCTTCGTCAGTTCACCCAGCGTTCGCCCGCACGCGGTCGCCTGGCTCTGCGCAAAGGGATCGAAGCTGCATTGCGAGCCGGAGACGACCACCGGCGCCCTTTCGGCCGCAGCGGCCAGCGCGGGATTGCCGACGCTTCCCATCCACCAGAAAAGCGGGAACAGCAGCAGCAGCGTGGCGCCATAGCCCCACACGATCGGCTTTTTCCGCCCGATGCGGTCCGACAGGCGGCCTGCCCAGATGAAAAAGCCCATGCCGACTGCGGCAGCGCAGCCGACGATGATTTCGGCGGCGGTCTCCTCGACCTTCATCGGGCCTTTGAGGAAGGAGAGGCCGGAGAACATCGCCGTGTACCAGATCACCGTGAGCCCGGCAGCGATGCCGAACAGCGCAATGAAGATGCGCCGCGGATTGCCCGGATAGGTAAAGCTTTCCTTCAGCGGATTACGCGCCAGTTCGCCCTCCTGCTTCATCGCCTGGAAGACCGGGCTTTCGGAAAGTTTGAGGCGCATCCACAGCGAAATACCGAGCAGGATGAGCGACAGGAGGAAGGGCACGCGCCACCCCCAGCTTTCCCAGACGGCATCGGGCATCAGCGCCTTGCACCCGAGCACAACGATCAGGCTGAGCACGAAGCCGCCGACGACGCTCGCCTGGATGAAGCTGGTATAGAAACCCCGCTTTCCGGGCGGCGAATGTTCGGCGACATAGATGGCCGCGCCGCCATATTCGCCACCAAGCGCGAGCCCCTGCAATATCCGCAGCAGGATGACGATGATTGGCGCGGCGACGCCGATCGTCGCCGCCGACGGGATCATCCCGACCCCCGCAGTCGCGATGCCCATCAGGGTAACGGTTACGAGGAAGGTATATTTGCGGCCCAGCCGGTCGCCGAGGAAGCCGAAGAGGACGGCACCGAGCGGGCGGAATCCAAAACCGACCGCAAAGCCGGCCCAGACGAGCAGGGTTTCGAGGGTCGCATTGTCGCTTGGGAAAAAGGCCTTGCCGATGATCGCCGCGAGCGTGCCGTAGATGAAGAAATCATACCATTCGAACACCGTCCCCGCCGACGATGCGGCGATGACCATGCGGATATCTTTCTGCGTCGGCTGATAGACCGCGCCATGGTCGGCGACGGCGGCTGCATCGGTCATATGCTCTCCCTTGGCCTCCCCGGCCTGTCCCCTCCCGTTCGCGTCGAGCCCTTCGGCTGCCTTGCAGGCGCTCCGGATAAACCAAAGTCGAGATGCCCTTAAGACATGCACGAGCGAAGGGTGTCTCGACTTTGCTCGACACAAACGGGTTTGGGTGGGTTTAGCTGGCCTGCGCCACCGCGCAAGCCTTCTTGGCGTGACGTCATTTGGATGGCAAGCTGTGCATCATGCAGTTCATCGACCTTTCGATCCCGATCACCAACGACGTCGTGTCCGACCCGCCGGTGATGCGACCGCAGATCAGCTATATGACCCACGACCAGACGTGGGAGCAGATTGCGATGTTCTTCCCCGGACTGACGCGCGAAGACCTGCCCGACGGCGAGGGCTGGGCGGTCGAGATGCTGTCATTGAGCACGCACAACGGCACCCACATGGACGCGCCCTGGCATTATCATTCGACCACCGACGGCGGCGCATCCCCTGCCCCGTCGATCGACGAGGCGCCGCTCGACCTGTTTTTTCGCCCCGGAGTGAAGCTAGACTTTTCGGATCGCCCCCACGGTCATGTCGTGAGCGCTGCCGAGGTCGAGGCCGAACTGGCGCGCATCGGGCATGACCTGCAACCCTTCGACATTGTGCTCGTCCAGTCGGGCGCGGTCTATGGCAGCGACAATTTCATCGACCAGGGCTGCGGCATGGGCGCCGAGGCGACGCTTTACCTCACCGAGCGCGGCGTGCAGGTTGTCGGCACCGACGCGTGGAGCTGGGACGCGCCGTTCAGCCACACGGCCAAGCGCTGGGCCGAAACGCGCGATCCTTCGATCATCTGGGAGGGCCACAAGGCGGGCCGCATCCGGCCCTATTACCAGATCGAGAAGCTGACCAACCTGTCGGCGATCCCGGCGACCGGCTTCACCTTCAGCTGCTTTCCAGTGAAGATCGAACGCGCCAGCGCGGGGTGGATCCGGGCGGTGGCATTGGTGGAGGATTGAGCCAGACGACCGATTACGACCGAAACGATCCGTTGCCGCCTCCCCAATCCGTTTGTGTCGCGCGAAGTCGAGACACCCATCGGCATCGCACAACCCCGATAGGCATCTCGACCCTGGTTTATCCGGAGCGCCTGCAAGCCAGTCGAAGGGCTCGATGCGAACCGAAAGAGACGACGGGCCGGCTCTCCACCCCGAAGCCTGCACAATAGTCAAAACAGCCGCGATCCGTTCGGCACGGAACGGTCGGGCGCAAACAGGATCACCGCGCCTTCGGCGTCGGCAAAGCCCAGCGTCAAGACTTCGGACAGGAACTTGCCGATCTGGCGCGGCGGGAAGTTGACGACCGCGGCGACCTGTCGCCCGACCAGTTCCTCCAGCATGTACCGTTCGACGATCTGCGCGCTGCTTTTCTTCACGCCGATCGTGGGGCCGAAGTCGATCTTCAGCTTGAACGCGGGCTTGCGCGCTTCGGGAAAGGGTGCGGCTTCGACGATCGTGCCGATCCGGATGTCGACACGGAGGAAATCGTCGAAGCTGATGGGGTCGGCGGCGGGGGCGTCGGTGTCGTGGTTCAGGTGCATTGCGATCTTCCTTCGCGTGTCCCCGCGAAGGCGGGGACCCATCGCCGGTGGATTCAAATTTGCACCGACCGAAGATGGGCTCCCGCCTTTGCGGGAGCACGGCATTTCTATTCTGCGGTCACTCCATCTCCAAAATCACGGCATCGACCGCCAGGCTGTCGCCCTGCGCTGCATTGACCGACTTCACAACGCCCGCTTTTTCGGCGCGCAGGATATTTTCCATCTTCATCGCCTCGACCGTCGCGAGCGGCTGACCTGCCTCGACCTTGTCGCCCTCGCCCACATGCAGCGCGACAAGCAAGCCGGGCATCGGGCAGATCAGAAACTTCGACAGGTCGGGCGGGATCTTCTCGATCATATGGCTTGCGAGTGGTGCGACATGCCAAGGCAGCACGCGCACGTCATGGATGCGCCCGCGCGTCGTCATGCGCCAGCCGGTGCGCGTTTTGGCGACCTTCACCGCAAGCTCGCTATCGTCGATCTCGGCGACCACCAACCGGTCGCCCGGCGTATATTCGAGCGCGATATCGACCTTCTCACCATCGACCTTGATGTGCTTGCGGCCGATCTTCACCTTGTGGCTCGCGCCGCCGATGGTCACCTGCCACTTGGCGGGCGGGTCGAGCCGGTCGCCGAGCTGTCCGTCGGTGCGCCGTGCGCGGTCGGCTTCGGCGCTCGCCATAAAGCCCGCGATGGCGGCGAGTGCCTGGGTCACATCCTCGCTGGTGTCGGCACCGTGGAACCCCTCGGGATATTCCTCGGCGATAAAGCCCGTCGTCAGTTCGCCCGAGCGGAAGCGCGGGTGCTGCATGATCGCCGACACGAAATCGATATTGTGGCCCAGCCCCTCGATCTCGAAACGGTCGAGCGCCGCGACCTGAAGGTCCGCCGCCTCGTCGCGCGTCTTGCCCCATGTCACCAGCTTCGCGATCATCGGGTCGTAGAAGATCGACACCTCGCCGCCCTCCTCAACCCCCGCATCGACGCGCACACCATCGACGCCGCGCTCGTCGCCCGTCCATGCGGGAACGGGGGTGCGGTAGCGCACGAGCCGCCCGGTCGAGGGCAGGAAGCCGCGATAGGGATCTTCGGCATAGACGCGATTCTCGATCGCCCAGCCGTCGATCTTGATGTCGTCCTGCGTCATCTCCAGCTTTTCGCCCGCGGCGACGCGGATCATCTGCTCGACCAGGTCGATGCCGGTGATCGCCTCGGTCACCGGATGCTCGACCTGCAGCCGCGTGTTCATTTCGAGGAAGTAGAAGCTCTCGCCCGTCGGGTCGGCGCCCGACACGATCAGCTCGACCGTGCCTGCGCTGTAATAGCCGACCGCGCGCGCCAGCGCGACGCACTGCTCGCCCATCGCCTGACGCATCTTCGGCGTGACGAAGGGCGACGGCGCTTCCTCGACGACCTTCTGATGCCGCCGCTGGATGCTGCATTCGCGCTCGTTGAGGTAGAGAATGTTGCCGTGCTGATCGCCGAGGATCTGGATTTCGATATGGCGCGGGTTGAGGATGAACTTCTCGATAAACACGCGGTCGTCGCCAAAGCTGTTGAGCCCCTCGCGCTTGGTCGCCTCGAACCCCTCGCGGACGTCCTTCTCGTCATAGGCGAGGCGCATCCCCTTGCCGCCGCCGCCCGCCGACGCCTTCATCATCACCGGATAGCCGATCTCGTTCGAAATCTCGACCGCATGTTCGGTGTCGCGGATCTCGCCGACGAAGCCGGGGACGACATTGACCCCCGCCTCTTTCGCGAGCTTCTTCGACTCGATCTTGTCGCCCATCGCCGCGATCGCGTTCACCGGCGGGCCGATGAAGGCGATATTTTCCTTCGCGAGCGCCTCGGCGAAGCTGGTGCGCTCGGACAGGAAGCCATAGCCCGGATGCACCGCCTCGGCGCCCGTCGCCTTGCACGCGGCGATGATCTTGTCGGCGACCAGATAGGATTCGGACGCGGGCGACGGCCCGATATGCACCGCCTCGTCAGCCATCTGGACAAAGGGCGCGCGCGCATCGGCGTCCGAATAGACGGCGACCGTCGCGATGCCCATGCGGCGCGCGGTCTTGATGACGCGGCAGGCGATTTCGCCGCGGTTGGCGATCAGGATTTTCTTGAACACTCTTCACTCCCCTCCCGCTTGCGGGAGGGGCCGGGGGAGGGCCTGTCCGCAAACGAAGATCGAAACTTCCACAGAGGGAACAGGCCCTCCCCTAACCCCTCCCGCAAGCGGGAGGGGAATCATTCAATCGGATCGCCGTGCATGAACATGCCCGACGCGAACATCAGCCAGTAAAGAAGCGCGACGATCAGCAACGTCACGATGGCTGGCCGCCAATATTTCACTCCGCCGCCTCCATCCGCATCGGCTCTTCGCTCTCCATCGGCCGCAGCCCCAGCTTCGCGAACAGCGCCGCGTCGGCATTGTCACCCGCGTTCGCGGTCGTCAGCAGCTTGTCGCCGGTGAAGATGCTGTTCGCGCCCGCCATGAAGCAGAGCGCCTGCGTCGCCTCCGACATGCTTTCACGGCCCG